>JAISHU010000097.1 GCA_031262385.1 Mediterranea sp. (in: CFB group bacteria)
ACGACTAAATGCGGATTTTTTACTTTCAGGGTATATCTTTCAGCCGAACTCGCTATCCGATAACGCGTTGCAAGCCGGCTGAAGAGCTGAAGGCAAAAATCGGGTATCTTTTTTTGAGAAAAGACGCACCGATTCACCGTTCACTCGCGTTATTACTTTCTAATCTTTTGAAAAATCCCCAATTATTTGTACTTTTGCCACACAAAACCCTCAATTTGATACTTATGGATTGGTTTCATTTACCCATAGAACTTCCCATAACCGACCCTACATGGATATTTCTCCTTGTGCTTCTCATCATTTTGTTTGCACCTATCCTCCTCAACAAACTTCGTATTCCCCACATCATAGGCATGATTTTAGCCGGTGTACTCATTGGCGAGCATGGTTTGAATCTGCTGTCGCGCGATAGCAGCTTTGAATTGTTCGGCAAAGTGGGGCTTTACTACATCATGTTTCTTGCCGGTTTGGAAATGGACATGGGCGACTTTAAGAAGAACCGTGTTAAGGTGGGTGTGCTGGGCGTACTCACTTTTATCATTCCCATGGGGTTGGGTCTGCTCACCAACATGATGACGTTGGGCTACGGCTTTCTCACGGCTCTATTGTTGGCAAGTATGTATGCGTCGCACACGCTGGTATCTTACCCTATTGTGATTCGTTACGGTTTGACGCGTCAGCGTAGCGTAAGCATTGCCGTGGGCAGTACCGCCGTTACCGACACTCTCACGCTGTTGGTGTTGGCTATGGTAAGCGGCATGTTCAAGGGCGATGTGTCCGATATGTTTTTGCTCTGGATGGTGATAAAGGTGTTGGTGTTGGGCGGACTGATTATCTTCTTTTTCCCCCGCATCGGACGTTGGTTTTTCCGTCGTTACGACGACAACGTCATGCAGTTTATCTTTGTGCTGGCAATGGTGTTTTTGGGTGCCGGCCTCATGGAGCTTATCGGCATGGAAGGCATTCTGGGTGCTTTCTTGGCGGGCTTGGTACTCAACCGTCTCATTCCGCACGTATCGCCGTTGATGAATCATCTGGAGTTTGTGGGCAACGCTCTTTTCATTCCTTATTTTCTAATTGGGGTGGGGATGCTCATCGATATGGATGTGATATTCGGTCCGGGCGACGCGTTGAAAGTCGCCGGTGTGATGATTGCAGTATCCCTGCTCAGCAAATGGCTTGCTGTGTGGGTGTTGCAAAAAGCCTATCGGATGAAGGCACTTGAGCGAAAACTGATGTACGGACTGAGCAGTGCCCGTGCGGCAGCCACCTTGGCAGCAGTGCTGGTGGGCAACAGCATTGTGTTGCCCGACGGGTCGCGTCTGCTCAACGAAGATGTGCTCAACGGTACTATTTTGCTGATATTGGTAACTTGCATTGTCAGTTCGCTGGTTACCGAACAAGCTTCGCGCAAAATGGCAATGTTGGGCATACAGATAGAAACCGATAAAAAGCCTTCGCGCAAAGAACGGATCTTGATACCGGTGGCCAACCCCGATAACATAGAAGACCTGATGAGCCTTGCATTGCTGATACGCGACCCCAAGCAGCCCGACAATCTGCTGGCGTTGAGTGTGCTCAACGATATTGATGCCTCTGCCAACACCTTGTTGCAAGGCAAACGTCACCTGCGCACTGCGGCGAAGATTGTTGCATCGGCAGGCGTTACGCTGAAAGAGATCAGTCGTTTCGACATCAACATTCCCTCGGGCATTATCCACACCGCAAAAGAGAACGATGTAACCAACGTCATTATCGGTCTGCACCGCAAAAACAACATGGTCGACTCGTTCTTCGGTTTGTTGGCTGAAAATCTGCTGAGAGGATTGCGGCGCGAGGTTATGATAGCCAACTTCATCATACCTATCAACACCATTCGCCGCATTGTGGTGGCAGTGCCTGCCAAAGCCGAATACGAAGCCGGCTTCGGTACGTGGGTGGAGCATTGCTGTCGCATCGGTTCCACGCTGGGTTGCCGCGTGCAATTCTTTGCAAATGCCGAGACTACGGCAATCTTGCAGCGGCTGATAAGCAAACGTTACCCGCAGACGCTGGTGGATTACTCGTTGTTGGAGAACTGGGACGACCTGTTGCTGCTTACCGGTCAGGTGAATTTTGACCATTTGCTGGTATTGGTGACGGCACGTCACGGCTCTATCTCCTACGATGCCTCGTTCGAGAAGCTACCCTCGCAAATCGTTCGGTTCTTTAGTAACAACAGCCTCATAGTGGTTTACCCCGATCAGTTGGGCGACCCCGAAGAGATACACACCTTCTCGGGTCCGGTGCTGGTCAACAAAAGCGTGCGTTACGAAAAAGTGGGGCGGTGGTTCTACCGTTGGTTCAAGAAGAAATAGTTGCGTAGGATGATTCTCCTTAGTCCGTTGCTACCGCCAACGTCAGCACACTGATGCACAGACCCTCCACACCGACGAAGCAGTCGGCACAGGCAGTCAGAGTGGCACCGGTAGTAAGCACGTCGTCCACCAGCAGAATGTGTTTGCCGGTAAAGCGTTCGGGATAGCAAAGGCGGAAGATGCCTTCGACGTTGTCCCATCGCTGCATCGACGACTTGCGCGTTTGCGATTCGTTGGCTACGATGCGTTGCAGGGAAGTAATGTCTGTCGGTATGCCCGTAATCTGCGAGATGCCGCAAGCGATGCGCTCGCTTTGATTGTAACCCCGCTTGCGAAGCTTTTGCGCGTGCAGCGGCACCGGAATAATGACGTCGATGCCGGCAAAGAAGTCGTCCGCAAGCAATTCCGCAGCCATAAACCGTCCCGTCAATTCGCCCAGTTCGGCTCGCCCGCCGTATTTTATCAGGTGGAGGATGTTACTGAATCGGCTCTGCTTGGTATAATAGATATAAGAGGTGGCATGCACCGGCAGAAACTTTCCCCAAAAGAGTTTTTCCACCGGATTGCCGGGTTTGTTATGATAACGGGTGCGCGGCAGTTGCATGTTGCAACCGAGGCAGATGCCCTCTTCGCCTTCGGCTAAAGCCTCTCCGCAAACCGCACAACAGCGGGGAAAAAAGAGGCGGAGCAGGTCGGAAAAGGCTTTTCGTACGACTGTAATTCCTCTCATTGGGTTTATCTTTGTGCGCAAAGGTATCGTTTTCCGAAAAGAAATAGCTACATTCGCAACCTGAAAAAGCATAGCCATGAGCCATCCACTTTCATTATTCCACCACTGCCCCAAGTGCGGTTCGTCGCACTTCGGGGAGAACAACGAAAAGTCCAAACGTTGCGCCGACTGTGGATTTGTCTACTACTTTAACTCCTCGGCTGCCACAGTTGCCCTGATTCTGAACGAACAACGGGAATTATTGGTGTGTCGCCGTGCCAAAGAACCGGCTAAAGGCACGCTTGATTTGCCCGGCGGATTTGTCGACATGGACGAGACCGCCGAGGAAGGAGTGCGCCGCGAAGTAAAAGAAGAGACCGGACTCGAAGTAATCAGTGCCGACTACCTCTTCTCGTTACCCAACATCTACGTCTACTCCGGTCTGCCCGTACATACCCTCGACATGTTTTTCGGTTGCCAAGTAACCGACACCACCCGATACAGGGCAATGGACGATGCCGCCGAACTCTTTTTTATTCCCTTGGAACAGATACGTCCCGAAGACTTCGGACTGGAATCCATCCGAAAAGGTTTACACATAATATTGAACACCCATGAATAAGTCGACAAAAGCTATCGTCGCAGTGCTCTGCTGCCTCCCACTGATAGCCTCCGCACAAACCGTAGAAAGACGACCCGCGCCTGCCGCCGACGGGCGTATGGAAGCCGACTACCGGCAAGTATGCACCGCTTACGAACTTGGTGAGGCGCATGCCGTGGAGCGACTGCGCGCCTATCTGGATACCTATCCCGACACTCCGCATGCCAACCGCATCTATACGCTCATCGCTTCGAGCTACTATTTCGACGAGGCGTACGACAAAGCCTTGGCGATGTTTGGCTCGGCGCAACTCGACATGCTGCCCGATAACGAACGCGACGACATGACGTATCGCAAAGCAATCTGCTACCTCAAGACGGGACACCTCACCGAAGCCGCCGTATGGCTGGAAACAGTGCGCAGTACCGGCAGCCGCTACGACACGGACTGTACCTATTACTTGTCGTACGTTCGCTACGCACAACAACGCTACGACGAGGCGCTCACCGGCTTCTTGGCGGTACAAAACGACCGCCGCTACAACCGTACGGCACCTATATATATAGGTGAAATCTATCTGCAACAGAAAAAATACGCCGAAGCCGCCGGCGTGGCACGCAACTACCTCTCTCAATATTCGGATGCCGACGAACAGCATGCCCAAATGCAATGCGTGCTGGGCGAAGCCTATTACCGCGAAGGCAACTATCACGATGCCATGGTCGCCTTTGAACGCTATCTCGCCGGCAACCCTGCCGCTCCCCGCCGCGATGCGCTCTACATGTTGGGACTTGCCTACTATCAGAATGCCGTTTACTCCAAAGCCGTGAGCACACTGGGCGAGGTGACTGCCGCAGCCGACGACGCACTGACGCAAAACGCTTACCTCCACATCGGACTGTCGTACCTGCAACTGTCGGACAAAACACGCGCACGCATGGCGTTCGAACAGGCGGCCGCTTCGGATGCCGACCGCAACGTAAAAGAACAAGCCGCCTACAACTATGCGTTGAGCATTCACGATACCTCTTATTCGGCTTTCGGACAGTCGGTCTCCGCTTTCGAAAAGTTTCTGAATGATTTCCCCGCCTCGCGTTATGCCGACAAAGTCAGCAGCTATCTGGTAGAGGTGTATATGAATACCCGTAGCTACGAAGCCGCCTTGCAATCCATTAACCGCATCGCACATCCCGGAGCCACCATACTCGATGCCAAACAGCGCATACTCTTCAGGCTCGGCACACAGGCATTTACCAATGCCGACTATGCGCAAGCCGGAAACTATTTCGACCAAACCCTGCAAGCCGGTTCCAACAGGCAGGTACGTGCCGATGCCCTCTACTGGCGCGGCGAAACCTATTATCGACAGGGACGGATGCAAGAAGCCGGCAACAATTTCAACGACTACCTGCGTCTTACTCCCGACCGTAACGGCGAAACCTACGCACTGGCGTACTACAATCTGGGTTACATCGCTTTCCATTCCAAAGCATACACTTCGGCACAAAACTATTTTCAGCGCTACCTGCAATCGGAGAAGGGAAAAAATCCCGCTGCATTGGCGGATGCTTACAACCGGTTGGGCGACTGCGCTCTGGAAGCACGCCGTTTTGACGAAGCCAAACAGTACTACACCCGCTCCGAAAGCATGAATGCCGGCACGGGAGACTATTCGCTTTACCAACTGGCGCTGGTGGCAGGTCTGCAAAAAGACTATGCGGGAAAGGTCAACCTGCTCAATCGCATGGAGAGCCGCTACCCCTCATCGCCCTATGTGATAAACGCCCTTTATGAGAAAGGACGCTCGTATGTACAAAACAATCAAAACGCACAAGCCATCGCCACCTTCCAAACATTGCTTGCCAACTATCCGTCCAACGCCGTCAGCCGCAAAGCTGCCGCCGAAGTGGGACTGCTCTACTACCAAGACGGCGACTACAACCGCGCCATTGAAGCCTACCGGCAAGTCATCGAACGCTATCCGGGCAGCGAAGAGGCACGACTGGCGTTGCGCGACTTGAAATCTATCTATGTAGATGCCAACCGTGTGGACGAATATGCCACGCTGACCGCTTCGCTACCGGGAGCCGAACGATTGGAGGCAGGCGAACAAGATACCCTGACCTATCTTGCCGCCGAAAAGATTGTGCAAAAAGGAGACAAAATGAATGGCGAAGCAAGTCTGCGCCGCTACTTGGAGAGCTTCCCCAACGGAGCTTTTGCCGAAGAAGCGCTGGTGATACACTCGGAATTGCTGTTCGACGAAAAACGCTATGCCGATGCGCTGGACGACTATAAATTGTTGAAAGTACGCGCCACCACCGCCGAACGCCGACAGTTGGCTGCCACCGGATGGCTACGTTGTGCCGTACTACTGAACAACGATGCCGAAACCGTGGATGCCGCCACCGGACTGCTTGCCGAAAGCAAACTCACCCCCGAACTGACGCAAGAGGCACACTATTATCGCGGCAAAGCTTACCTGAACCGACAAGAAACCGAATCGGCACTGAACGATTTGCGAATCGCCGAAAAAGATACACGTACCCGCTACGGTGCCGAAGCCCGCTATCTGGTGGCAAGGCAACTCTACCTCCAAAGAGATTATGCCGCTGCCGAGAAAGAACTATTGGATTTCATCGACCAAAGCACACCGCACACTTATTGGCTGGCGCGCGGTTTCATTCTGCTGTCGGATGTATATGTAGCCATGGACCGCAAACTGGATGCACGCCAGTATCTGCTGAGCCTGCAACAAAATTATCATGCCGACGACGACATAGCGCAACTGATTACCGAGCGGCTTTCTAAGCTATAAAATGCTGTGCTCTAACGTAGTGAGGTTTATGTATCGTACAAGGGTATGCATATAATTTTTTGCACGTATAAATAAGTTTGTCAATTATAATAACTAACTTTGCAAAAACTTATAATAAAAATGAAAACAACAGACCTTTATCAACTCTATTTGTCGTGTGGGGGAAACGTAACAACCGATAGTCGTAACTGTACACCCGATGCACTCTTCTTTGCCCTTAAAGGAGAGAAATTCAACGGAAACGCATTTGCCGCCAAAGCACTGGAAGCCGGCTGTGCCTATGTCATTGTTGACGAAGCGGATTATATCCCTGCCAACGATGCGCGCTACATCTTAGTGGACAACTGCCTGAAGGCATTGCAACAACTTGCCAACTATCACCGCTGCCGGTTGGGAACACCGCTTATCGCCATTACGGGCACCAACGGCAAAACCACCACCAAAGAATTAACCGCCACTATCCTTAGTCAGGCGTACCGCGTGCTCTACACCAAAGGAAACCTCAACAATCACATCGGAGTGCCGCTGACACTGCTGCGTCTGAAAGAGGTTCATCAATTGGGCGTCATCGAAATGGGCGCCAGTCGTCCCGGAGATATTAAAGAACTCGTGGAGATTGCCGAACCCGACTTCGGCATCATCACCAATGTAGGCAAGGCGCATCTGGAAGGATTCGGCTCGCTGGAAGGCGTCATTCAAACCAAAGGCGAACTTTACGACTATCTGCGCACACACCAAAGCGGCACCATCTTTATCCATCACGAAAACGACGCACTGATGAAGATGACGGACGGATTGATTCCCGTGTTTTACGGTTCCGACGACAACCTGTATGTCAACGGCGTCATTACCGGCAACTCTCCTCACCTCTCTTTCCGCTGGAAATCGGGCAAAGAGGGCATGTGGCACGACGTGCAAACCCACCTCATCGGCGAATACAACTTCCTCAATGTATTGGCTGCTATCTGTATCGGACGCTTCTTTAAGGTGGAACCTGCGCTAATGAGTAAAGCCATTCGTACCTATCTGCCCAACAACAGCCGTTCGCAGTGGCAACAAACCGCCTACAATGCGTTAATAATAGATGCCTATAACGCCAACCCCACCAGTATGCGCGCCTCTATCAGTAACTTCCTTAACCTGACAGCCGACGGTAAGATGTTGATTCTGGGAGATATGCTGGAACTGGGTAAAGAGAGCACGGCGGAACACCAACTGTTGGTGGACTTTATTGTGGAATGCGGTTTCCAAGACGTGGTACTGGTAGGCAACGAGTTCGCTTCCGTCCATCATCCTTTCAAGGTATATCCGGACGTAGAAGCACTCATACAAGCCGTTCAGACACATAACCTCCGCCAAAAAACCATTTTGATAAAAGGTTCGAACGGTATGAAGCTCGATAGGGTAGTTCCTTATCTGTAACTAACATTTCTGCTTCCACCCCCTCCTCCTGCCGGAGGAGGTAAAAATCGCCGCAAGCAATCCGTCAGTTTTTCTACCGTGTGATGCGAATAGTAACCATCAAACGAAGCTGCGTCGATGCCGGGCGAGAAGCAGAGATTTTGAATTGCAGAGACACAAGCTTCTACATTGTTCTCGGGAATGACCGCACCCGTACGAAGTTTCTCCACCCGCTTACCCATGCAATAGCCCTGTGAAACCAACACCGGCTTATGAAAATAAGCTGCCTTTGTCAGCAAATTACTACTACCGGTGAAATGTTGATAGGCTGCAAAAATAAGATCGCTGTTTGCTACCAGCGCGTTGAAGCAAGCTTCGTCGGGAATACGCTCCAAAACAAACAGACAGTTCTCGTGACGCTGTTCCACCGCACGCAAATCTTCTTCTTGTTGGGCAACCAGTGCAGATTTGCCGGCTATCAAAAAGAAGTAACTCTCTTCGCTAAGCATATCAATGCTGCGGCACAACAATTCGATGCCTTTGCGCGAGTCGATAGAGCCGAGTATAGATACCACCTTTCTCCCATTGGCTTTTCGTATCAATTCCTGCACAAGCGGATAAGAGGTGCCGGGAGGCGTTGTATCGGTAAAGTCGGGGAATAACATGGTGCGGGGTTGCCACACTTGCAGGCGTTCCACAATATATTCGTTGAGCACCCCAACTCCCACGCAATACTTGCTTCGCAAAAACGGGCGAACATCCGGTACAAACCATTTATAAGACGGCAGGTCGGAGTATATCAACAGCCCTCCCCAATGAAACGGAAAGAGTTTATTGAAAAGCCACAGCGGGGCAATGGTAGGTAATATATCGTCTAAGTAGGCAAAGAAGACAAAGTCGGGATGCTCCATCTTGATATTTCGCCATAAACGAGGCAGATTGCGTAGTCGTACATACGCATTATACAAGATAGTAAGCCGCTTTTTAAGCGGTTTATTCGAAGGAAGACGACGCAATTGCGCCAACGCAAGGGGACGAACAACAATATTAGTGTCGTCTATTTCTATGCCGGCAGGTGCCAACAGTGTAGTTTTACAGCCCATAGCTTTCCATGTGCGGGCAAACTGTTTATAATACATTTCTCTGTGCCCGGAGTTAGAGCTGTCTATTACAACGACTTTCATTGTATCCATTTTTCATTCTGTTTAGCATAAAAAACAGAGAGAAGGCAAGATATTAGATGGTATTTGCCCTCAATTATCGGTACAAAGGTATAGAAAATATTCAGAAAGTATTCTCAAATAACTACCGGAAAAGATTTAAACTAAGACTTATATCGCGTATAAAAAACAACGGGCGGAAAAAAGCACGCAGATAGTGGGTTACTCCTTTGGATTGAAACTCAACCCTCTTGTGGTGTCGCAAACAAAGCATGCAAGCCCTTATGAAACCGCTCCAAGTGCCTTTTGCCAGATAGTGTACCATTTTTCTTGCGGTGTCATCGTAAAAAGAGAGTTGCTCAAGTCGCGTAAAATAACGGCTTATACACCTGCGAACAGTGGTATCGGAACACATCTTTATTGCTTTTACATAACCTTTGTGCCTGCCGTATTTCCTGACAAACATCCGGTTGTTGCTCTCCAAATCGCGGGTAGCGGCATGTTTGTGTCGTCGCCAATACACCAAAGGTGTCGGGATAAACCGAATGGGGGCTATGGTGGTGGCAACCATTTGGGTTACAAATTCGTAGACCTCGATGGTACTGTTCATCATTAACTTCAACCTACTCTGCACGTCACTGCGAAATAGCAAGGTGTGCCCCGCCGCATAGGGACAAAGCAACAGATACAACACCGGATAAGGAGACGGAAGAGGAGAAGGATGCAGCATGCCGCATTCCTTACCGTTGTTATCTATCTTAATGGAGTTGCAGGCAAGCATGGGTGCGTCGCCAATCTCGCTCATCATCACTTCGAGTTTGTTGTCGAACCAAATATCGTCTTGGTCGCAATAAGCAATGTATTTGCCGGTGGCTCGCTGCACGGCGGAGAGGAAGTTGAGGTTGTAACCCATACGTTGGGGATTCACAAACAGGCGAATGTTTCTGTCGGGATACTTTTGTTGGTAAAAGCGTATGATTTCAACCGTATAATCGGTCGACCTATCGTCTTGTACAATCAATTCGTAGAACGGATAGGTCTGCCGCAACAACGAATCTAATTGTTCGTCCAGATACCGCACACCGTTACAAGTACACATTACTATGGAGATTGTTTCGTTCATTCGGCAAAGGTATGAAAAATATCATTACGTTTATAATGCTCTCTTCCCTTTCAGCATTTGCAAATAGCTCACACTTTCGCGGAATATCTTTGCATTGCTCAGCCACATCAATGCGATATAAAGAGGAATGGCTATGCCTATTTTGGCGACAAACAGCAGGTAGGCATTGTGAATACCGAGTGTGGCATACCGGCTAACACCCAATGTCAGCAGCGTAATGAACAAAAACGGCAGCATGTCTTTTAGCGCATGCCACAACGACAAACCTATTTCGCGCCGCACAAAGTAATGCCACACCAATATCCAACTTACGTTTATGGTGACCGAAAGGGCAACAATGGCATGCACGCCATAAGGATAGACCAACAAAATACCGATAAGTTGCAGGCAACATTGCACGATGATGCTCCACATATAGATGTCGGACTTCCCTTTACTTAATATAAGATTGGTATAGATAGACGACAGCGGCGCAAACGCTCCCCACACGCAAAGCATCTGTAGAATGGGCACACTATCCAACCATTTGTCGCCTATCACAATCACAATAAATTCTCGTGCTATCAATGCCAAACCCAGCATCATCGGAAAAGAGAGGAAAGCGGCAAACCGCAACATCTTGCGAAACACGGCACGTTGGCGGTCGCGGTTGTCGCTCACTTCCGCCAGCGTGGGTTGTGCCACATTGCCAATCATGCCGGTGATAAACATTGCCGCCATGCTGTGCCATTTGTTGCCTTGGGTGTAATAACCCACCTCTTTCTCGGTATACAAACGCCCCAACAGGGCAGATACCACGTTAGCATTGAGCTGAACAAACAGGTTGGTAACCAACATTTTGCTGCTAAACCCGAACATCTCTTTCAGCGGACGGAAGTCTATCCGAAGCGTAGGTCGCCACGGCGAGAAGTGCCAATAAAACAGGGTGGTAAATCCTATGTAGGTCAGTGTTTGCGTGGCAATACCCCAATAGGTCATGCCGTTCCACGCCAAAACAATGCCGATGCTGCCCGAAAGAAACAGTGCCGGAAGCTGTGCCATCGCTCTTTGCTTCACCATCAGATGCCTGAAGAGATAGGCATTTTGAGCTATCGAGATGCTCGAAAGCAGAAAGCCCAAAAAAAGATAGCGTGCCAGCGGCGTTACTTGCGGATTGCCGTAGAAATCGGCAATGAACGGCGCACAAAAGAAAAGCAACAGATACATGCCTACCCCCATGAGCGTGCTGAACCAAAACACAGCATTGTAATCTTCGTGCCGCACCTCGCGCCGATTGGCAAGAGCAGTCGTAAATCCGCTATCCTGCAACGTGTTGGCTATAGCGGTAAAGATAGCAAGCTGTCCCACCATACCGTAATCTTCGGAATTGAGTATTCGTGCCAATACCACACCAAAGACGGCGTTCAGTACCAACTGAACACCGTTGTTAATGCCTCCCCACATCAGACCGTGGGCTGTGCGTTGCTTCAATTCGCTCATATCCGGTTAATTCTTTGGGCAAAGATAAGAAACCGTTTTGAATTTATTGAGATATATTTTTATTACTCATCTATCGAAGCTTCTTACCGACTAATCTTCCTCTTTCACCCCATTCAAAACAGTCTCTAAGAGACCTTTTTGAAAATAGATATAAATATTATAAATTTGTTAAATATACATAATTGCGGGAACTTTTCAACAAACTCTTTTGCGGAACGAAAAATTAATCTTCAACTTTGTCAAATGAAAGAAACATTAGATTTTTTCATAGTTAAGGTTTAGGTTAAAAAAATAAAGGGGAGCTGTGAAGCTGCCCTTTTTTAATGCATAAAAAATTAGCATATTGGGAGATAATAGCTAACTTTGCCGCCAAATAAAAAACCGCGTATGGATGGAATTATACAATTTCTACTGATTGGTGCCATTCTGATGATTGGCATTGTGCGGAAGCTCAAGCAAGAAGCGGACAAAAATGTACCGCCTCCAACAGTAACGCCCGAAACGGAAGCGGAAGTCTTATCCCCGCATCCTTACAATCCTTATGCGCCCGAAGAGATTATCGCTCCGCCGAAATCTTCCCGAAAATCCAAAAAGAAAACTCCCCGACCTTTTTTACAAGGCGATCAAGTAGGCAGTTCGCCCGCCGACTACTCCGTACGCAACACGCCAACAGATGCCGCTACGGACAACGAAGCAGAAAACAACAGTGCCGCCGACTCCGAATATGCCATACATTCGGCAGACGAGGCGCGCAAAGCCATTATTTGGTCGGAAATATTACAGCGGAAATATTAAATCGTACAATATTTAAAAATCTGTGCCTCGAATATTCGTTTAACTTATAAATAATTATGGCATTAAATTACATCTCGGCAGCCGAGGCTGCCAGCCTTATCAAAGACGGCTACAACATTGGTTTAAGTGGCTTTACACCTGCGGGAACCGCCAAAGCCGTGACGGCTGAACTGGCTAAAATAGCCGAATCGGAACACAGCAAAGGAAATTCTTTTCAAGTGAGCATTTTTACGGGAGCTTCTACGGGAGAATCGTGCGACGGCATCCTGTCGCGTGCAAAAGCCATTCGCTACCGTGCTCCCTACACCACCAACACCGATTTTCGTAAAGCAGTAAACAACGGAGAGATTGCGTACAACGACATCCATTTGTCACAAATGGCACAAGAGATACGCTACGGATTTATGGGTAAAATAGACATCGCTATCATCGAAGCGTGCGAAGTTACTCCCGACGGAAAGATTTACCTCACCGCAGCGGGAGGCATCTCGCCTACTCTTTGCCGCCTTGCTCCCCAAATCATTGTGGAACTCAACGCCGCACATCCCAAACATTCTATCGGATTGCACGACGTGTACGAGCCGAAAGACCCGCCTTACCGTCGCGAAATTCCTATTTACAAATCAAGCGACCGCATCGGAACTACCTATATTCAGGTAGACCCGAAGAAAATTGTAGGCGTGGTAGAAACCGACTGGAAAGACGAAGCACGCGACTTTGCCGAAGCCGACCCTATCACCGAAAGAATTGGTCAAAACGTTGCCGACTTCTTGTCGGCCGACCTGAAACGAGGCATCATTCCGTCGACTTTCTTGCCCTTGCAATCGGGTGTAGGCAACATTGCCAACGCTGTGCTGGCTGCTTTGGGACGCGACAAAAGCATTCCCGCCTTCGAAATGTACACCGAAGTGCTGCAAAATGCCGTTATCGGACTCATTCGCGAAGGCCGTGTGAAATTCGGTAGCACCTGCTCACTCACACTCACCAACGATTGCCTGCAAAGCATTTACGACGATATGGATTTCTTCCGCGACAAATTGGTGTTGCGCCCGTCGGAAATTTCAAACAATCCCGAAGTAATCCGCCGACTGGGTGTTATCTCCATGAATACCGCTATCGAAGCCGATATTTACGGTAACATCAACTCCACGCACATCAGCGGCAACAAGATGATGAACGGCATCGGAGGCTCGGGCGACTTTACCCGCGGAGCGTATATCTCTATCTTCAGTTGTCCGTCCGAAGCCAAAGCCGGAAAAATCAGTTCCATTGTACCGATGGTGTCGCACGTAGACCACAGCGAACACTCCGTGAACGTGGTTATTACCGAACAAGGTATCGCCGACCTTCGCGGCAAAAGTCCCAAAGAGCGTGCACAAGCTATCATCGAAAACTGTGCACACCCCGACTACAAAAACATCCTGTGGGATTACCTGAAACTTACCGACGGCAAGTCGCAAACTCCGCAAGCCCTCCAAGCTGCCTTCGGCATGCACGTAGAACTGGCTAAAAGCGGCGACATGCGCAACGTAAACTGGGGACAGTATATGTAAAAACCGTATCGCTAACTAATAAAAGACGAAACGGGAAGATGCCTGCAATGGTTTCTTCCCGTTTTTTTAGTAAAAAAACAACCCACAAAGTAAATTGCCGATTTTTATCTAAGGAACGACAAACGCCAATCAAGAAACGGCTAACGCCAATCAAGGAAATGGCAAACGTCAATCAAGGGAATCAGAAATGCCGATCACGGGAATGGCAAATCCCAATCACGGAAACGGCAAACGTCAATCAAGGGAATCAGAAACCTAACTCTCCTGTTTCAGAAACCTAACTTCCTAAATGCTTTTTTTAATTCAAAGGTTCGCGTTTGGTACAAATAATTTGGTTGGAAAATTCCACGTTGATGCGGCTGTATTTATTCCAGCCCACGCGGTTGAGTGCCTGTTCGTAGAAGCGGCGGGTACGTTCCAGCTTGTTTTCGTAGTCGGCGAGCTGTCCCAAGTGAAGAATGTGGTTGCCCACGCGCGGAATCAATTCGATGTTGCGTCCCGAAAGCACATGTATTTGTGCTATCTGTGCATTCCAAAAGGCATTGCGTTGCAAAAAGAGGGCAAATCGATAAAGTTCGTTCGTTGCAAAAGCTTTGTCCACACGGCCGGTGACTACGGAAATATGGGCGGCGCATTTGGTATCCGAAGGCATCACGGTTCCTTTGTTGTCAATGTAATAACCTTCGCCTGCCGACGGTAGGATGCGCAACACGGGAATGCGTTGATAAACCTCCACACACACTTTGTTACTTAGTGTTTTGTAGCACTCCACACGGTCGATAAGCGGATTGACAGCCAACTCTTTCTCCAATTTTTCGGTATTGATGCTTTGCATGAGCTTGCCAATCGGGTTGACACCTTTGCGCGAAAGCAGGTCTGTCACTTCGCGCTTGGTGATAAAGCCGGCGTTCACCGAATCTTTTATCACCAGCCGAATGTCGCTACACGCCGTATCGACGTCTTTCCGGTTGAAAGCCGTTACGCTGATGCCCAGATAAGCGGTAATCACCAACAAAATAAGGACGATGAATATGCGACGTAACCATTTCATTCTTTCTTCAGCAAAATCTCTTTAATAGGTTCTACGTAATCTTCTATATCGCCGGCACCCAGCACCATAAGCACTTCTACCGGATGTGAAGCTAAGAAAGCGGGCAACGCTTCTTTGCGGCACAAATACTTTGTGATGCCCGGTTGGAGGTGATTGTAAATAATCTCGGCGGTGATGCCGGGTATCGGCAGTTCGCGTGCCGGATAGATATCGGTAAGAATCACTTCGTCGAGCAGCGAAAGAGCTTCGGCAAACTCCTTGTAAAAGTCGCGGGTACGGGTGTAAAGATGCGGTTGAAAGATACCGGTGAGTTTGCGTTCGGGATAGAGCAGACGCATGGAGCGAATGCTTTGCGACAATTCGGCAGGATGATGTGCGTAGTCGCTCAAGAAAGTCAGTTCGGGCGTTTTAATTTTAAAGTCAAACCGGCGTTCCACCCCTTTAAAACTATCCATGCCGCGGCGGATTTCTTCGTCCGTGGCGCCGTTGAGGTGAGCCAATGCCATGGCGGCAAGACCGTTTTCGATGTTAATGCTCACCGGCACACCCAGTCGGATGTCGCGGATGCATGTATGGGGTGCTATAAAATCCAAATAGATTTCGCCGCCGCCTATGCGAATGTTTTCTGCATGGAAATCGCCTTTATCGCGTCCGTAGGTATAGAGTTGCACGCCCGGTTGCAAGCGGGGCTGCAAAGCAATGTCGGTATGTTGTATCAAGGCGCCTCCCGGTTGGATAAGGGAGGTATAATGACGGAAGCTTTCCAGATAAGCCTCTTCCGTACCGTATATATCCAAATGATCGGGGTCTACTGCCGTAATCACACTCATGTAAGGCGAGAGTTGGTGAAACGAACGGTCGAATTCATCGGCTTCAATAACCGTATAGGGTGAGGTAGGAGAGAGCAGAAGGTTGGTATGGTAGTTTTGCGAGATGCCTCCCAAGAAAGCCGTGCAGCCCACGTGCGATTGGTACAACAAATGTGCCGCCATGGTAGAGGTAGTGGTTTTGCCGTGTGTGCCCGCCACGCAAAGCCCTTTGCTGTCGCGGGTGATGATGCCCAGCACTTCGGCACGCTTTTGTACAACGAATCCTCCGTTGCGGAAGTAAACCAGTTCGGCATGGTCGGCAGGTACGGCAGGTGTATAAATCACCAAGGTACGGGTGTTGTCTTTAAAGGCATCGGGGATGAGTGCCACACTCTCTTCGTAATGAATATCGGCACCTTCTTTAATTAACTCTTCGGTAAGTTCGGCGGGGGTTCGGTCGTAACCTGCCACCTTTTTACCTTTTGAAAGAAAATAACGTATCAGGGCGCTCATGCCTATGCCGCCCGCACCTACAAAATAGACCGATTGAATGGTTTCTATGTTCATTGCTTTTATTATACTACTACTTTGTTTTGTATCAATTTAATCACTTCGCGCGCTATGATTTCAGCCGAATGAGGCAATGCCAGTTTGGAGATGTTTGCGCCAAGCGTATGCAAGCGTTCGTCGTTTACCACCACCTCCAAAGCCGTCGTCACAAGTTTCTCTTTTGCTTCGGCATCGCGCACAAGAATCGCCGCATCTCTGTCCACCAAGGCAAGAGCATTTTTGGTTTGATGGTCTTCGGCAACATTGGGCGAAGGTACTAATATTACCGGTTTGCCCAACAAACAAAATTCGGAAATACTTCCCGCACCTGCGCGCGAAACAATTAAATCGCATGCCGCATATGCAGCCGACATGTCGGATATGAAATCGGTAACAAACAAGTTATCGCTTGTCTTGCCCACAGCCGCCTTTACCTGCTCTATATAGATTTTGCCCGTTTGCCAGATAAACTGAATGTCGGTGCGTTCGTTTATCACTTTTAACGCTTGGATAAATGTTTCGTTCAGCGTACGTGCTCCCAAGCTTCCACCCACTATCAAGATTGTTTTCTTAGACGGATTCAGTTTAAAGAGTGCGGCACTCTCGTCGCGACCTACTTTACGCAATAAGTTTTGTCGCACCGGATTACCTGTGAGCACAATCTTATCGGCAGGGAAGAATTTCTCCATCCCTTCGTAAGCCACGCATATCTTACTTGCCTTTTGTGCCAGCAACTTATTGGTGACACCGGCATACGAGTTTTGTTCCTGAATGAGGGTAGGTATTCCCATCGATGCGGCTACTTTCAACGTAGGACCGCTGGCATATCCTCCCACGCCTACGGCTACTTGCGGACGAAACTTCTTTAACACCTGTTTGGCGATGCGTTGACTGCGCAATAATTTAATTATCACCCCTATGTTTTTCCACAGATGTTTCCGATCGAACCCGGCTACCGGTAATCCTACTATCGGATAGCCTGCATCGGGTACCCGTTGCATTTCCATACGTCCTTCGGCACCGACAAACAGAATTTCGGCATCGGGATGTAACTCTTTAATGGCGTTGGCAATAGAGATAGCCGGAAAGATATGTCCTCCGGTTCCGCCGCCGCTGATAATTACTCTTATTGCACTCATTATCGTTTCATTATAATCCCAGTCGGGCTGAAATATCCAACATCTTTTGAATAGGTTTCACCGCTTTGTCGGCTATTTGGGGTTCTACCTCTATTTCGGGCGATTCGTTGAGCAAGCAATCATGAAGTTTTTGCAGTGTGTTTAGGCGCATAAAGCTACATTCGTTGCAAGCACAAGTGCTGTCGTTGGGCGGAGCGGGAATAAATCTCTTATCGGGGCATTTCTTTTGCATCTCGTGCAATATTCCCGATTCGGTGGCAACGATAAATTCGTTTTTATCGCTTGCTATGGCATATTTAAGCAAAGCCGCCGTAGAGCCAATGAAATCGGCAAGCTTCAACACCGCACTTTTACATTCGGGATGTGCCAACACGTCGGCACGCGGGTATTCCTTTTTTAAATTAACCAACTTTTCAACCGAGAATTGTTCGTGTACATGGCATGCGCCGTCCCATAATAACATATTCCGTCCGGTTACGGAGTTGATATAATTCCCCAGATTTCTATCGGGACCGAAAATAATCTTCTCATCTTTGGGAAAGCTTTCCACAATTTGTTTGGCATTGGTAGAAGTCACCACCACATCGGTCAATGCTTTTACGGCTGCGGTGGTATTGACATACGAAATCACCGTATGGTCGGGATGTTGGTTTACAAACTGTTCAAACCGGTCGGCGGGACAACTGTCGGCAAGCGAACAGCCTGCTGCCAAGTCGGGTACCAGTACTTTTTTGGAAGGTGATAATATTTTGGCGGTTTCTCCCATAAAGTGCACACCGCACATCACGATAATATCGGCTTCGGTTCGTGCCGCCCATTGTGCCAGTGCCAAACTGTCGCCTACAAAGTCGGCTATGTCTTGAATGTCTCCGGTCTGGTAGTAATGAGCCAGAATCACGGCATTCTTTTCTTTTTTCAATTGCCCTATGGCAGTTATGAGTTCATTCATTATATATATTCTATTTTCTATTTAATTTTAAAAATCTATGGTAGTGATATTAGTCGGTTAATAGTGTGGATAAAAATAAGCACGAATAGTTGTGTTTTAAGTTATTAGTATCTTGTAGCTACTTATGCTTAGTTTATCAACTTGCATTGTTATTACTTATAAATTGATAATTAGTTAATTGTATATATTCATCAACCGGTTGTTGACAGGTGGCAAAGTTAATAACTTTATGGTTATCAACCGGTGAAATAGCGTTGAAAAAAGTGTTTATACAGCCCTTGAAACTTTTGCTATCTTTTCTTGGAGTGTTGGTTTTGCGGAGGTATATATAGATTATTGAACTTTGCAAGAACTATTTTTCATTTTCTTTCCCCTGACTATTCACAGGTTATAAACAGTTATTCACCGGGTTGTTAGCAGGTACGTAAAACATAAAGTATCTTTGCACTCTCTTTAGAAGTAGAAAGAATGATGCATCGCAAATTAAAGATAACCGAGTTGAACCGCCTCAGTGCGGAAGAGTTTAAAACGGTAGATAAGCTTCCGTTGGTGATAGTGCTGGACAATGTGCGCAGTCTGCACAATGTAGGTTCGGTATTTCGCAGTTCGGATGCTTTCAGGGTAGAGTGTATCTATTTGTGTGGTATTACGGCACAGCCTCCTCACGCTGAAATACACAAAACGGCTTTGGGAGCCGAATTAAGCATGGATTGGAAGTATGTTAATAACTCGCTCGAAGCAGTTAATAAACTCAAGGAAGAGGGTTATACGGTTTACTCGGTGGAGCAAGCCGAAGGGAGTATCATGCTCGACGAATGGTTGCCTGACAAAACAAAGAAATATGCCTTCGTACTGGGTAACGAAGTAAAAGGGGTGCAACAAGAAGTGGTAGATGCTTCGAACGGCTGCATCGAAATACCCCAGTGCGGCACCAAACATTCGCTGAATGTATCGGTAGCCGCAGGGATAGTAATTTGGGAAGCTTATAAGAAGCTATCTTAGATGCTAAAGTTTGTATATGTTACAGTTTCTCCACACTTCCCATAAAGAGAATGGTATTTGTGCTATTCTCTTTGATGGCAAAGAGAAACGGATGATCAATATAGAATTGTGTAGGTTCAGGCAAAATAGTCATTCCATTCATTTTTTTGACAAGGGATGCTGCCGAAGCTGTCGTTCCTTTTTTATTTACATCAATATATGTCTTTTGCACAATTTTGCTAATGTAAATATCTTCAAGATTTACCATATTCATAAACTCTTTATTTGGAGAAGAAAAAGCTGATCGAATCCCCATCGTTTTTAAATCGTCTACTAAATCGTACGAAGAGTTCAACCGAAAGGTTGGCATTGCGAATATAATATAACCGCTTTTTAAGCCTTCCATCCACTCATTCCACTGTGTGAGGGTGAGTGATTCGACGGTTTGTTGCACTGTTTGTTCTGTTTTAGGCAAAACAAACACCATGCTATACGCACCGTTTCCATAATGAAGACTTCCTATTTCGGCATTATCGGCGGCATAATACTCCCTTTTCGCCCAAATAGAACCACCTGTTACGGCAGGAACAGTACTTTTACTTCCGTCAGCATTAGTAAAGATGAGTTCCGGATATTCACCCATTGCACTTTGCCATAGTCCGTCGAAATAGAGTGCATTTATCAGGTAAACTATATCGTTCGGATTGGTTTCGTTTAATAGTGCAGGAATACAACGGTATGTTTGGTCACTCACCCATTGGTTTATCTCTTGTACAGTATTTGGATTACCAAAGTTTACATTCTGTACCTCTGCCGCGTAGTTGTCTTTATTCACGTTGATAAAGTCGGGAAGTAATGGAATGTGTTGATTAGCCCATACCGAGTTGGCTGTAGCCAGAATGGTCTGTCCGTCGGCTGTAAGCATATAGTTCGTAAGCTTTTTATAAAAGGCATTGACATCTGCCAGCGGATAGTTTTCAAAACCCAATACTGATTTTATTTCACTCAATGTATTGCCTGTTGCTCCGTTGGCGGTCATTGCCAATGCGTATGAAAGGCTGAGCGGAGATACCACAAAGTTACTTTCTGTCTTTGTTTTGTAAGTTTGTTTAAAGAGATTGAGCGCAAAAGTTTTATTCCCTTCGGAAAGTTGTTGTTCGTCTTCCGTAAGTTCCAACTTTACCCATTTGGTTTCCACTCGTTCGGGAAACTCGGCAGGCGTAACCGCTTTCGGCATACTGCTGCTGTCTGCTTCTTGAGCCGGAATATCACTTGGCTCATCTTGAGGAGAGGTACAAGAAAAAAGCAGAAGGATACTGAGGAGAGATGCTAAAGTTTTCATAATGATTAATGGTATATGTTAGGGCAAATTTGTTTGTTATATAGAAAATTCATTGAGAAGCGCGTGGCAGAGGGTAGGCTATCAGAATTCTCAGAAAAGAAACTACCGGCCACAATATAAGCATTTCCTCCCGGGGTTGTGTCTAAAGGGTTACCTTCTTCTCCCCAATTATGATGTAGATAACTTGCATTAACAACTATCGTTTCCGGAATTTGATATATACAGACAATAGAATCATCTGATACTCTCCTAACTTCTACAAGGATAGGGGTTGTTTTTTGTCGTTCAATATAACCATCAATTAACCATACATGAGAGCCATCTTCGTGGTTAAGTATAGCATCTCCTGTAGCTATAACAGGTCTCTGATTAATTAATGAGTTAATGACAACATCATAATTATATGTCCGAAAACCAGAACCTACATTATAACCCATATCTTCTAAGAAAGGAAGTTCATACCCATAAAACGTTCCACTTCCCTTATCTGAATAAGAAGTGCCAACATTTTCACCTATCCATTCCAACAAAGCGGATACCATTCCAACAAAATCAACATTATTAACATCAACAGAGGATGGTAAGCTTTGTTTATTGGCGACATTGGGGTATGCGTTAGGCCTGGCTGTATAGTTTCTCAGTAGATTCCAATTCAAATACACTCCATCGGCATATAGAGGATATTGCCAATATGCCATCAACTGCGCCAACATAACCGGAGTGCAACCTGCCGGAGCATTTGTACTGCCATCCTTGTTGAACACCGAATTATTAAACGGAAAACGTTGATGCCATTCTACCGGTAGCAGTGGTTCCACTTGTTCCGTAATATTCCATATGCCATTTCCGGGTACATTTGTTGAATAAGTAGGTGTACCATTTGGCCAATCGGGCGGAGGTGGGACAATATAAAGGTAGTAGTTATCATTACTGCCATTGCGCGTATCTATGCTCATATTATCCAAACCTAATTTTTGTAATACAGAAGTGGTAACTCCTTTCAATTTTTTTTCGTACCTCGCAATACATTCTATCGCATAAGCCTTTACATCCTGCAGTTCGCAATACATAGCCGGATTGTTACTTTTTAAATTTTCTTCTGAAAAAGAGCCTCCGCCGCAATAAGCTAGAATGGGGGCATTGATGCGTTTATCAGCCGCTACAATGGCATAACCCTCGTTGTCATCATAATTAAATACATATGCCAAGGTGTCAGGAAACTCAAACAGTTTTCCTTCCGAAGTACGGGTTGAAGTAGGTTTATCTTTGCCGAAAGTCATAGCTGCGACCGAACGAATCGTTCTAGGGTTTCCACTACGGGTAGCGACTTCGGCATCCAAAAAACCTATCACATCGTAAGCAAAACGGGTGGCTTGAGATAAATCAACTCTACGAGTTTCACCACGCATCTGATATAGCATGGCTAACTCCGGTTCATTAAAAACAACGCCAGCAGGAGATGCAGGAATAGGTTCCAATATGTTTTCATTGGAACAGGCGGCAACAAGAAATAAAAAGATAGCCGCAAGAGAGAATAATCTAATTTGTTTCATCTTTGTGTCTATTATAGTGTTTATTATGGTAATTTTGTAACAAAGTAATAGAATGTAATTTGCAGTAACAAATATTTTCAATAAATAAATATTGTGTTTAAACTAAATACTATTATGTTAGATTAAATTGACTGAAGAATAATGCTTTATCCGAAAGTGTTTCAGCAAGGAGATATAGTCCTCTATTTCCCTGAAAATTAAGATATATCTCCTCTAAGGTAGAGCTGCGTCCGGCATCTATTTGCCCGAAGAAGAAAAGCTTCTCAGCTTATCTCCGGCAAACTGTTTCCTTTAATTTTTCTGTATAGGTCGAGTGCAAAAACATCGGTCATTCCCGATATGTAGTCCAACACAGCCTGCACCCGTTCGTAAAGGGTAGGGGCTTTGATATTGTATTGACTCGACACACGGTTGATAAGTAGTTGCGAATATACTTTCTCGGGCGAACAGACCGCTTCTATCATCAATTCCAGCAAGGTGCTGATGATACGAAAACCTGCCAACTCTATGTCAATAACGGCACGTGCCCGATAGATTTTTTGGTAAGATACTTCCGAACAGCGTTTGTAAGCACTTTTTGGCAAATCCGATATGTGTTGGATCAGTGTACCCTGAAAGGTTCCGGCAAGTATCTCTTCTTCGTTTTCCAAGAAAGCATTTGTACATTCCGCAATGAGTAAGCCCACTACGGACGAGCGGAGGTAAGCTATCTGTTCGTTAATATCGCTCACAAGCTCGAACGTGCGCAGGATGTGTGCTTGTCGTCTCTCGTTGAAGTATGCCATTAGTAGAGATTTGGTCTCTTCGGTGGTGAGTATTTTAAGTTTGTGGGCATCTTCAATGTCCATCATCTGGTAGCAAATGTCGTCGGCAGCTTCTACCAAGTAAACCAACGGGTGACGGGCATATTTAAGCGGAGCGTTGTGGAGACGGGTGATACCCAGTTCGTCGGCAATGCGTCCGTAACTCTCTTCTTCGGAAGTAAAGAAGCCGAATTTTAACTTTTCGCCCGCCAAACTCGACGAGAATGGGTACTTAACGATGCTTGCCAGTGTGGAATAGGTAAGCACAAAGCCCCCTTTGCGTCGTCCTTCAAACTGATGCGTGAGCAGACGGAAAGCATTGGCGTTTCCTTCGAAGTGGGTGAAGTCGTTCCATTGCGCATCGGTAAGCATCCCTTTCAATCCCAATCCCTTTCCTTCGGAAAAGAAGGTGGCAATGGCAAGTTCGCCCGAATGGCCGAAGGGAGGATTGCCCAAGTCGTGTGCCAGACAAGCAGCCGACACGATGTTACCTATTTCGGGCAAAAAAGAGTGTTGCAGTTCGGGACGGCGGGCAAGTATTCCCTTGGCAATGTCGTTTCCCAGCGAACGCCCCACACACGATACTTCCAAACTGTGCGTCAGACGGTTGTGTACGAAGATGCTGCCCGGCAACGGAAATACCTGTGTCTTGTTTTGCAGACGGCGAAAGGGTGCCGAAAATACCAGCCGGTCGTAGTCGCGTTGAAATTCAGAGCGGTTCTCTTTGCGCTCTTCGTGAAACTCTTCCAAACCAAAACGCTTGGCGGAAAGGAGGGTATGCCAGTCCATCATAGGAGGTGAGTATTATAAATTACGATAAAAGTGTGCACAAATGTATAACAATTTGCCTCAAAACAGTTATTTTCGCCCGACAATTAACCAACGCATTATGATGCATATTGAAATAGTAAACAAATCGAAGCATGCATTGCCTGCTTACGCCACGGCACTGTCTGCCGGAATGGACTTACGTGCCAATCTCTCCGAACCCCTTTCGTTAGCACCCGGACAACGTTGTTTGGTACCTACGGGACTTTACATGGCTCTGCCTGCCGGGTACGAGGCACAAGTGCGTCCCCGCAGTGGTCTTGCGATTAAAAAAGGAATCACCGTGCTCAACTCACCGGGTACTATCGACGCCGATTACCGCGGCGAGATTTGTGTGATACTGGTGAACCTTTCCGGCGAAACATTTGTAATAGAAGACGGTGAACGTATCGCCCAAATGGTTATTGCACGCCACGAACAAGCCGAATGGAAAGAGGTGGAATCGCTCGACGAAACCACACGCGGTGCCGGTGGCTTTGGACATACGGGAATATGAAATGAACAATAGATGATGAAGAAAGTATTTCTTTTCGTTGTGACGTACGCACTGTTGACAGCGTGCGGCACCACACGGCAAGCCGGACAAACCGCCGGACTTGTCGACCCCACCGACACTGTTCTCTCCGAAACGTTGCAACGAAAATACGACTACTTCTTTTTGGAAGCTTTGCGACTGAAGTCGCAAGAGGACAAGCAAGATGCCGCTTTCGAAATGCTGCAACATTGCGTGGAAATCAATCCCGACGGTGCGGCGGCTATCTACGAATTGATAGAATATTATGCCAAGTTGGGCAGAAAGGACAAAGTGGAACAGTACGTCGAACGTGCCGCCCAACTGGAGCCTACCAATTATTGGTATCAATTTGCCCTTGCCAACTACTATGCACGCACCGACAACGGAGCCGAACAGGCGGAACAGGTGTTGGTGCGGATGACTAAACTCTTCCCCGACAAATTGCAACCGCTCTACGCGCTGATTGATGTCTACACGTCACAAGATAGAAACCTCGACGTCATCAACCTCTTGAACCAACTGGAGGAGAGAACCGGCAAGAACGAACAACTCTCCATGGAGAAGTTTCGCATCTACATGCAAATGAAGGACAATAAAAATGCCCTGCAAGAGATAGAGAGTTTGGTGAAAGAGTATCCCAACGACTACCGCTATCAGGTGGTGCTGGGCGACACCTACATGCAAAGCCGGAAAACCAAAGAGGCATACAACCTCTATCGCAAAGTGCTCGACGAAGAGCCTAACAATACCCTCGCACTCTACTCGCTTGCCTCCTACTACGACCAAACGGGACAGAAAGAACTCTACCGGCAACAACTCGACTCCCTGCTGTCCAACCGCAAGGTGGACGAAGAGGTGAAGACGAACATCATGCGCCAACTCATTGCGCAAAACGAACAGACGACGAAAGACAGTACCCAAATCATCCGACTGTTCGACCGCATCTTGGAACAAGAACCCGAAACACCCCAGCTTCCCATGCTTTACGCACAATACCTTCTTTCCAAAAGGATGAATGCACGGGCGGTACCGGTACTCCGGCAGGTGCTTCAGATAGAACCCACCAACACGGCGGCACGCCTGACACTGCTCGGCGAAGCGGTACGCAAAGAAGATTATCCGGATATCATTTCAATCTGCGAAGCGGGCACGGAAACCAACCCCGATATGCCCGAATTCTATTTTTACCTTGCCGTCGCCTATAATCAGGCAGAACGTACCGACGATGTAATCGCCGTGTGCAACAAAGCACTGAAAACGGTGAATAAAAATACCCGCAAAGAGGTGCTGTCGGACTTTTACGCCCTTATCGGCGACGCTTATCACACCAAACAGATGCACAACGAGGCTTATGCCGCTTACGACTCGGCATTGGTGTACAACCCCTCAAACATCGGCGCACTCAACAACTACGCTTACTATCTCTCGCTGGAGCGCAAAGAGCTGGATAAGGCGGAAGAGATGAGCTACAAAACCGTGAAAGCCGACCCCAACAACGCTACCTATCTGGACACGTACGCATGGATTCTCTTCGAAAAGGGAAATTATGCCGAAGCACGCATCTACATAGACAATGCCTTGCTCAACAATACCGACAAGAGCGACGTGATTGTGGAACATTGCGGCGACATCTACTACATGACAGGCGATGCGGAGGGCGCCGTGAAATTCTGGAAGCAGGCGCTGGAACTGGGCAGTAAGTCCAAAACACTGAGAAAGAAGATAGAACAAAAGAAATACATTCCCGAATGAAAGCAACCCGACTCATAGCATGCATGGTTGTGGTGGTCTTGCTCGCCGGTTGTAAAACCACACACAAAACAGGCTCGACGGAAAGGAGTTTCCTCTCGTCGAAAGTTCAGCTTACCATTCCGCTGAAAAGCGGAGAGATGACGGTAAACGGCAGTATGAAAATGGTGAGCGGACAAGGTGTGCAACTCTCGTTCACCGTTCCCATTCTCGGCAACGAAGCGGCACGCATGGAGATAACCCCCGACACGCTGACGGTGGTTGACCGTATGGGACGACGTTATGTGCAGGCTTCGCGCGAAGAACTGAAGGATGTCCTGCCGCGCAAAGCCAACTTCCAAAACTTGGAGAAGCTGCTGCGCGATGCCTCCAAACCCGGCGGAAAGCATACACTCAGCGGTGAAGAACTGGGCATTCCGTCGCTGGAGAAAGCTCGTCTGTCGCTCACCAATTTCTCGGACAAAGAGTTTATATGGAACCCCACTCGTGTGTCGTCGCGCTATACCCGCATCGACTGGAAACAATTGCTGGAACAACTGCTGAACCCCTGATAAGTATCGTATGCTGAAACGTCTGCTTTGCCTCTCCGTATTCTCTCTTTGCGCGATGATGCCGCTGTGTGCGCAATCGTCGTCGTCCGACAGACTCATTAAAGAGTTGGAACGACAGCGCGGCATCTTGCAAAAACAAATTGCCGAAACCGAAAAGCTGCTCACCAGCACCAAAAAGGATGTGGGCAGTCAGCTCAACGGATTGGCTTCGATTACGGGACAGATAGAGGAGCGCAAACGCTACATTCTGGTGCTCAACAAAGATATGGCAGCCATTGACGGCGAACTTACCAAACTGGAACGTCAATTGTCCACGCTCGAAAAAGAACTTCAAGGCAAAAAGAAAGAGTATGCCGCTTCGGTTCAATACCTTTATAATAATCGGTCGGCATACAACAAACTGCTCTTTATCCTCTCGGCAAAAACAATCAGCCAAACCTACCGACGCATGCGTTACGTACGCGAGTACGGCGACTATCAGCGGCAACAGGGCGAAGAGGTGATGCAGAAACAAAAGCAGGTAAACCAAAAAAAGACGGAACTCGCCAAAGCACGCAGTGCCAAAGAGAAGGTGCGCACCGAACGCGAAAAAGAGCGAAATAAACTAATGGCGGAAGAGAAGTCGAAACGCTCCATAGTGACCTCGTTGCAAAAGAAACAGCAAGGCTTGCAGAAAGAGATTAACCAAAAACGACGCGAAGCCAACCAACTGAACCAACGCATCGATAAAATTGTGGCGGACGAAATAGAGAAATCGCGCAAACGTGCCGCCGATGAAGCACGCAAAGAGAGCAAAAAAACAACCGACGGCAAAAAAGCAGCCCCTCTCGAAAAATACACCTTGAGCAAAGCCGACCGCGAACTGTCGGGTAACTTCACGGGGAACCGCGGTAAACTACCCATGCCCATCACCGGCGCTTACATCATTACCAGCCGTTACGGACAATACTCCGTAGAAGGTCTGCGCAACGTCAAACTCGATAACAAAGGTATCGACATACAAGGCCGTCCCGGTTCGCAAGCACGAGCCATCTTCAACGGAAAGGTTGCTGCCGTATTCAAACTCAACGGTCTGTTCAACATTCTCATCCGCCACGGCAACTACATCTCCGTCTATTGCAACCTCTCATCGGCTACGGTTAAGCAAGGCGACGACGTTACCACTCGCCAAACCATCGGACAAGTGTTCTCGGACAAAGCCGATGGCGGTCGCACGGTGCTGCATTTTCAGTTGAGGCGCGAAAAAGAGAAACTCAATCCGGAACCTTGGTTGGATAAGTAGGAGAGAGGAGGAGTTGCCCCTACTTCATTACAAAAATCAACCAAAGTTGCCCCTACTTCATTACAAAAAAACGTAAAACTTGCCGTACTTTTATTACAAAGGCATTATCTTTGCCGTATCAATCAGATACTTACGATATGATACAACGAAGTCTGTTAGCTTACTTGCGAGAGTGGAAGCGGAGCAATACCCGCAAGCCTCTCGTACTGCGTGGTGCCCGTCAGGTGGGAAAGTCTACGCTTATCAATGAATTTGGCAAAGAATACGATGTTTATCTGAAACTTAATTTAGACGAAACGGACGATTACGAATTATTCGAGCGCTATTTTCGTATAGACGAACTCATTGATGCTATTTACTTGCATTGCAAGCAGAAAAAAGAAGGCGGGACAACCCTGCTGTTTATCGACGAGATACAAAACTCCCCTCGTGCCGTGGCTATGTTGCGTTACTTCTACGAGCAAGCTCCTCATTTACATGTGGTGGCTGCTGGCTCACTCTTGGAAAGTTTGATAGATAAAACGATTTCGTTTCCGGTAGGAAGAGTTCAGTATGTGGCGATGCGACCTTGTTCGTTTCTTGAGTTTTTGGATGGTATAGGCGAGTCGTTCGACAAAGAATCGGTAGAAAACTTGCAAGCCGACAAGATACACGAACGTGTGATGCGGCATTTCAAGAACTATTGTATCGTAGGAGGTATGCCCGAGGCAGTAGCAGGATATGCGGAATCTAAAGATATACTTGCCCTTGACGAGGTGTACGATACGTTGATAGCATCGTATAGTGACGATGTAGAGAAATATGCCGCCAATGCCACTATGACGCAGGCGCTGCGTTTCATTCTGCAAAATGGCTGGACGTAT
Organism: Mediterranea sp. (in: CFB group bacteria); assembly: GCA_031262385.1. GTDB lineage: Bacteria > Bacteroidota > Bacteroidia > Bacteroidales > Bacteroidaceae > Bacteroides. Next base: position 28,960 of record JAISHU010000097.1, read on the forward strand.
GGCGGAAGCACTATCTCGTTCGAACGTTTTGCCAACTCTGCTTATCGTTCGCGCGAAATGGGAGAGGCTTTCCGCACCATAGAGAAAGCCATGTTGTTGGAGTTGGTTTACCCTGTAACCTCTTCTTTACTCCCTTTGCAGCCCGCTTTTACCCGTCGCCCCAAACTGATTTGGCTGGATACCGGTTTGGTAAACTATATAGCAGGAGTACGTTCCGAGCTATTTAACTCGCTAACCATTCAAGATGCTTGGCGGGGGAAGAGTGCCGAACATATCGTGGCACAAGAGTTGTTGGCTTGCAGCCAGAAAGTTACGGCACATCGCTATTTTTGGGTAAATGCGCAGAAAGGAAGCGATGCGGAAGTAGATTTTGTAATAGATATAAACGGTATGGTTGTCCCTGTGGAAGTGAAGTCGGGTATCAACACCCATTTGCGTTCGCTTCACAGTTATATGGATATGGCTCCACACGATGTTGCTGTTAGGGTATGGAGCAATCTCCTATCTGTAGACGAGGTAACAACTCCAAAAGGGAAGCGGTTTCGCTTGGTAAATCTACCTTTCTATTATGTAGGGGTAATAGAAAAGGTACTTACATCCCTTGTCTGATAGCCAAATATTCCGCATCTTTGCGTCTCCTTATTAAAATAAATCATTATGGCAGAAACATTGCATGTCGCCACCGGCACCAAAGAAGAAAAATACCGTACGCTGTTGCCGCAGATTCTGCAGTTGATAGACGGCGAGCCGGATTTGATTGCCAATCTGGCTAATATCACCGCTGCGCTGAAAGAGACGTTCGGCTTCTTTTGGGTGGGCTTTTATTTGGTGAAAGAGGGAGAGTTGGTGCTGTCGCCTTTCCAAGGTCCCATAGCTTGTACGCGCATTCGCAAGGGACGCGGAGTGTGCGGAACGGCTTGGCAACAGGCGGTTACGTTGGTGGTGCCCGATGTGGATGCTTTTCCCGGACACATTGCCTGTAGCAGTGCTTCGCGCTCGGAGATAGTGGTGCCTCTCATTGACGACAACCGGCAAGTGTGGGGCGTGCTGGATATTGATAGCGACTTACTTAATGATTTCGACGACACCGACCGGTGGTATCTTGAAACACTTTGCTCGTACATTAAACCTCAAACAACATGCGAATTATAAAGCTACTTCTGTTATTTGCTTTGGGGCTGTGCAACTCTTTGCACGCTCAAGACATCAAAACGTTGTTTACAGAGATGCCCGACAGTCTCTGTATGCTGCTTACTTCGGTAAATCGTGCCGATTTCATCGACTTTTTGGAAAGCAACATGAAGGCGGAGGTGACAAACAAATTCGGAGGAAAGTCGGAAATGACCCGGCTATCCTCCGATTATATTTATTTGCAGACCACCCAACAAAGCTCTATGCAAATGAAGCTGTTGGCTGCCGGCGACTCCGCCCATGTGATATGTGTGGTTTCTACGGCATGTGCCTCGGCATGCGACAGCAGCATCCGCTTTTATACCACGCAGTGGAAAGAACTTTCGGCGGACACCTTGCTGACGTTGCCCCGCATGGGTGATTTTATCTCCATTCCCGACACGGTGCAGAGCTACGCGGTGCGCGATGCCTACGAAGCGGCGGATATGTTGTTGTTGAAAGCCGATTTGTCGGCTGACGACAACACGCTGACTTTTACGTTTACCACGCCCGACTATATGAATGCCGATGTTGTCCAAACACTCACACCTTACATACGTCGCGAAAAGGTATGCCGTTGGAACGGTAAGCGTTTCTTATAATACGCCCCTCATTCGGTCTTCGAAAGCCGATAGTGCCGCTTTGGCTCCTTCGCCCATGGCAATGATGATTTGCTTATAGGGTACGGTCGAAACATCGCCGGCAGCATACACGCCCGGCAGCGAAGTGCGGCAGTGTGCGTCTGTGCGTATCTCTCCTTGCGGCGTCATCTCTATATCTTCTTTAAAAGGTGCGGCGGCAGGCATCAATCCTATCTGTACAAAGATGCCGTCGAGTGTATGGCTGCGTTCTTCTCCGCTGTTGCGGTCTTTCACGCTGATACCTGTTACTTTGGTGCCGTCGCCCAGCACGCGGGTAGTCTGTGCCGAAGTTACTATTTGTACGTTTGGCAAACTGCGTGCTTTGTCTTGCAGCACTTGGTCGGCGCGCAAGGTGTCGGCAAATTCAAATACGGTGACGTTGCGGCAAATACCTGCCAAGTCGATGGCTGCTTCGATGCCCGAGTTACCTCCTCCCACTACAGCCACCTCTTTTCCGGCATAAAACGGTCCGTCGCAATGCGGGCAGAAAGCTACGCCGCGTCCGATATGTTCCGATTCGCCCGGCACATTCAGCCGGCGCCACGATGCACCGGTGGCAATGATGACGGCAGGTGCGGTAAACAGTTCGCCGCCCACGGTAGCTATGGTCTTTTTGCGACCTTGCAAAAGAGCTTTTTCAATGCGGCGGTTCTCGAAAATCTCCACCGGATAGGCGTTGAGGTGAGTGCGCAGTGCATCCGCCAGTTCGCTGCCGGTGATATGGGGTATGGAGATAAGGTTTTCAATGCCTACGGTATCTTTTACCTGACCGCCGATGCGTTCGGCTACCACGCCTACGTGCAATCCTTTGCGTGCCGAATAGATTGCTGCGGCTGTTCCGGCGGGACCTCCTCCCAGCACCAATACATCGAATGCACGCTCGGTAGGCGGTTCGTTGGTAGCGGCAGCGGGAGTAGTACCCACTTGCTGTTCCAGTTCCTGTAGCAGTTCGCCCAGTGTGCTTCGTCCCACGTGCAACAGTTTGCCGTTAGCATATACCGAGGGAACTCCTTGAATCTTTTGGTCTTCCACTTCTTGCTGAAAGAGTGCGCCGTCTATCATCTCGTGTGTGATGCCGGAGTTCAGCAAAGCAAAGATGTTGAGTGCCTGAACCACATCGGGACAGTTGGTGCAGGTAAGCGACACATACGTTTGCAACGAAATGGGACCTTTTAGTTGACCGATGCGTCGGGCAATGCCTTCGTCGGGAAGGTTTTTGCCTTTGCCGTCGGCATTGAGCACAGCCAGTAGCAGCGAAGTAAACTCGTGTCCGTTGGGTATTCCGCGAAACTTGATGCCGGTGGGAAGTCCGTCTTTCAAAAGCGCGAACTCCAGTTGACCGTCAATATGGCTTTCCGTCCACTCGCACGACAGTTGGGGCGAGCAGCCTGCCACGTTGCGCAGAAACTCAATCATCTCTTGTGCCTCTGCACGTGCAGGGTCGTAAGAGATGCTAAAGGTGTAGCGTGCCTCCAGTGATTGGAACACGCTACTAACCTGACTAAGAATAGCTGAATCAAACATTATCTGTTAAATCTTGCCAACCAAGTCAATACTGGGTTTCAATGTTTCGCTGCCTTTCTTCCACTTAGCGGGGCATACTTCATTGGGGTGAGCGGCAACAAACTGAGCAGCTTCTACTTTACGAAGCAGTTCGTCGGCATTGCGTCCGATATTATTGTCGTTGATTTCTACCACTTTGATTTTTCCATCGGGATTTACTACGAATGTGCCGCGATAAGCCATGCCGTCTTCTTCAATCATCACGCCCAGTGCGCGAGTCAGTGCGCCGGTGGGGTCGGCAAGCATCGGATATTTAATCTTGCGGATGCTTTCCGAAGCATCGTGCCATGCTTTGTGTACGAAGTGCGAGTCGGTGCTTACCGAGTAAACCTCTACACCCATTTCTTGGAATTTTTCGTATTTCTCGGCTACGTCTACCAATTCGGTAGGGCATACAAAGGTGAAGTCGGCGGGATAGAATACAAAGATAGCCCATTTGCCGAGTACATCTTGGTTGGTTACTGTTTTGAATGCTCCGTTTTGGAAAGCTTGAAGTTTGAATTCAGGAAGTTGCGAGTTAATAATTGGTTGCATAATTCTTTTCTTTTTAGTTGGGGGTTATTACTTTTTTTATCGATGCAAAAGTAAGGCATCCCGCCGAACCAGCGGGCAAGAAAGCCTATCGAATGTATTTATGTCGGGATAGAGAAAATCTATAAAACAATCATCGCGTGTTTTAATATTGCCGCAAAGATTGAAGAATGAAGAATAATGGGGACATTTATCTAAAAGTACAGATGGGGGTAATGTGCTTACCTTTGATTATCTGCCTTGGTTGAAAAGAGAATTAATTGAACTAATTATGATGATAATTATTGCGCAATATGCTATATCTCATAGATTAATCGTAATTTTACTTATTGAATTTATTAAATCACTTTCAATATGAAGCACCTTGTAGTTCTTACCGGCGCTGGCATCAGTGCCGAAAGCGGAATCAGTACTTTTCGCGGCAACAACGGATTGTGGGAAAATTACGATGTACGCCAAGTGGCATATATCGACAGTTGGTACACAAATAAAGCTTTAATGCTTGACTTTTACAATCGGCGGCGCAGACAGTTGCAGCAAGTAAAGCCTAACGAGGCTCATCTTATTTTAGCGGAGTTGGAACGCGACTTTAAAGTCAGCATTATTACTCAAAATGTGGATAATCTGCACGAGATAGCAGGAAGTTCTACCGTTATCCATCTTCACGGCGAGTTAACCAAAGCCTGCAACGAAAGCAAAACAGAAGTAATAGATATTGGCTTTAACGATATTACGCTTGGCGATAAAGCTTCTGACGGTTCGCAGCTACGCCCTTTCATTGTATGGTTTGGCGAAGCAGTGCCTTTAATGGAAACGGCGGAGCGCGTTGTACGGTCGGCAGATATATTGCTCGTTGTCGGTACCTCGCTGCAAGTATATCCCGCCGCCGGTTTGATTAATTATACCGCAAAGCCGATATATGTGATTGATCCGGAACCACTCCATATAAATCACAATGGAGTAACTTTAATTCGCGAGAAGGCGAGTAAGGGAATGGAGCTGTTTAAGGCGTTTTTGGTTAAAGGTAAGCCGTTATCGACTTGAAAGAAAAAGTAATAATGAATCCTATTTGTTACAAAATCACAAGTGGGTGGTGATTAGTGATTATTTAGTTTATATTTTAATCCGAAAATTTGTGATAATGGAAGAACTAATTATTAAAAGACAAATATCATACTCGTGTGTCTTTCCTAATGGAACAGATACATTAAGCGAACTACTTAAAATCATTCCTTCAAAAAGTGCTATTGCATGGGCTTCATATATGCTTACCAAAAAGAAGATGATGACCATTGAACAAAAAGAGGCTGATTTTTTTATTCCTCTGCTATTTAAAATGAACAGAAACCTACAGCAAACCATAACTAACTACTTACAGTCTATAGCCCATAATTTTTCTAATTATGTATTTATAGATGAAGTATCATTACTTATCCTGATAGAATATCTATTAGAAAATCACAACGAGAACGATACGGATGTATATAGTTCCGAAGATGATTTCTCTAATATGATTATTGCATATTTAATGTGTTGTGATGAAAAATTGAGGCATACAACGAAGTCATTGAATGAAGTTAGTAATGTAGATTCGTTAATGGCTTTATATTTACCTGAGCAGCTGAGGTATAATGATATATACTACCCTAAAGATTATCGGGTAGAATTTATGAGATTCTACTATTTTATGACTTTCTGCGAGAGCGATGTAACCTTTAAGAAGTATTTGGAGTTATTTTTACAAGAGAATAATATAAAGAAGTGGGATGACTATCTATATTTTGTATTTGAAACCTATCTTACTCTTTCTACAAATAAAGAGGGAAGTACAAATACTATAAAGATAGAACCGGATTTATACTATGGAAGGAAGTTCTTAGATTATATGTGTGTTGATATAGGAAAATTTAAAAGAACTTCTGATTTCACATCTCTTAGAAGTCAGCCCGTGTATTATCATGGGGATAATACATATCGCATTATTTTTATGGGATTTTTCATAGATAAGATGTTCCAAAGTTTTCTATTTGATTTTGCATCTATACTTATGAAGCATGAAAAAATCAGCTATTCGCAGCTAAAGACTTTAGTTGGGAATAAATTCACTGAGAGTGACCTGTTTTATAAATTTGCGAATTCTTGTTTCTCAAAAACATGTAAGAAATTAATCTCCGGACAAGATTTGAAAGTGTATTTAAATAATGGAGAGCCTGATTTTTATATTAGAAAGGGGAAGAGTCTTTTCCTTTTTGAATTTAAGGATGTAATGTTAAATGCAAAAACAAAACATTGTGAGGATGTTTCGCAAATAAAGACGGAAATACTTGAATTATTCGAAAGCTCAACAATTGAAAAAAGCACCGGAAAGCAGAAGAAAAAGTCCCAAGCAAAAGGAATTACCCAATTGCTAAATGTGATTGAAACGAAGTTAGATATAATAATTCAAAAGGCTGATAGAATCGAAATTGTTGATAAGTTTAGTGTTTATCCGGTAATTATATATCAGGATTGTTGCTTTGATATTGAAGGGGTCAATTATATTCTAAAAGAGCGGTTTGAGGAATTAAAACAAACAAAGAATATATCTGATAAATACTTAGTAAAGCAATGTGTAATGATGTCTCTTGAAAGGATGATTGCCTTAGAAGATTACTTTTACGATGGCAGATTACAATTAGACAACCTTATAGACAACTACATATTAGAATGTGATAAGTCAGAACAAAATAAATTGCTGCCTTTTAATAAATTCATAATGAGGCAAGCTTGGAAGTTGGGGTATAAACATGAAATGAGTACAAGGTTTAAGAAAGTTTTAAATTTGATGATTGAAAAGAACCCATCAAATTATCTTTTCCCGCGAACATAATTACTTATCATGGGGCACGTTCATATTGAAAGATAATTCTTCCGAGAAATAGGCAAAGAAATCTACGCCCAGTAATTCCGAAATCTGCCATAGCAAATCGACTTCAACACTTTCCTTCCCCAATATGTGGTACATATTAGGCACCGAGTAATGTACCTTTGTAGCCAACCACGAAACACTCCGACCTTGCTCAGCGAGTGTTTGTTTAACAACTTTCCCTACATTAATATTATTCCTTTTCATTACGATATAGCTTTAGAAGCTTTTTTCATTTCAATATGTATTTAATTATAACGGGGTTATCATCTTCTTTAATATGTGAATATATTTTTTTGTTTTTCCCGTCTAATACAGCCGGATTTATCACTTTATTGATGTACTGCGGCGATACAGGCGTATATATTGCACTTTCATCAATACATAAGGGTAGGCATTGTCCGCCTTCCTTGAACTGCTCAAACAATATATGGGTTTTAGTGTGTTTGCTGAGCAGCAAGTGTTTATACCGATTTTTGAACTTAAACCGGGTAAAGTAAAATCTGCTGTTTTCTTGGTAAACTTGAAAAAGTAGAGCGTATTTCATGCTAATCTTTTTTGATATGTTCATATAAAAAGCCATTGATTCGTTTTCGGGCAACGCAGACGGAGTAAAATTATATTGTCCAAAATCCCATTTATATCGATACGATAATTCATGGGAGGGCGGAGAAATATTAAAAATATCACCGTTGTATATTTGAGCAAAACATACTGTGTCGTTATACAAATAGAAAGGATTTCTACTTGCCGGGGCATAAACCGTATTTCTAGCAAACCATTGGGGTAGGTAATAATCGCTTTTTATAACTTTACTGTCTGCCGGATAATAGAAGTATATTTCAAATCCTTCTACGCTTGACATTAATACATATTCTTCTGCCGTAAGATTGTAAAATTGATAAACTACCGGCATGCTATCAGGGAAACGTATTTTATCAATAAACACACCCGTATCAAGATTGTAAATATATATACCTCTTCCAATAGGAGAAAGTACCTCTAAATTGTTGGTAAATCGGTTGATGTTAAAATCACTTATAGCAATATATTCTCCCGGTCCTTATCCGGTTCTATTGAACCGTCTTAAAAATCGTCCCTTCGAATCAAATGTTATAATTGCGTCTTGTTGAGTATCTAAAAAATAGAAACAGTCCTTGTGCTTTATTACTTTATCCGGTTCGCCTATGGGGAAGGTCAGCAATGACTCATCAGTTGTTTCCAACGGGATAAGTTCTACTTTAGAGAATAGTTCAAAAATGGAAATATTCTCGTTTCTATCGGGATCAATAGTAAACGTTCCATTCTTTTCTATTTCTCTCTTACTCTCGCAAGAGGAGAGAATAGCGATAGCTGTCATAATAGATAAAAGTGAGACGAGATTTTTATTCATGGGCACATTGGTGTTAATTTGAAAATTATGCGACAAATATATGTACTTTTTATTTTAGGATTTGAATTTAAACCTAAGAAAAACGTAAGATTTGCATGAGAAATATTTCACGCTTTAAGCTTACTAGGTAG
>JAISHU010000134.1 GCA_031262385.1 Mediterranea sp. (in: CFB group bacteria)
CAAGTAACTCAGCAAGTAACTCAAGACGTAGCCCGCAACCTCAAGAAACTGGGAATGGATACGGAGCTTATCGTGCAAACCACTGGTCTGACACGTCGGGAGATAGATGAACTATAATCTGCGTAAACTCTAATTTATCGCTCTCCGTGCACCGCCCATTGTCAATTGTCAATTCCCCGCGCACCGCCTCATTCTCATTAGCACATTTTTATTTATCCTCCTTTTGTGCTTGTTGCGATACAAACTCCGAAGGATTCATCCGGAACTCCTTTTTGAAGTGTTTGGTGAATATTTTCGGAGAGTTGTAGCCCAGTTTGTAAGCTATTTCGGCAATCTGAAGCTGACTTTCGGTGAGCAGTTGTTGCGCTCGTTTCATGCGGATAATTCGTATAAACTCCAGCGACGTCTTTCCGGTAATCTTCACCATTTTCTTGTAGAGGTAGCCGCGCGAGATGTTGAGTTGGGTGGCAAGCTCTTCTACCGAGAACTCGGCGTTATGGATGTTTTCTTCCACAATGAGGATGGCTTTCTCCACAAACTGTTGGTCGAGGGGAGTGATGGTGATGCGGCTGGGTTCAATCTTTATCTGTTCGTCGAAGAGTTTGTGTTTTTTCAGGTTGCTTTCTATAAACTTACTGATGCGTAGCTTCAGCACTTCCATGTTGAAGGGCTTGGTGATGTAGTCGTCGGCTCCCATGTTTAAGCCTTCCAGTTGGTACTCTTCGCTGGCTTTCGCCGTGAGGAGGATAATGGGAATGTGCGATGTGTAGATGTCGTTCTTGATAGCGGTACACAGTTCCAGTCCGTTCATTTGGGGCATCATGACGTCGCTGATAACAATATCTACGTTGTCCGTCTTGAGAATCTCCAGTGCTTCTTCGCCGTTGGTTGCTTTCAGCACGTTGTAGTTGGTAGAGAGGCATGCACTGAGGAAGTCGAGGAAATCGCGGTTATCGTCTACCAGTAAAATGGCATAATTTTGTTCGTTGTAGGTGGTTTGTACCGTCTCTTCGTGATTGCCTTCGACAGGTGATTCTTGTGTTTGTTGGGGCTGGTTGGCATGCATAGGCAGACTGATGGTGAAGATGCTACCGTGCGGAATATTGGTCGACACCTGAATGTTGCCTTTGTGCATCTTCACATATTGAGCCACCAGATAGAGTCCGATGCCGCTTCCGCCCTGACTGTTTTCTTGATTCTCCGCCTGATAAAAGCATTGGAATATCTTTTTCTGTTCGGCAGCGTCGATGCCGCATCCGGTATCGGAAAACTGCATCACCACATTGCTGCCCACAATGCTGACGGTAATCTCTATGCTGCCTTTGTTGCCGGTAAACTTAAAGGCGTTGGAGAGTATGTTCATCACAATCTTGCGTACCTTGTCGTAGTCGAAATCCATTTGTATGTCGGACTGTTGCGAGGTGATACGGTAGCTTATCTCGCGTTCGTGCGCCATGTTTTCGAAAGCCTGATACTGGTCTTTTACGAGGGCTACGATGTCGCTGTGTATGTAGTGCATGCTCTCTCCGCTTGCATCGAGTTTGCGGAAGTCCAGCAGTTGGTTAATCAGTTCGAGCAGGTATCGGGCATTGTTTTGTGCCGTATATAATAAGGTGTTCTTGTATTGCGGATATTGGGTGAGGAACTCTTCGAGCGGATTGATGATGAGCGACAGCGGCGTACGCAGTTCGTGGCTGACGTTGGCAAAGAACTGCATCTTCATATCCGTAATCTTGCGGCTGCGTTCGTTTTCTTGCCGGATGGCTTTCAGCGAGGCTGCGCGCGCTTGTTTGGAGCGGAAGTAGGCAATGTTGCGCCACACAATGAGCGCAGCCACCAGCAGGTAGAGTAGGTAAGCCCACCAAGTGTAATACCACGGCGGCAGTATGCGGAGTGTAAGCGTCTTGATGTTGGGCGACCAGATGTATTCGGAGTTACAGGCTCTTACTTGGAGTTCGTACTTGCCGTGGTGCAGCATCGAGAAGTCTATCTGATTGGCGGTGGCATAACTCCAGTCCGATTGTTCGCCCTTGATGCGATAGGCGTAGCGCACCTTGCCGGGTTCAATGAAGTCGAGCGTGGAGAAGTGAAGTTGAAAGAGGAGGTTTCCCTGTTTCAATACCACTTCCGTGGCACATTCGGGCGATTTGCCGTTCAGCATTTCGGACAGGGGATAATAGTCGGGAGTGATGCCGGTGAAGTACACCTCGGCATTGTAGGTGTTGCGCACAATCTCTTGGGGAATGACGTTGGTATAGCCGTTGGGAGTTCCCACGAGGATGTTGCCGTTGCGGAGTTTGTACAGGGCACGTTCGTTTACGGTATTGTCGGTCAGTCCGTCGGTAACGTCGTAGGTAGTTACGGAGAGCAGGTTTTGTGCCAAATTGATGCGTGCCATGCCGTTGCAGGTTCCCACCCATATCTGTTTGTTGTTGTCTTCTTCGATAGCGGTAACCATGTTTGCCGGCAAACCGTTGTGGTGGTCCATGTAGAAGATGCTGTCGGTGTCGGGATTCCAGCAGGTCAATCCTTGTGTGCCTCCCAACCATAAATAGTTGCGGCTATCTTTGTAGAGCGTGTACAGATGCTGCTTCTTGAGCGTCTGGCTGTTTTGCAGATTACTGTAAACAAAGTTGCATTCGTGGGTGTGTGCGTCCACCTTCAGTAAGCCCTGCGAGGTGGCGGCATACAGGGTATGGTCGTCGTTGTATAGCAGTTCGTTGATGTTCAGCCGGTTTTGCATGTCAAGAATGGTTTGGAACTTCCGCGTCTTCGTATCCAGCTTTTGAATGAAACCGTCGAGTGTGCTTATCCATATATATCCCTGTCGGTCTTCTTGTATGCCGTACACATCGTCGCCGCCCAACTCGCTGTTTTCTGTGGTATATTGGGTGGTTTTGCCGTTTTCGTAGCATATCAGTCCGTTCTGAAAACTGCCTATCCACAGCCTGCCTTTGCTGTCTTTCATCAGGGTCACGATGACATTGGCGGGCGTAAGCACCTGTTCGGGCATGGTGGCGGTACGCGATTGGCGCATCAGTCCGCCGCCGTCGGTGCCGTACCACATGTACGACGCGTCTTCGCAAAACGACAGAATATCGCTGTATTGCCAAAATTTTTGGTTGAGGAACACTTGCGATTGCGGCACGTAGTACGATATTCCGTGCTTGAAATTGCCTATCCACACGATGCCTTCCGTGTCGATGTGAAGAGCGCTGAGGTTGTTGCTCGCAATGGTGTGCGACTCCAGTGGGTCGTAGGCAAGACGGGTAAGCACGTCCGATTGAGGTCGGTAGATAAATGCACCCAAATGGCTGGTGATAAGCCAGATGTTACCGTGAGCATCTTCCGCCATGTTGCGTATGCGGTTAAATTGTTCGATGTGTACGGGGAGCTTTACCTCTTTCCACTCGTCGTTGAGGTTTTTCTTATAGAGCAGCAAACTGTTTTGGTAGGTGTACACCCAGATGCCGCCGTTGCTGTCGATATGTACCCGCGGGAAGTGTTTTTCCAGATACCTGTGGTATGGTGCGGGAATGGTTATCTCTTGCGTCAGCGCCGAGTTGATGTTGGTGGAGTAGAGCTTGCCGTTGTTATAGATAGAATAGATGTATTCGTCCGTAACATACACCCTTGTGAGCGAGGCGTTCACCAGCGGATATATTTTGGTGATGTTCTGCTGATAGTCGTGGAGGTGGATTCTGTTTTGGTCGAATGCCCACAGGTACTTCTTGTTGGGCACGGTTCCGGCATGTAGCAGGGTGTCGCACGTGATGTTGAAACGTGCCAGTATCTCCGTGGCGTTTTGGCTGAACTTCCCCGTTTGGTAGTCGTATATGGCATACCCTTGCGAAGTCTCCACCCATATATTGCCCGTGCGGTCTTCGAAGATGTCCGTAACGCCGTTGTCGGGCAGGTTATCGCTGTCTTGATAGTATTGTTGAAAGGTGTAAGAGTCGTAACGATTCAGTCCCGACGCCGTCCCTATCCACAAGAAACCCCGGCTGTCGCGACACAATGCCGTAATGCTGTTGTTCGAAAGCCCTTCGGTGGTAGAAAGCTGTCTGAACATAATGATGCTCTGTTCGGCAGGATTGGCGAATGCCTTGTGCGGCAGTAGCACACAGAGCAGTAGCAAGATAGGAGAGATAAGGAGAGTTGCGGTAGACTTCATGGCAGAGTAATTAAATATGTTGCAAACGTACTTATTTTTTGCAGTCCGCGAAAGAGTCGGCATGGCTTTGACGGGATTCCTATCCCTCCTATTGCGTCACCGTTTGTTTCCTCCAAAGGGGTAGTATTCAAATATCTCCTAATGTGGCGACATGCAACTACCCTGTAAATAAGCGTAGTAGCAAAATATACGCAAACAAATGCTTACTTTTGCAGCATCACATTATTCGTTTTACCATTAAACACATCAGCCTATGAAATTAATCTCCGTATTGTTGCTTGGATTGTTAAGTATGTCCGCTCTCCGGGCGGGAAACTACAAAAGCTTTAAAGTATCCGTTTACACACGCGCCTATGAGGTAGAGAAGATGAAGGACCGGCAGTGGCTGGATTCTACATGGAACATCATATCCGCCCAAGTGAAAGTCGATAAGATTTATCTGGAGACACACCGCGACCTGCTTATCGTTCCCGATGCCACACTGGAGCAGGCTAAGCAGTTCTTTAAAGAAAAAGGTGTAGAAGTGGGCGGAGGCATTACCTATACCATTAACGAGGCAAACAGCTTCGAGACCTTCTGTTACTCCGACCCCGAACACCGCAAAACGGTGCGCGAGATAGCCGAACATACCGCCCGCCACTTCGACGACTTTATTCTGGACGATTTCTTCTTTACCAGTTGCAAGTCCGACGGCGAAATCAAAGCAAAAGGCGACCGCAGTTGGAGCGACTACCGTACGCAACTGCTGACGCAAGCGGCATCCGAACTGGTGTTGCGACCCGCCAAGAAGATCAACCCCAAGGTGAAAGTGATTATTAAATATCCCAACTGGTACGACCATTTTCAGGGATTGGGCTTTGACCTCGAACACGGTCCTAAACAGTTTGATGCCGTGTGGACAGGTACAGAGACACGCGACCCTGCCGGTGCACAACACCTGCAAAACTATTTAAGCTACAACATCATCCGCTACTTCGACAACTTGCGCCCCGGCTATAACTTGGGCGGCTGGGTAGATGCGGGCGGCAGTGAAATGGGTATGGACCGCTACGCCGAACAGTTGTGGTTGACCATGTTTGCCAAAGCACCCGAAATCAATCTGTTTGCCTATCACCAACTGATTGGCGTGAAACTGAATCCCGCCCGTCACCGCACACCGTGGCAGGGACAAGGCAGTAGCTTCGACTACGACGAGATGATGAAGCCCGTTGCACTCGACGGTAGCGGCACGCCGGTAGAACCGACCACCATCGCACGGGTGGCAGGCGCAGTGTTCGAACAGATTGACCCGTTTGTACACCTGCTGGGTAACCCCATAGGTATTCAGTCATACAAGCCTTTCCACTCGCAAGGCGAAGACTTCCTGCAAAACTACTTGGGTATGATAGGTCTGCCCATGAACATGATGCCGCACTTCCCCAAAGAGCAAAAGGTGGTGCTGCTCACCGCACAGGCTGCTGCCGATGCCAACATTCTTACCAACATCAAAGAACAACTGCAAAAAGGAGGTGACGTGGTGATAACGAGCGGTTTGCTGAAAGCCATTCCCGACAAGGTGGCACAGATTGCCGAACTGCGTATCTCCGACCTCAAAGCATTGGTCGACGACATGGGACGGCACGGTAAACTCACACGGGAGATACTGATTCCGCAAGTGCACTACTACACCAACGATGCGTGGGAAGTGGTAAGCGCCGGACGACCTTTGCGCGGCGGTGTCAGTGGCTATCCCATACTGTTGCGTGCCGGCTATTCCAAAGGCAATCTGTATGTGCTCACTATCCCCGACGATGCAGGCAACCTTTACGACTATCCCGAAGGCGCACTGAATGTTATCCGTGCCATTCTTTCACAAGATTTGAAGGTCAGTCTTAGTGCACCAAGCAAAGTGGGCTTGATGAGCTACGACAACGATACGTTTATCGTCGAATCTTTCCGCGACGAACCGGTAACCGTAACGGTGCTGCTGAAAGGCAAGTCGACCGCGATACAAGATATGGTGAACAATCAAACCCTGAGGCATGCCGGCAACGGAAGAATAGAATACCGCGTTACGCTGATGCCTCACTCTTACAAAGTCTTTAAAATTATAGAATAGAATAGAAATGAAAACGGTACATAAACTCATCACCCTGTCCGGCATTGTCATTGTGTCGGCATGTGGCAACGGTCAGCCGGAACAGAAACAGTCGGCACTCATGGCGTACGAAGCTGAAATCACCGAACTGATCAGCCAAATGACACTCGAAGAAAAAGTAGGCATGCTGCACGGCAAACACATGTTTTCGTCGGCAGGCGTGGAACGTCTGGGCATAGCCGATATGCAGTATGCCGACGGACCGTTCGGCATTCGTGAAGAGATGGAACCACACTCGTGGAACTCCCTCAAACTCACTACGGACTCTGCCACCTTCTTCCCTACGGGGTCGGCACTGGCGGCTACATGGAGCGAAGAACTCGCCTATCAATATGGCGTGGGCATGGCGAAAGAGGCACGCCTCAGAGGTAAGGATATGATATTGGGTCCTGCCATTAATATTCAGCGTCTGCCCACCGGAGGACGAACCTACGAATACCTCAGCGAAGACCCTATACTGAGTGCGGCACTCTCGGTGCAATACACACTGGGGTCGCAAGACAACGGTGCGGCTGTCTGCCTGAAACACTATGCACTCAACAACCAAGAGAACGACCGCGGCACG
>JAISHU010000136.1 GCA_031262385.1 Mediterranea sp. (in: CFB group bacteria)
TTTACCACCCACCTTAATGATTGTCAGTTTCTGTTTCATTCCAAATATGAATATCCGTACAGTCCCGAACGATAATAGGAGAGGAACTCTATTCCCTCTTCCACCGAGATGCGTCCTTCCTTAACCGACTGGGTTACCCATGTTTCGAGCGTGCGCACCAACTTCTTCGGGTTGTATTGCACATAGTCCAATACTTCGGCTACTGTTTCGCCGTCGATGATTTGCTCAATGGCGTAACCTTTATCGGTTACCGACACATGCACGGCATTGGTATCGCCGAACAGGTTGTGCATATCGCCCAATATCTCTTGATAGGCCCCTACAAGGAAAACGCCCATGTAGTAGGGTTCTTTGTTCTTTATGGAGTGAGTGGGCAGATAGTGCGCCACATTCTTTGTGGAGATAAAGTTGGCAATCTTTCCATCGGAGTCACAAGTGATATCTTGCAACGTAGCCGCACGGTCGGGACGTTCGTCCAGACGTTGTATGGGCATAATGGGGAATATCTGGTCGATAGCCCATGAGTCGGGCAACGATTGGAAGAGCGAGAAGTTACAGAAATACTTATCCGCCAATAGTTTGGGCAGTCCACGCAATTCATCGGGAGCGTGTTTCAAGCCTCCCGCTATCTGGTTGACTTCGCGCATGATGCTCCAGTAAAGACGCTCGATGCGTGCGCGCGTTCGCAAGTCGACGATACCGTGACTGAACAAGTCGAGTGCTTCTTCGCGGATTTGCTGTGCATCGTGCCATGCTTCGAGCATTTTGTTTTGGTTCAATGCATCCCAAATGTCATATATCTCTTTCAGCAGTTCGTGGTCGTCTTCGCCTACGGTCTCATCGTCGTCCCATTCGGGCAAGGTGGCCGTTTCGAGTACTTCGAAGATAAGCACCGAATGATGCGCCGTGAGCGAGCGTCCGCTTTCGGTAATGATGTTGGGGTGAGGGATGCCGTTTTTATCACTGGCATCTACCATGGTCGATATGGAGTCGTTGACATATTCCTGAATGGAATAGTTTACGCTGCTCTCGCTGCTCGACGAGCGGGTACCGTCGTAATCGACACCCAGTCCGCCGCCTATGTCGACAAACTCTACATTGAATCCCAATGAATGAAGTTGCACGTAGAACTGCGACGCTTCGCGCAGTGCGGTTTTGATGCGGCGTATCTTGGTAACTTGACTGCCGATGTGGAAATGAATCAGTTTGAGGCAATCGCGCATACCTTTGCTATTGAGGAAGTCGAGTGCATCGAGCAACTCGCTGGAGCTTAAGCCAAACTTGCTGGCATCGCCGCCCGAATCTTCCCACTTGCCACTGCCCGACGAAGCCAATTTAATACGGATGCCGATGTTGGGCTGCACGTTGAGTTGCTTTGCCATTTTAGCGATGAGCTTCAGTTCGTTCATCTTCTCAACGACCAAGAAGATGCGTTTACCCATCTTTTGCGCCAGCAGTGCCAATTCTATATAGCTTTCGTCCTTGTAACCGTTGCAGATAATGAGCGAATCGGAACCGGTGTTGACCGCAATAACGGCATGCAGCTCGGGCTTACTGCCGGCTTCGAGGCCTAAATTGAATTTTTTACCGTGGCTGATAATCTCTTCGACCACCGGGCGCATTTGATTAACCTTGATAGGATAGATGATAAAGTTCTCTCCCTTGTAGCCATACTCATCGGCGGCTTGCCGAAAGCAGAGAGAAGTCTTTTCGATGCGGTTGTCCAAAATATCGGGGAAACGAACCAACATTGGAGCAGAAACGTCGCGCAACTGTAGCTCGTCCACCAACTCTTTTAAATCGACAGTTACACCGTCCTTACGAGGGGTTACAACTACATGTCCTTTCTCGTTAATACCAAAGTACGAAGTGCCCCAACCTGTGATGTTGTACAGCTCTTCCGAATCTTCAATACGCCATTTTCTCATTTTACTTAATTATCTTCTTGTTATGTTGTTTAATAAAGGAGGGCAAAAATACGACAATTTCACATAGGTTGTCTCTTTTTCTTGCAGAAATAGCGCGCACACAATAGGTTACACTCCCAAGAGCGTTCGCAAACTGCGTACCGACTCGCTAATTTGTGCACGACTTTCCAGCCGGCTACCGTCAAAACGAAAGCGGGCTTTGCGATAGAATACGTCGCGTTCGAACAGAGCCGAAGCGATAAATGCACGAAGTTCGTCGTCGTTTTTTTGCTGCAACAACGGACGTTGTTGCTTGGCTACGCGCAAGCGCCGGAAAAGAATGTCGGGATGCACATCCAAGAAGACCGTCAAGCCGTGTGCATTCATATAATCCACATTGTCGAAGAAACAGGGAGCACCTCCACCGGTAGATATCACCACGTTTTCGAACTCGCCCGTTTCGTGCAGCATGGTGCGTTCCAACTCGCGAAAGCCTGCTTCGCCACGCTCGGCAAAGAGTTCGCTCACCGTGCGGTGCAAACGTTCTTCGATATACCAGTCCAAGTCGACAAACGTCAAGCCCATGGCGCGGGCAAGTGCCTTGCCGAGTGTGGTTTTCCCGGCACCCATGTAACCGATTAAGAATATACGAATCATTCTTTCCATAATACAAGTTTGTGGCAAAGGTAAACAAAAGCTGTGCAGGTAAACAAAATAATCCCTACTTTTGCAGCCTAAATCAAACTCTTACACTTTCATGAGTAATCAACGGTACATGGCACGCGGCGTAAGCGCGTCCAAAGAGGATGTTCACAATGCCATCCGCAACATCGATAAAGGTATCTTTCCACAAGCCTTCTGCAAAATCATCCCCGACATTTTGGGCGGCGACCCCGAATATTGCAACTTTATGCACGCCGACGGTGCCGGTACTAACTCGTCATTGGCTTACCTATACTGGCGCGAAACGGGCGACTTGTCCGTATGGAAGGGTATCGCACAAGATGCACTTATCATGAACATCGACGACCTGCTTTGCGTGGGAGCCGTAGACAACATTCTGGTCTCTTCGACTATCGGTCGCAACAAACTGCTCATTCCGGGCGAAGTTATCTCCGCCATTATCAACGGTACCGACGAACTGCTCGCCGAACTGCGAAACATGGGTGTGGGAGTGTATGCTACCGGCGGCGAAACTGCCGATGTGGGCGACTTGGTACGCACCATTATCGTGGACAGCACGGTGACTTGCCGCATGAAGCGCGCCGACGTGATTGACAATGCCCACATTCGTCCCGGAGATGTCATTGTAGGACTAGCCTCGTACGGTCAGGCTACTTACGAACAGAGCTACAACGGAGGTATGGGCAGCAACGGACTGACCAGTGCCCGCCACGATGTATTCGGTAAATATCTTGCCGAACGCTATCCCGAGAGTTACGACGCCGGCGTACCTGCCGAGCTGGTGTATAGCGGCAAACTGAGGCTTACCGATGCCGTAGAAGGCAGTCCACTTGATGCCGGCCAATTGGTACTTTCGCCTACCCGCACCTATGCGCCGGTGGTGAAACAACTACTCGACGCACTGCGCCCGCAGATTCACGGCATGGTACACTGTTCGGGTGGTGCACAAACCAAGGTGCTTCACTTTGTGAGCGACGACTGCCGTGTCGTTAAAGACAATCTATTCCCCGTGCCGCCGCTTTTCCGCACCATTCAAGAGCAGAGCGAAACCGATTGGGCGGAGATGTACAAGGTATTCAACATGGGGCATCGCCTCGAAGTTTACCTGTCGCCCGAACATGCCGAAGAGGTTATCAACATCAGCCGTAGCTTCAACATCGATGCACAAGTGGTAGGTCGTGTAGAAGCCGCCGAACGAAAAGAGCTGATTATACGAAGTGAATTTGGGGAGTTTAGATACGAATAAACTTATCGTCCGTTAATTACCGGAAAGTCGCTGCGCGAGATACGCTTGTATCTCCGCTTCTTGCGACGGATGAAACCACATGATTTCCCCGTCACGTTTAAACCACGTGAGTTGTTTGCGCGAATAGATGCGCGAGTTTTGTTTGATTTTGTCGGTGGCAAAGTCGAGCGTCCATTCGCCATCCAGATACTTAAACATCTCTTTGTAGCCGACGGTATTGAGCGAATTGAGGTGACGAAACGGATAAACATGCCGCGCCTCTTCCACCAACCCGTCGGTTATCATTTCGTCGACCCGTCGGTTAATGCGTTCGTAGAGTTCTTCACGCGGGCGGTTCAATCCTATTTTTACTATATTGAAAGGACGTTCTTTTGCACAATTGGTGCGAAAGGAGGTATAAGTGCGCCCCGTCATGTAACAGATTTCGAGCGCATGGATAACCCGTTTGGGGTTTTTCAAGTCTACCACCTTGTAGTATTCGGGGTCGAGTAGCCGCAACTCTTGTACCAGTTTATCCAAACCTTCGGCTTCGTAGCGTTGCAACAACATCCGGCGGGTCTCATCGTCCACCGTAGGAATATCGTCGATTCCCCGCGTTACGGCATCTATATACATCATAGAGCCACCCGTGAGCAACACTACATCCAGCCGGGCAAACAGCTTGTCGAGCAGCTGCAACACCTCTTCTTCGTAGCGGGCTGCACTATAATAGTCGGTAAGTTGCAGCGTACCCACCAAGTGGTGAGGTACGCGACTAAGTTGTTCGGCAGTAGGAGCAGCAGTTCCTATTTTAAGGTCACCGTACAATTGGCGGGAGTCTGCCGACACGATGCATGTATGCAGTTGCTCCGCCAGATGAAGGCTGAGTTCGGTTTTACCCACTCCGGTGGGACCTATCAATACGACAAGAGTCTTCAAAGAGAGTAATTAAGTTCTTTAAAGCAAAGCGAGCTACAGTTCGTCGAGCGATGTCTGACCGCCCTCTCCCATATCAAATCCGTCGGCATCGAAGTCTTCCATATCGAAGTCTTCGTCGCCATAGAAGTTCTCATCCAGATTCAGCGACACCCCGGTGGTGCTTACTTCCTCAAAGTCGACCACTTGTTTAGGAGCGTCACCTTCTTTGCGGGTACATTGCGCCTCCGTCAGGTTTTTACCGGTGATAATCTCGGAGAGTTCTATAAAGAAGCAACGTTCTGTGAGATAGTCAAACACATACAGCAGCTTTTGATGTTCGTCTTCTATCAGGTCGCTGAGAAGGGTCTCTTTCATTACCCACGAATCCACCTCCGGATTGTCGTCCATTTCTTCGAGAGTAATCTCTTGTTCTTTTTCCCAATCGTCGTCGCAAATGAAGAAAGACGTCATTTGGTCGTTCGTATAATCCACCGACGTCAGTATCGCTTCGTGCAAATCAAAGAAAGTAGCGTCGGGTGAGATTTGTATTTCACGCAGAAAGTCATCTGCTTCGTCGGATATAAGTGTAAATCTGTAAATCATCGGATAATTCCTCTTTCTGAATCTTGTATAAAGTTAATAATGTACTCAATTTCAGGACTCATCGTCATCTCTTCCTTTATTTTATTCAAGGCTTCGGTGGTATTGAGTCCGCTTTGATAGATGATGCGGTATGCATTGTGTATCTGTTCAATGACTTCGTTAGAGAAGCCGTGGCGACGTAGTCCGATAATGTTGATGCCGCAATAAGCTATCGGCTCCCGTCCGGCAATAATGTAGGGCGGAATATCCTTGCTGGAGCGCGACCCACCTTGTATCATGCCATATCCACCCACGCGGCAGAACTGATGCATCAGCACGTTGGCACTGATAATGGAATTGTCGTCAATCACTATTTCGCCTGCCATTTTGGTAGAGTTACCGATGATGCAACGGTTGCCTATCAAGGCATCGTGTGCCACGTGTACACCTTCCATCAGCAGGTTGTCGTCGCCGATAACCGTTTTCTCTTTGGCTGCCGTGCCGCGATTAATGGTAACGTTTTCGCGAATGGTATTGCGGTTCCCTATTTCTGCGGTAGTCTCTTCGCCTTTAAACTTGAGATCTTGAGGAATCGCTCCGATAACGGCACCGGGGAATACGGTGTTTCCGTCACCCATGCGGGTACCATACAACACAGAAACATTCGCCATAAGCGTGTTGTTGTTACCTATCACCACATTTTTATCGATAAACACAAAAGGAGCTATTTCTACATTCTCTCCAATGATAGCCTCGGGGTGGATATAAGCTAAAGGACTAATCATACCTTATTTGTTTTTTATTATTTGCGCCATAAACTCGGCTTCGCTTACTACTCTCTCGCCGACAAAAGCATAACCTTTCATGGTGGCGATGCCGCGCCGGATAGGGGAAATCAGTTCTACACGGAAAATCAGTGTATCGCCAGGTACTACCTTTTGACGGAATTTCACACCGTCAATCTTCATAAAATAGGTAGAATATCGTTCGGGGTCGTCCACCGAGTTGAGCACAAGCAGCCCCCCCACTTGCGCCATGGCTTCCACCTGCAACACACCCGGCATAACGGGTTCTTGCGGAAAGTGACCTTGAAAAAACGGTTCGTTGGACGTAACGTTCTTAACGCCTACAATGTAGTTAGCACCTATTTCTATAACCTTGTCCACCAATTGGAACGGATAACGGTGAGGCAGCAATTCGCGTATGCGGTTGACGTCCATTACCGGCTCGCGGTTGCAGTCGTACGTCGGTGCCTGCACATCGTGCAGACGTATTTCTTTCCGCATTTGGCGGGCAAACTTATTATTAATGGTATGTCCCGGGCGGGTGGCGATGATGCGTCCTTTAATAGGCTTGCCTATCAGAGCCAAGTCACCAATCACATCCAGCAGTTTGTGGCGTGCACATTCGTTTGCCCACACCAACGGTTTGTGATTAATATACCCCAGCTTTTGGGCATCCATGTGGGGCACCCCCATTACGTCGGCAAGTTTATCAAAGTCGGGTTGCGACATTTCGCGTTCGTAGATTACGATAGCGTTATCCAAATCGCCTCCTTTGATAAGTCCTGCCTGCAACAGCGGTTCTATTTCGCGTACAAACACAAAGGTACGGCTGGCGGCTACTTCGTCCTTAAACTTTGCCATATCTTCCAGCGTAGCATATTGATTGGGGATGATTGTCGAGTCGTACGACACCAGCACGTTTAAGCTGAAGTTTTCGTCGGGCAACACAATGATAGAAGAACCTGTTTTTTCGTCGCGGAACTCTATTTTCGACTTAATAATATAGAAGTCTTTTACCGCATTTTGCTCTTCTGTTCCTACCCGTTCTATTCCGTCGGCATAAAATTGAGCGCTCCCATCCAATATAGGAAATTCGGGACCGTTTACTTGTATCAGGCAGTTATCTATACCCAAAGCATAGAGTGCCGCCATGCCATGTTCAATGGTGCTGACTTTTACTCCGTTTTTAGAGAGCACCGTACCGCGTGTTGTTTCGGTTACGTTATCGGCGACAGCATCAATCACGGGCATACCTTCCAAGTCTATGCGTTGTATTTTATATCCGTGGTTTTCGGCTGCCGGTAAAAAAGTGACAGTGAGATCAAGACCGGTATGCAATCCTTTCCCACTCAGTGAAAAGCTCTCTTTCAGTGTTTTCTGCTTCAACATTCTATTACTTGTTTAATAATTGTTTCATTTCATTGAGTTCCTTACGGAGCATGCGTATTTCTTTCTGCATCTCGGGCAGGTTGCGCTGCGCCACCGATGCTTTGAAATACTGTTTCAGTTCCATGGGAGGTGTGCCTATCAGTTGGCTACCCTCTTTCAGGTCGCCCGGCACTCCCGACTGTGCTCCCAAGCTCACGCGGTTACCTATATGGCTATGTCCGGCAATACCTACCTGTCCGCCCATCATACACCAGTCGCCCACTTTGGTGGAACCAGCAATGCCTGTTTGTGCGGCAATCACGGTGTGCATGCCAATCTCGTCGTTGTGAGCTATCTGGATAAGATTATCCAGTTTTACACCCCGGCGAACAAGGGTAGTGCCCATCGTGGCACGGTCTATGCAAGTGTTAGCACCTACTTCCACGTCGTCTTCAAGTTCTACGATTCCTATTTGAGGAATCTTTGCGTAGCCTTCGGCGGTAGGGGCAAAGCCAAAACCATCGGCACCTATCACCGCACCCGAATGCAGTATGCAGCGGTTGCCTATACGGCAATCGTTGTAAATATTCACACCCGAATAGATGATGCAATCTTCGCCCACGCGGGCATTATCGCCTATGTAACTGTGCGGATATACTTGTGTACCTTTGCCCAGCACCACCCGTTCGCCGACATAAGCAAAAGGTGCGATGAAAACGTCCTCGCCTATTACCACATCGGCGGAAATCACCGCCAACGGACTTACACCATACCTTCGGGGTCTGTTCTGTTGGTACAAAGAGAGCAGTTGAGCCAAACTTTGATAGGCATCGTCTACCTTTATCAGAGTCGCCTTCACCTCCCCTTCGGGAACAAAAGACCTATTTACCAACACAATGCTTGCTTGCGTAGTATATATATAAGGTGTGTATTTGGGGTTGGAGAGAAATGTCAATGCCCCCTGTACGCCCTCCTCTATTTTTACAAATGTAGAAACCGTTGCCTGTTCGTCGCCAATGATTTCTCCATGTAAATAGGATGCTATTTGTTTGGCTGTAAAATTCATCTTATTGCTATCTTGTAGGTGTTATTTCGCTGCAAATAACGGACTTTTTTTTCAATTTACATTAAAACCGTTTTGTTTTTCTGCTATACGACACAATTACTTGTCAAAAATCAGGGAATGCAATTGTTGTATGTCTCACGTTCGTGCGTAGATTACCCTTTGACTACCAAAAAAAACAAAGAACGCCTACCAAATCAAACGATTTAGTAGGCGTTTACTGTACTCGAAGCGGGACTTGAACCCGCACAGCCGCAATGGCCAAAGGATTTTAAGTCCTTCGTGTCTACCATTCCACCATTCGAGCAGAGCAATTAACAAATGGACTAAAAAGAGAGCGGAAAACGAGACTCGAACTCGCGACCCCAACCTTGGCAAGGTTGTGCTCTACCAACTGAGCTATTTCCGCAGGTCTTTGTTAGAATAACGGGGACAAAGATAAGGAGTTTCGCCGTTACAGGCAAATTGTAAAGGGCAATTTTAATAGAATAAGGGATGAAACTACTCTTTCAGCAGTGCTTTTTCGGCACTTTCGGCTTTTGGAAAGTCAAATCCTTCTATTGTTTGCCGCATCAACTCGCCGACACGGTCGTTGCAGAGGTTGCCGATGCTTCCTTCGTGGGTGTGATGTACCTCCTTGGGATGCGCGAAGTGACCTTGTTCGATCTCCATACCTACTTTTTTGTAGGCATCGCGGAAAGGCATCCCTTCGAGCACCAACCGGTTTACCTCTTCCACGCTGAAGATGAGGTCGTACTTGCCGTCGTCGAGTATGTGCTCGTTCACCTTGATTTCGTTCATGATGTAAGCTGTCATACGCAGGCAGTCCTTTAACTCGTCGAATGCGGGGATAAATATCTCTTTGATGATTTGCAAGTCGCGGAAGTAACCCGACGGCAGATTGCCCGCAATCATCATAATCTGTTGCGGCAGCGACTGAAGTTTGTTACACTTGGCACGCGTCAATTCAAACACATCGGGGTTTTTCTTGTGGGGCATGATGCTGGAGCCGGTAGTACAGTCGTCGGGCAGTGTGATAAAGCCGAAGTTCTGACTGCTAAACAGGCAGGCATCGTAGGCGAGTTTGGAAACCGTACCGGCAATGGTTGCCAAGGCAAAGGCTACGTTGCGCTCCATCTTTCCGCGCCCCATTTGTGCGTACACCACGTTGTAGTTCAGCGAGTCGAAACCCAGCAAACGGGTAGTCATCGTACGGTTCAGCGGAAACGAAGAGCCGTAACCGGCAGCCGAACCCAGCGGGTTGCGGTTGCACATCTTGTAAGCAGCTTGCAAGAACAACATATCGTCCGCCAAACTCTCGGCATATGCGCCCATCCACAGACCAAACGACGAAGGCATGGCTATTTGGAGGTGTGTGTAGCCGGGCATCAGCACGTTGCGGTAGCGTTCGCTTTGGTTGATAAGCGTGTGGAAGAGTGTATCCGTCAATTCCGCCACCTCTTTTATTTGCGCGCGGGTAAAGAGTTTCAGGTCGAGCAACACTTGGTCGTTGCGCGAACGTCCGCTGTGAATCTTCTTGCCCACATCGCCCAGTCGGCGGGTAAGCAGCAATTCCACTTGCGAGTGCACATCTTCCACACCCTCTTCTATCACAAACAGTCCGTTGTCGGCAGTGCGATAGATCTCTTTGAGTACGGCAAGCAGCGAGTCCAACTCCTCTTTGGCGAGCAGTCCGATGCTTTCGAGCATCGTGATGTGTGCCATTGAGCCGAGCACATCGTACTTGGCGAGGTAGATATCCATCTCACGGTCGCGTCCCACGGTGAAGCGGTCAATCTCTTCGTTCACCGAAACGTTCTTTTCCCAGAGCTTCTTCATTACTATAATCTTTCGTAAGGTATGACGGCAAAAGCTTCAGCCATTTTCTCAAGTCCGTCCGCCAGCGGTTTCTGCACCATGGCTTTCATAAACGGATTGATATCCAAGCCGACGGTGAGACGTATCTTGCTTTCGTGTTCGCTTACGGGTACTATCTGTATCCAGAGCGAAAAGGGCATAGGCGACGTAGTGGCAGCATACTTGATACACTTGCAAGGTTCTTTCTCCACAAGCGACAGCGTAATGCTCCCCACGGGAGGAGCATTAAACGTTATATTATCGCCGTCAAACTGAATCTCTTTTACTTTATCTTGCGGCAGAACAGCTTTTAGTTGTTCCAACTTGGAAGGGTCAGAAAGCACATTGTATATACTCTCTTGAGATGCGGAGACGATTTTCACTCCGCTTTCGAATTTAGTCATGCAGTATAATTCTTACTTACCGGCATCCCAGTGTGCGGGATCTTTACGCCACTCGTTCAATGTTGCAATATCTTCTTCTTCTATATATCCGGTACGCAAAGCGACTTCGAGCACAGCTTCGTAGTTGGTAAGTGTCACCAGCGGCACTTTGGCATCCTTGAATGCTTTTTCGGCAACAGGGAAGCCGTATGTATAAGCGGCAACCATGCCTATCACATCGCATCCGTCGCGACGAATGGCTTCTACGGCTTTCAGGCTGCTGCCACCCGTAGAGATTAGGTCTTCCACCACCACGACTTTCATACCCGGACGCAACTCGCCCTCGATGAGGTTT
>JAISHU010000038.1 GCA_031262385.1 Mediterranea sp. (in: CFB group bacteria)
CTTCAGCCGGCTTGCAACGCGTTATCGGATAGCGAGTTCGGCTGAAAGATATACCCTGAAAGTAAAAAATCCGCATTCAGCCGTATTTTTCTAATTTGTAAGCGTTCCGTAGAGACGTATGTTGGTGTGATAAATTAGAGTTTACGCGTAAACTCTAATTTATCTCAAAGATTCAATTACTTGAATTAGGAAGCTTAATCACTGAGTTACAAAACTCAATCACGTGAATGACAATGTTCAATCACTGAGTTTTCTAAACTTGTTCGTATCTCGTTGTCAACCAAAATCAGGACGACACAAGAAAAAACGACTAAATGCGGATTTTTTACTTTCAGGGTATATCTTTCAGCCGAACTCGCTATCCGATAACGCGTTGCAAGCCGGCTGAAGAGCTGAAAAGAGAAAATCGGGTATCTTTTTTGGGAGAAGTTTTGAGGCAAAACAATTAGAATAGGTTGCTCATTTATGACACGATAACAAACACCGATTTTTACCGGTGCGCCTATAATACTCTACATTGTTTGCTGATATTTGCATATAATTATATTTAGTTAGTATAAAAATAAACTATATTTGAACTTTTTAAACTTTGCATTGTTTTACAGCTTAGTTAACACCTAATAATAACAAAAATAATAGTAACATGGAAACAATCAAGAGTTTTTTTGAATTATTGATAACAATTGGAACCTTAAATTTATTGTTATCTTGTCAGAGCTATCACATGAATGAGCCGGAAGCCAGTCAAACGACTTTGTTTGAAACGCATACAAATGATATTTTTCATTTGGAAAAAGAATTTGCCATCGCTTTATCTAAAGCTCTATTTGATTCAAAAGAGATTAGAGAGATCATTAAAAATGAAGCTCTGAAAGAGATTGATTATGATAATGATGTACTTTATCTCTTGGTTAAAGATAGAATTTTAAGTGAAGGATGTACAATTAGAGATGTATTATTACGATATCTCGGCGAAGACATTATTTCTCAGATAGAGAAAGAGTTACCTACATTGACGATACTCGTACCTACTTTACCGGAAGATATTTTTTCAGCGACTTTATGGGACATAGACAACGATATTCCATGTGTTGCTGTGAGAACAAGTGTTGGCGAAAGTACCCCTGTGTATAATCACATGGGGGAAGAACTCTTATTTTCCGATAGGGAAATTCCTGCATATCCTGTTGTTGTAGTAAAAATAAATGAACGTATTATAGTAAATAAAGCAAATACAAGGAAAGGGGTATTAGGTAATGCAAGTCTACAATTTTGTAATGAAGTATTTGATAATCTATCTTCTGCCAACTATTTAGGCACAGAATGCACAAATAATAATACAATAGCCTCATTAACAAGACAGAATATGCGCCAAAAACCAAACGACGACCTGCCTACAATTCCTCAAAAGGTGGTAGATGCTTATAATATTTATAATAGTAATGACGGGTGGCAACGTGATTATATCTATTACGGCTTAACACCCGCCAATAAGGTCGGTCCTTTTGATAAGAATTATGAAGAATATTTAGTCGGTTTTGAGATGACAGGAGATGCATCTGCAAATCTAAATAAAATATCCGACCAACCATCTGATCCTAAGAGGACTAAAGATATGTCCACTAATCGTTCTGCAAAATACTGGACAGATGGTGAGTTCGAATTTAAAGTAAAATTATATGTAGGTAACAAAAGCGGGTTTGGTAGTGAAATCGTTAAATACTTTAGAATAAAACCAGAAGAATTATTCCGAGTTATAATTAAGTCTAAACCTAATAGAATCCAATATGTAGCAGGTATAGACAACAGAAGGGTCGCTTTATCTTTGCCGTTGTTCAAATGGAATTTGGAGAATTTTAGTACATCTGTTAAAATAGCAATAGAGGAAGTTGATGAAGCACAAACTACCAAAATAACAAATACTACAAGTACTGAATTTGCAGGAAATTTTGAATTTTCCATAACAACCGGCGAAAGAGTAAAAACTGGTTTAAAGTTCGGAGCAAGTGCAAAAGAGGTCAGAACTATTAGTTATGAAGTTACTACAACTAATGGAAACGATGAATTAGGCGAGGTTGTGGTAAATTTCTATGATGATGTAATCGTACCCATAGAACCTCAGTCAGAGGGAATGGCTCCCTCTGGAAATAATCAGAGAGGAGGAGAATCTTCAGAAAATAAACCTGCTACAGAATATTACAATAAAGAATATTCAACGGGATGGTGTCGTTTATACATTACACCGAGAAATATAAACGAATAAAAAAGAGATAAAAAATGAAACTCTATAATTACACGATACCCCTCGTCGGAATAATCATCTCTTTTCTCACCGGATGCAATAGAGAAAACAACTTTAATGAAGGTGAAACCGCAATCAAACATTCTTTCATCAGCATTAATATTTATTATGCACCGGAGAATAACAGAAACCTTATCCTTCCCGATAGCAATTCTAAAGTATTTCTATATATGCACGACTACGATACCGGGTATTCTGAATACAGTTATGATTTAGATACCGGCGTGTTTACTAACGAGACAGACACAATATATCCTGTCAAAAGAGGGATTACCAATAAAGAAGGGGCATTCATTATGGATATACGACCTTTAAATATATATCGAGAGCCATGCATGTTTACCGTTGTAAGCAATCATTATAAGAGAATAACGATGAATTATCCTCCTGTGTTTACACCATGGGAAAAGTATGAGATAAAGATTCTCTTCAATCCTTAATCGGCAATCTATCACATTCCGTATTCTGTCATAAACGAAATTGAGGCGGTCAATATACTCTTTCTACTGATGTCTAAAAAAACCTTACCTTTGTGCACAAGAATTTGCAAAAAGGTTTGATATGAACGACTGGAAGCAACGCACCCGACTGTTATTGGGTGACGAAAAGATGGAACGATTGAGCCGTGCGCACGTGCTCGTGGTGGGTGTGGGTGGTGTAGGTGCGTATGCCGCCGAAATGTTGTGCCGTGCAGGAGTGGGACGCCTCACACTGGTGGATGCGGACAATGTGCAACCGTCGAACATCAACCGCCAACTGCCTGCGCTCCATTCTACCGTGGGGCAGAGCAAGGTGGGCATCTTGGAACAACGCTTTCGCGACATCAACCCCGACATCAGCCTGAACATACTGCCCGTCTTTCTGAAAGACGAGAACATTCCCATGCTGCTGGATGCCGAAAAGTATGATTTCATCGTGGATGCTATCGACACGCTGTCGCCCAAATGCCACCTGATTGCCGAAGCACTGAAACGCAAAATCAAGATAGTATCCAGCATGGGAGCCGGTGCCAAAAGCGACATCACACAGGTGCGCTTTGCCGACATCTCGGAAACTTACCACTGCGGACTGAGCAAAGCGGTACGCAAACGACTGCAAAAAATGAACGTCCGGCGACGACTGCCGGTAGTGTTCAGTACCGAACAAGCCGACCCGAATGCCGTGGTGCTGACCGACGACGAACGAAACAAAAAATCGACCTGCGGAACGGTGAGCTATATGCCGGCTGTCTTCGGGTGCTATCTTGCCGAATATGTCATCAAACGAATCTAACATGATAGAGTTACACGGAATCACCAAAAGCTTCGGGACACTGCAAGTGCTGCGGGGCATAGACCTCACCATTAATAAAAGCGAAGTGGTAAGCATCGTAGGTCCCAGTGGTGCGGGCAAAACCACACTGCTTCAGATTATGGGAACGCTCGACGCCCCCGACAGCGGACAAGTGATAATTGAAGAGACGGAAGTGAACCGCCTGAAAGAAAAAGAACTCTCGGCTTTTCGCAACCGCCACATCGGGTTCGTCTTTCAGTTTCACCAACTATTGCCCGAATTTACGGCGCTGGAGAATGTAATGATTCCGGCTTTTATTGGTGGAATGGGAGAAAAACATGCTACCGACCGTGCCATGGAACTGCTGGAATTTATGCAGTTGGCCGACCGTGCCACACACAAACCGAACGAACTGTCGGGCGGCGAAAAACAACGCGTTGCCGTAGCACGCGCCTTGGTCAACCATCCGTCGGTGGTATTGGCGGACGAACCTTCGGGAAGTTTGGATACTCACAACAAAGAAGAGCTGCACCAGTTGTTTTTCGACCTTCGTGCACGCTTCGGACAGACTTTCGTCATCGTTACCCACGACGAAAAGCTGGCAAGCATTACCGACCGAACCATCCGGCTGGTGGACGGAATGATTTGCTGAAAGAAGCTGTTAATTCTTAATGGGTGGCTTTGTACCAAGCCGTTTGCTCTTTCGACTCGCACAAGGTGTTGATGCTGGGGTCGGAAATGGTGATGCCCGAGAAGGTAGAAACAGGTATGGCGGAGCCTCCTCCCAAAGCGGTATAATATTGGGAGGTATGTGCGCGTTGACCGGCAGGCACTACACGTTCCATTTGTGCGGTGAAATCGGCAAATAGTTGTTCGTCGGAACAAAGTTTGCGCACATAGTCGGCACAATCGAAAAAGATAACAGGATTGTAACCGTCCATTCGTTGGATGGTGGGACGTAGCGAGGCATCAAACGTATATTGCCCGTTAATTTCTTTCATAATAGCCGCCAACGCATCCAACTCGCAGCAATTAGTTACGCCGATAGTGCCGTAAGGGTCTTTGTAATTCTCATAAAAAGTAATGAATCTATCGCAAATCTTTGCATAGTCGATGTCACCGATGAGGTATTGTCCGAGTTCGTGGTAAGGATAACCGTATATCATCACTTCGGTAGGGCAGCCAATGAGATGGTCGGTAACATCGCGCAGTTCGTAAGCCACTTCTATGGTTGACATGTAGCAATCGTCAAAAAGGATGTACTCCATTTTCAGTTCTGCATTGCGCAGTGCGGCAGAGAAAGTGGTAATGTCGGTTTGATAGGCTGTGGATAGTCCGCCGAAAAAGCGAGTGCGCCGAACATTGTCGCCTTCCCAATGAAACCGTTGCCCGAAAGCGGCTCGACCGGACTTCTGTGCCGACACCGGTATCCACCCCATGCCGTGACTGCCTACAATGAGTGCATAACGACCGGCGGGTGCTACGCTTTTCATATCGTTGAAAATAGAGGTAATTCCCTCTTCGGTAGTGAAAGCGGGCTTATAGTAACGTTTGAGTACCGGACGCACGTTGCCCTCACGGTGGGTTTTCAGTTCGAACAACGTGGCTTCATCGGGCGATGTCATTAAAAAAACCACTACCCGCTTGCCGCGCATATCCATTTGCGCCATGGCACTCTCCATATCGGTAAGATTGGTTTCGAAATAGCTCAGCAGATCCGTAGACCACGGCATGTAAACAAACACCGTCTGTTCTACGGGCACAGGCGGCTCATCATTATTCACGCACGATGTTACGGCGAACAATAAAAGCAGTAAAAAGTATAAGATTCTCTTCATAGAAGAAAGGTTTTTATCCGTATTGAGTGCAAATATATGGATTTATGCTACTTTTGCAGCCGATTATTTAAAATAAATAGGATAAAGAAAAATGAAAGTAGCCATTGTTGGAGCAAGCGGAGCCGTGGGACAAGAGTTCCTGCGTGTGCTCGAAGAAAGAAATTTTCCGCTGGATGAGTTAGTATTGTTTGGGTCGCCCCGTAGTGCAGGAACCTCTTATACCTTCCGCGGTAAACAGATTGAGGTGAAACTCTTGCAGCACAACGATGATTTTAAAGGTGTAGACATCGCTTTCACTTCCGCTGGTGCAGGCACGTCGAAAGAGTTTGCCGAAACCATTACCAAATACGGTGCCGTGATGATAGACAATTCCAGTGCCTTCCGCATGGAAGCCGACGTTCCGTTGGTGGTTCCCGAGGTAAATCCTACCGATGCACTGACACGTCCCCGTGGTATCATAGCCAACCCCAACTGTACTACCATTCAAATGGTTGTGGCACTGAAAGCCATCGAAAACCTTACGCACATCAAACGCGTACATGTAGCCACTTATCAGGCAGCAAGCGGAGCAGGAGCCGCCGCCATGGACGAGTTGCACGAACAATACCGTCAGGTACTGGCGGGCGAACCGGTTACCGTGGAGAAGTTTGCCTACCAACTTGCCTACAACCTGATTCCCCAAATTGACGTATTCACCGACAACGGCTATACCAAAGAGGAGATGAAGATGTTTAACGAAACGCGTAAGATTATGCACTCGGACGTTAAAGTCAGTGCCACCTGTGTGCGCGTGCCTGCCTTGCGTTCGCACTCCGAAAGTATCTGGATTGAAACCGAACGTCCCGTTTCGGTTGCCGAGGCTCGCGAAGCCTTCGAAAAAGGCGAAGGGCTGGTGCTGATGGACAATCCCGCCGAAAAAGAATATCCCATGCCGCTCTTCCTTGCCGGCAAAGACCCTGTGTACGTGGGACGCATCCGCAAAGATTTATCCGACGAAAACGGTCTGACGTTCTGGGTTGTTGGCGACCAAATCAAGAAGGGCGCTGCATTGAATGCCGTTCAGATAGCCGAATACCTGATAAAGACGAAGTAAACAAGAGTGTTGCATCTACGCATCCTAATAGAATAAGGAGGGGCTTCTTTAGAGGCTCCTCTTTTTTGTGCCACTCCTTTTACACAGCTCTCAAGTGTAACAATTCAGTAGTTTATGTTATGCAACATGCCACATAATTTCTTTAGTAGTTATTTTGTTAAATACCTTTGTCCCGTCTCATCTTAAGAAGAGGGATACTTTGAAAAACTGTACTTAAAAACAACCGTGAAAATGACTACACTTCTACTCGTCCTTTCTTTATTCCTAACGGTCGACCAGTCTGCCTCACCTATCAAAGTAGACACCGGTCGTCGGGATACGCTAAAGTTATCCGAGATAACAGCGCACGTGAAAACAATCTCATTGAACCAAGCACCGGACATGCCTTTGGTTGCCCATACGGATAAATACCTGTTCTTCAATGGTTATGATGTTATCAAACAATATGGCACAGAAGGAAAATTTATTCGAACCATATTCGATAAAGGAGTCATTTATAACATTTGTGTGGACGAAGCCGGACAGCGACTGTTTGTATTCATCCGCGAGAATGATGCGAATTATCTCTCGGTCTACGACTTTTTCGGTCAGCAAAAAGGCAAGTACAAGATAGCTTATCCCCCTATAGCCTGCTCCTTCTTTAAAGGTAAACTGTATATACTGTCTTGCGAAATGACGGCTCAATCCAAAGGAAGCAAATATCGCTTATCCACCTTTGATATGAATACACAGAAAGAGCATTTCCTCTCATTCGAAACCTTTGAGCAGTTTGCTTCTACCGATAAAAACGTACTTATCGCTGCACCGGGATGTTTCTTTGTTCACAAAGACATTCTACATTTCAACATCGCCGGTAAGAAAAGCATCTATCAGATTGTAAACAACAAAGTCTCTACGGCACTGACATGGGAACTGTCGGGTATCAAGCAAGGGTTAAAAGAAGATTTATGCATCTACAACAGCTACTATGCCGACAATTATCTGATAATAAGATATCTCCTGCGTGCCACAACGCAATCAGGCGACCACACTATTTACACCTACATAGTAACTCCCGACGGCGAACACTATAATTTGCATCCTCAACCGACCGGAGGGGTGCTATACGACGACCTAAAAAGTCGGCGTTACATAGAACTCCGTAACTCCGGCGGCAAAGAGAACTTATCCTATTACTTAAATGGGAAGACGTTGTATATCGTCAAACTTAAATAACCATCCATCTCTTCTCCATGAAAACAATTACCCCAATCATCTTTATTCTGTTTGCACTATCCGTCTCTTGCGGCAAAGAGAATGCGCCCTTCGTGCGGGTGCCGCTCGACGGTGATACCAAACAAACACTGAACCTCTCTGATATTGTGTCGGAAATGAACGTTATCAAGTTGGAAACGACCGATTTGAGTTTGATTAACATCCGACGATTTCGTCGCGCCATTTTCAATCAAGACTACATTTTAATTGCGCAAACCGACAAGGTCTTTTTGTTTGACGGGAAAGGTAAATTTCTACGTACCATTGGCAAAAAGGGTAACGGACCGGGAGAATATCAATTTATTGCTGCCACTTCTTTTGATTTTCAAAAGGGACTCATCTATATACAGAGTGCAAAACATCTTTTATGCTACGACATCAACGGCAAGTTTATCGAAAGCTTTTACATAGAAGAGAAGATGCCCAAAGACATCTATTTTAATGCGGACAAGCATTGTATGCTGGCAGAGACAAGAACATCGGAAAAAGGAAAACCGGTTCGCAATCTTTGGTTGTATCAATTTGATGCGGCATTTAATAAGGTAGACAGCGTGCTCTATCGTTCGATTTCATCGGGAATGGCTTTATGGACTCAACCTTATACCGACAGTTTCACTCAACTTGACAATCAACTGCATCTTTATTGTTTTGAAGGAGATGAAGAAGCTCTCTTTCGCGACACACTCTACCGGATAGCAGACAAACAGTTAATGCCCGCCTTGAAACTGGACATCAAAAATGCAGAAGCTTCCAACGGAGAACGAACCCTCTATTTGCTAAACATCTATCGCAGCTCCCGATACGTTTTTGCCGTTTGCTACCGCAGCTACGAAGAGCAAAAGAACTGGTTTTATTGCTACGACACCAAAGAGAAGAAGGCCTATTTCCAAGGAGGCGGTTTTACCGATGATATTTATCAAACAGGAGAACCGGCAGCCATTCGCGTCTTACAGACGGATGCCAACTGTATCTACTATTTATCGCCGGATAAGGAAGACGACGAAGCCAACTACCAATTGTGCTTCGGACGGCTGAAAGATTAAAATAATCCGCATTCGGCGTTTCGGCTTGTGTCCGCAGAGGCACTCACTAATTTATCGGAGATAACGACTATTTTCTTAGTGGTTGTTTAGTGATAAATAATTGTGTATCAGTAACATATTGTTTTTGCGCCGTGTTTCCATTACCGTCCGACCAAGGGCGGACGACCGTCCGGCGTTGGTTGTACGACCGTCCGACGTTGGTCGTACGCTCGTACGACGTTGGTCGGACGGTAAAGTAAGTGCAGTGCAAAAACAATATGTTGCTGTTACAAGATTATTTTTCGCAGATTGAGAAGAAGAATATACTCTGTTAGCGAAACGAACGACTGAGATACATACACTGTCCTTAACGTGCCATAAACGTGCGCCGTTCTTCGTCGGGAAACTTCTCGATGGCATAGCGCAGCGTGGTGCGCGGCATAGTGGTGGCATGCCGATTGAGAAACGACACCAGTACTGCCTTATTGCGCTTTCCCACTTCGCGAAGCATCCAGCCCACCGCTTTGTGCATTAAGTCGTGCCGGTGGTGCAGCAATCGCTCGGAAAGCGTGAGTATATCGGTGAAATCATCGGATTTAATCAACGGAAGGGTGGCAACTACGGCGATGCGCTGTTCCCAAAGCAACGAGCTGTCGGCAAGGCGATAGAGCACGTCGCGCGGTTTGTCTTTGAGGTATTCACCCAAAATATAGGGGGCGGACAGGTCTACCAAATCCCAATTGTTGACGTGCCTTGTTTGCGTCAGATAGAACTCTACTATCTCTGTTTTTCTCTTTTCATCGCTCTTTTTATAACGCTCCACCAGCATCAGCAATCCGCAAAGCCGACACTCGTGCCACGGACTTTGCAAGAGCTGTGCCGACACTTCGAACGGTTCGTTGCGGTGCCGGCGTGCTACCGCACGGGTGTTGGGCACCACTACGCCAAGGAAGCAATCCCCCTCGCCGTATTGCCCTTTGCCGGTCTTAAAGAATCGGGGAAGATACTCCCGCTTTATGGGGTCGATGTACTGCTCCAACTCGCGTTGAATCTGTTCTGCCTGTTGCATCATGAGGTTTGTTTTTGGGTCTTTGCGGACAAAATTAGACAAAATAGCGTATGAAACAGAAAGTTATATCTATTTTTGTGACATAATACGTACCCTTATGGTTTTAAACTACATCTGGATCGCTTTCTTTGTGATTGCTTTCATCGTGGCGCTCTGCAAGCTGGTGTTTCTGGGCGATACGGAAATCTTTACCGAGTTGGTAAACTCCACCTTTACCTCTTCCAAATCGGCGTTCGAAATATCGCTGGGACTTACCGGCATCCTTGCTCTTTGGCTGGGAATCATGAAGATAGGCGAACAAAGCGGGATGATTGCGGCACTTTCGCGTCGACTCAGTCCGCTCTTTTGCCGCCTCTTTCCCGAGATTCCCAAAGGACATCCGGCAATGGGGGCTATCTTCATGAATCTGTCGGCGAATATGCTGGGACTCGACAACGCCGCCACTCCCATGGGACTGAAAGCTATGAAGGAACTTCAGGAACTGAACCCTAAGAAAGATACGGCTACCAATCCGATGATTATGTTCTTGGTACTCAATACCTCGGG
Source organism: Mediterranea sp. (in: CFB group bacteria) (assembly GCA_031262385.1). Classification (GTDB taxonomy): domain Bacteria; phylum Bacteroidota; class Bacteroidia; order Bacteroidales; family Bacteroidaceae; genus Bacteroides. Next base: position 10,397 of record JAISHU010000038.1, read on the forward strand.
GCTGATATTGATACCTATCAGCATCATGATGTATCGGGCGCAAATGGGTGCCGTTCAGCCTACCGACGTATTTATCCCGATTCTCATTACCACTACCATATCCACGCTTGCGGGTGTGATTGCCGTCAGCATTTCGCAACGCATCAATCTGCTGAACAAGCCTATCTTGATACTTGTCGGAATCATCTCCCTCTTTTTCGCAGCGCTCATCACCTTGTTTCTTAAAGTGGGGCGCGATGAAATCGGCACTTACTCCACCTTGGTAGCCAATCTGATGCTGTTTGCTATCATCTTGCTTTTCATCGTGTGGGGAGTGTGGAAAAAGATAAATGTCTACGATGCTTTTGTGGAAGGAGCCAAAGAAGGATTTGTCACCGCCGTACGCATCATCCCTTATCTGGTAGCATTCTTGGTGGGCATTGCAGTCTTTCGTGCCTCGGGCGCCATGGATTTGCTGGTCAACGGAATCGGCTACGTCGTGGGACTGACGGGTGTAGACACCGAGTTTGTCGGTGCACTTCCCACCGCTTTGATGAAGTCGCTCAGCGGAAGCGGTGCCAACGGACTGATGATAGACACCATGAAAGAGTATGGCGCCGACTCGTTCGTGGGGCGCATGAGCTGTGTAGCCCGTGGTGCTTCGGACACCACTTTTTATATACTCGCCGTTTACTTCGGCAGCGTGGGCATCTCCAAAACCCGCAACGCCGTGACGTGCGGACTGATAGCCGACGGTGCCGGTATCTTGGCGGCAATCGTTATCAGTTACCTCTTTTTCTTTTAACCAACCTCTTATTCGTATAGCAATGATTAGTTATCAAACCGACGGAGTGGCAATGCCCTCCATTAAAAAGCGCGAAACCACCGCATGGATTAAAGCAGTGGCGGCAACGTATGGCAAAAAAGCAGGCGAAATAGCCTATGTGTTCTGTTCCGACGAGTGCATACTCGACGTGAACCGCCAGTATCTGCAACACGATTATTATACCGACATCATTACGTTCGACTACAGCGAAGACGACCGTATCGGCGGCGACATCTTTATCAGTCTCGACACCGTGCGCAGCAATGCCGCACAGTTTGGCACACCCTACGAAGAAGAGTTGCACCGCGTTATTATACACGGCATTTTGCACCTCTGCGGCGTCAACGACAAGGGTGAAGGCGAACGACAACAAATGGAGGAGGCGGAAAACAAGGCGCTGGCACTGCGACAGAGTTAGATATTTGTCGTAACTTTGTCGCCCTTAAGGATATAAGAAACAATGGATTTTAAGTACGACATACTGGTGATAGGTGCCGGACACGCCGGCTGTGAAGCGGCTGCGGCTGCGGCGAATTTAGGCTCGAAGACGTGTCTTATCACCATGGACATGAACAAGATTGCCCAAATGAGTTGCAATCCGGCTATCGGCGGCATCGCCAAAGGACAAATTGCCCGCGAAGTAGACGCACTGGGCGGATACATGGGTTTGGTAACCGACCGCACAGCCATACAATTTCGCATATTGAACCGTTCCAAAGGACCCGCCATGTGGAGTCCGCGTGCACAATGCGACCGCAACAAGTACATATGGGAATGGCGCGAAATCATAGAAAACATTCCCAACCTGCATATTTGGCAAGATACGGTAAAAGAAATTATCGTTGAAAACGGCGAAGTTACCGGAGTAACCACCTTCTGGGGCGTTACCTTCCGCGCCAAGTGTGTGGTGGTGACGGCAGGTACGTTTCTCAACGGATTGATGCATGTGGGTAAAACCCAACTGCCCGGCGGGCGTATGGCAGAGCCTTCTTCGCTCTATTTAACCGAATCCATCGCTAAACATGGCATCGAATACAATCGGATGAAGACCGGTACGCCGGTACGCATTGACGGACGAAGCGTGCACTACGATCTGATGGAACCGCAGGAAGGAGAGAACGACTTCCATAAGTTTTCTTTTATGGATACCCCACCCCGCCGGCTGAAGCAACTGCCGTGTTGGACTTGTTTCACCAACGAAGAAGTACACCGCGTACTGCGCAAGGGATTGCCTGATTCTCCCCTTTTCAACGGACAAATTCAAAGCATCGGTCCCCGCTATTGTCCCAGCATTGAGACAAAGATTGTGACGTTTGCCGACAAAGAGCAACACCAACTGTTTCTGGAACCCGAAGGCGAAAACACCCAAGAGATGTATCTCAACGGTTTCTCTTCGTCGTTGCCGCTCGACATACAAATCGCTGCGCTGAAAGAAATTCCCGCATTTAAAGATGTGGTGGTTTATCGCCCGGGTTACGCTATCGAATACGATTTCTTTGACCCTACACAGCTTAAACATTCGTTGGAAACGAAGAAAATAAAGAATCTCTTCTTTGCCGGACAGGTCAACGGAACTACCGGATACGAAGAGGCGGCGGGTCAAGGCATCATGGCAGGTATCAACGCGCACATCAACTGTCACGGCGGCGAACCGTTTACTTTGGCACGCGATGAAGCTTACATCGGCGTACTTATCGACGACCTTGTAACCAAAGGCGTGGACGAACCGTACCGTATGTTTACCTCGCGCGCCGAATACCGCATTCTGCTGCGTATGGACGATGCCGATATGCGGCTCACCGAACGTTCGTGGAATTTGGGCTTGGCAAGCATCGAACGTCACGAGTTGCTCCGACAAAAGCGCGCACACATTGAGCGGATAGTGGACTTTGCACGCACCTACTCCATTAAACCGGCAGCGATTAATCCGGTGCTGGAACAGTTGGGCACTACCCCACTCCGACAAGGATGCAAACTGGTAGACCTCATCAATCGCCCGCAAGTAACCCTTATGGATATGGCGGCACACATCGGCGAACTCAAACAAGAGATAGATAAGGTGACCGAGCGCAAAGATGAAATTATTGAGGCTGTAGAAATCCTCTTGAAGTACGAAGGCTATATTGCCCGCGAGCGCATGATTGCCGATAAGCTCAATCGGTTGGAGTATATCAAGATTAAAGGGAAGTTTGATTATAGCTCCATTCAATCACTCTCCACGGAGGCGCGGCAGAAGCTGGCACGCATAGACCCCGAAACCATTGCGCAAGCTGGGCGCATTCCCGGCGTATCGCCCAATGACATCAATGTTCTACTGGTTCTTTCGGGGCGATAAGTAACTCAGGAAAGAATGTATGTTCCACGTGAAACAAAACAACAAATAGTATCACTAAAACCATTTGATTATGAGCAAAGAAACTCTTCGAAAAAGCATCAGGGAAATACCCGATTTTCCTATCCCCGGCATTTTGTTCTACGACGTCACCACTCTGTTTAAAGAGACTGCCGTACTGCAAGAACTATCGGATACACTCTACGAAATGTACAAAGACAAAGGCATTACCAAAGTAGTAGGTATCGAATCACGCGGGTTCATTATGGGACCGATACTTGCCACCCGCATAGGCGCCGGCTTTATCCCCATACGCAAACCCGGAAAACTTCCGGCAGAAACAATCGAAGAGAGCTATACCAAAGAATACGGCACCGACACCATCCAAATGCACAAAGATGCCTTGTCGCCCGACGACGTAGTGCTGCTGCACGACGACCTGCTGGCTACCGGAGGAACCATGCTCGCCGCTTGCAAACTGGTAAACCAACTGCACCCCAAGAAGGTTTACGTAAACTTCCTCATCGAATTGGCGGAACTGCACGGCAAGGATGCTTTCGAGGGAGTAGAAGTAGATTCGGTACTCACCTTGTAAACCTTGTAAAGAACCACTCTCCCGCAATGAATAGACCCGCCGACACCGCCGAATACCTAAAAGGCATCGTAGAAAACCTGCCCGACAATCCCGGCATTTATCAATACCTGAATGTCGAAGGAACCATTATCTATGTGGGTAAGGCAAAGAATCTGAAACGACGGGTGTCGTCGTATTTTAATAAGGAGCAGACAGGCAAAACACGGGTGTTGGTAAGTAAGATTGCCGACATCCGTTACATTGTAGTGCACTCCGAAGAAGATGCGTTGTTGCTGGAAAACAATCTTATCAAGAAGCACAAGCCACGCTACAACGTGCTGCTGAAGGACGATAAAACCTATCCCTCTATCTGCGTACAAAACGAATACTTTCCGCGTGTATTCAAAACCCGTCGCATCATCCGCAACGGGTCGTCGTACTACGGGCCGTACAGTCACGTGCCGTCGATGCATGCCCTGCTGTCGCTTGTCAAGCACCTCTACCCCATACGTACCTGCCGCAACAACCTGTCGCCCGAAAACATTGCTGCCGGAAAGTTCAAGGTGTGTTTGGAATACCACATCAAGAATTGTGCAGCCCCGTGCGTAGGTAAACAAACCGAAGAGGAATACATGAAAAACATCGCTGAAATCAAAGAAATACTCAAAGGGAATACCCGCGAAATTCAGAAGATGCTCTATGCCCGCATGCAGGAGCTTTCGGCGGAAATGCGTTTCGAAGAAGCTCAACGGGTAAAAGAGCGTTATCAGTTGATAGAAAACTACCGCTCTAAGTCGGAAGTGGTAAACGATTCGCTGCACAACATCGACGTCTTTGCCATTGAAGAAGAAAAAGAGGGTAATTCGGCATATATTAACTACCTTCATATTACTAATGGAGCTATAAATCAAGCGTTTACATTCGAATACAAGAAGCGGCTCAACGAAAGCAAGGAGGAGTTGTTGGCACTCGGCATCATCGAAATGCGCGAACGCTACCAAAGTCAGTCGCGCGAGATTATCGTACCCTTTCCGGTGGACATCGAACTCAAAGAGGTTGTATTCACCGTGCCGCAACGGGGCGACCGAAAGAAACTGCTGGAGCTATCCGTTCTCAACGTGAAGCAATACAAAGCCGATCGCCTGAAACAATCGGATAAATTGAACCCCGAACAGCGCAGCGTGCGTCTGCTGAAAGAGATACAAGAGAGCCTCCAATTGGAACACCTGCCCATGCAAATAGAGTGTTTCGACAACTCCAATATTCAGGGAAGCGATGCCGTAGCCGCCTGTGTGGTATTCAAGAAAGGAAAACCGTCTAAGAAAGAGTACCGCAAATACAACATCAAGACCGTTGCGGGTCCCGACGATTACGCATCCATGCAAGAGGTCGTGCGCCGCCGCTACAGCAGAGCCTTAGAAGAGGGAACACCCCTACCCGATTTGCTGATAACCGACGGTGGAAAGGGACAAATGAGTTCGGTAAAAGAGGTGCTGGACGAGTTGAATCTCCACATCCCCATTGCCGGACTTGCCAAGGACAACCGCCACCGCACCCACGAACTGCTATACGGTTTTCCGCCGCAAACCATCGGATTAAAACAAAATACTCCCCTATTCCAACTGCTCACGCAGATACAAGACGAAGTGCACCGCTTTGCCATTACCTTCCACCGCGACAAGCGCAGCAAACGGCAAACCGCCTCCGAACTCGACATCATTAAAGGCATCGGTGAAAAGACTCGCATCACACTGCTGCGCGAGTTCAAAAGCGTCAAACGCATCAAAGAAGCATCCATGGAATCGCTCGTTAAGTGCGTGGGCGAAGCCAAAGCAAAGGTTATAAAAGCGCACTTCGATGCACGATAACTTCCGCAGAATTACATAAACAACGCGCTATACACGATTAATTTCCATACCTTTGCACTCCAAACCGATTAAACTTTCCTACAATGCGAACCGTTATACAACGTGTCACCCACGCATCCGTACTTATCAATCACAGCGACAAAGCGGCTATCGCCGGCGGCTTGCTGATATTGGTGGGCATCGAAGAGAGCGATGACAGCGAAGACATTGACTGGCTGTGCAAGAAGATTGTGAATCTGCGCATTTTCGACGATGAAAACGGCGTAATGAACCGCTCTATCCTCGAAACAAACGGAGACATTTTGCTTATCAGCCAGTTTACTTTGCACGCCTCTACCAAAAAAGGTCACCGCCCCTCGTACATCCGGGCGGCAAAACCCGAAATAGCCGTTCCCCGCTACGAAGAGTTCTGCCAAAAGCTGAGCCAAGCACTGGGAAAGCCCATTTCAACGGGACAATTTGGTGCCGATATGAAGGTGGAATTGCTCAACGACGGACCGGTAACCATCTGTATAGACACTAAAAACAAAGAATAATGACTCTGCAAGAAGCTCAACAACAAGTAGACCGGTGGATTAAGCAGTACGGCGTACGCTATTTCAACGAACTTACCAACATGGCGGTGCTCACCGAAGAGGTGGGCGAACTGGCGCGCGTAATGGCACGTCGTTACGGCGAGCAATCGTTTAAAAGCGGTGAAAAGGACAATTTGGACGAAGAGATTGCCGACGTGCTGTGGGTGTTGCTCTGCATAGCCAACCAAACCGGCGTCGACCTCAGCGAAGCTTTTGCCCGTACCCTCGAAAAGAAAACCCGACGGGACAATACCCGTCACATTAATAATCCCAAATTGAAACAAAATGGAGAATCATAATCATCACTTCCAAGACAAGTACCAAGCCACATTGGCAAAGTACAACACGCACCTCAGCGATGCGGAAGTAGCCGCACAAGTGTCGCGCCTCATCAGCGAAAAAGCACCTGCCAATCACACCGAAGAGGTAAAGAAATTCCTCTTCCACTGCATCGACCTCACCACCCTGAACACTACCGATAGCGATGAAAGCGTAATGAAATTCACTCAACGGGTGAACGACTTCGATAGTGAGTTTCCCGACCTGCCCAATGTGGCTGCAATCTGTGTATATCCCAATTTTGCCGAAGCGGTGCACGACACGTTAGAGGTAGAAGCGGTGAAAATAGCCTGTGTATCGGCAGGATTCCCCACATCGCAAACATTCATCGAAGTAAAAGTTGCCGAAACCGCCATGGCACTGCACGACGGTGCCGACGAGATTGACATCGTTATTTCGGTCGGCAAGTTCCTCAGCGGCGACTACGAAAGTATGTGCGACGAGATACAAGAGATAAAAGAGGTCTGCAAAGAGGCACACCTCAAAGTAATTCTGGAGACAGGCGCTTTGAAAACAGCCGAAAACATAAAGAAAGCTGCGATTTTATCGATGTATGCCGGAGCGGACTTCATCAAGACATCTACCGGAAAGATGCAACCCGCAGCCACTCCCGAAGCTGCCTACGTGATGTGTCAGGCTATCAAAGAGTATCACGAACAGACGGGCATCCAAGTGGGATTCAAACCCGCCGGAGGTATCAACAGCGTAGACGACGCCATTGTTTACTACACCATTGTAAAAGAGGTATTGGGAGAAGAGTGGTTGAGCAACGACTATTTCAGACTGGGAACCAGCCGACTGGGAAACCTGTTGCTGTCGGACATTAAAGGGAAAGAGATAAAATTCTTCTGAACCGTGCCTTAACGCACAGCGAGCGGGGGAGTTACTTCTCCCGCTCTATCAAATAATCCAAGTAAGCCAAAAGAGCCGTTTTCACCGGAGAGTCGGGTAACGGATTCAGCAATTTCGTCGCTTCTACTTTGTAGTGAAGCATACATTCGGCGGCATACTCTATGCCACCGTTCTTTTTGGTAAACTCTACCAAACTATCGATTTCATCGGAAGAAGCCGTGCCCGCTTTTACTTTAGCGGCAAGGGCACAAGCTCCGGCATCGTTCTGCTTATTAAGCGCATGTATGACGGGCAGTGTCAACTTACCTTCACGCATATCGTTTCCGGTGGGTTTACCTATCTCTTTTTCATCGAAATAGTCAAAGATATCATCGCGTATCTGAAAGCAAAGACCGATGTATTCGCCCAATTTGCGTGCCAATGCCAGTTCTTGGTCGGTAGCATGTACGGACAGTGCGCCCGCCACTGCGCAAGTGGCGAAAAGTGCCGCTGTCTTCTTGCCTATTACATCCAGATAAACGCTTTCGGAAAATAGAGGGTTGTTGATGTTGGAGAGTTGCAGCAGTTCGCCGTCCGAAAGACTGCATCCCAGCCGCGAGATGGCTTCTACAATAGCCCCGTTGTTCGTGCGGCTTGCCTCCATGAGTGCAGTTGCCAGCATATAGTCGCCCACCAGTACGGCCACCTTATTATTATAGAGTGCATTTACCGAAGGCTGACCACGCCGCTCCACGCTTTCGTCTACAATATCGTCGTGCACCAAGCTGGCGGTATGAAGCAATTCCAACGACAATGCCGTGTGATACGTAGCATCCGAAACCTCGCCAAACAGTTTCGCCGACAACAACAGCAATATGGGGCGCATCAGTTTGCCTTGTTTTTTGCGGATGTGCAACAGAACGCTGTTTAACAAATCATTGGAGGTCGTGAGTGAGTTGTAGAACATCGATTTGAAAAGTCCCAACTCGCTTACAATGGGAGATTGTATGAGTGCTAAATCATTCATTTAACGCTTATTTTGCGTGCAAAAATAGTAATAAAACGATTACTTCCCCGTTTTTTTGTACTTTTACCAATAAAAATAAGATAAAATATGAATTCCGTGAACAAGCTTTTCTTGCTCGATGCGTATGCGCTGATATATCGCGCCTATTACGCTTTCATTAAGAACCCCCGTGTAAACTCCAAAGGCTTTAATACTTCGGCTGTATTGGGCTTTGTCAACACCCTCGAAGAGGTACTCAAAAAAGAAAATCCCACGCACATCGGTGTAGCTTTCGACCCTGCCGGTCCCACCTTCCGCCACGAAATGTTCGAGCAGTACAAAGCGCAGCGGCAAGAGACGCCCGAAGACATTCGCCTCTCCGTACCCGTCATCAAAGAGATTATCCGCGCCTACCGCATTCCCATTCTGGAAGTGCCGGGATTCGAGGCGGACGACGTTATAGGCACACTCGCCACCGAAGCCGGTAGACAAGGCATCACCACCTACATGATGACGCCCGACAAAGACTACGGACAATTGGTGAGCGACCGCGTCTTTATATACCGCCCCCGACACACCGGTGGATTCGAAACCATGGGCGTGGAAGAGGTGAAAAAGAAGTTCGACATACAAACGCCATCGCAAGTCATCGACATGTTGGGACTGATGGGCGACGCATCGGACAACATACCCGGTTGCCCGGGCGTAGGCGAGAAGACTGCGCAAAAACTTATCGGTGAATTCGGCAATATTGAGAATCTACTGGAACACACCGACAAGCTGAAAGGCGCACTAAAAGATAAGGTGGAAACCAACAGCGAACAGATTCGTTTCTCCAAATTGCTGGCAACAATCAAAATTGACGTTCCCATCACACTCAACATGGACGAACTGGTGCGCGAAGAGATTGACGAACCTGCCTTGCGAAAACTTTTTGAAGAGCTGGAGTTTCGTACCCTCATCAACCGGGTGCTCGCCAAGAGCGAAACAACTACCCCCTCTCCCACTCCACCCGTCGACCTTTTTGCCGGAACACTGTTCGCTCAAGAAAGCATCGCACCGAAAACGGTAAAAAACGACGCCGCTAAACCCTCGAATTTCGACCTTTTTTCGGGCGAAGGGACAGAAAGTTTGGAAAAACGCCCGTTTTTGAGCCTTAAAAACGCGCAATTTGATTACCAACTCATTGATACTAAGGAGAAAAGAGGGCAAATTCTTCAAAGATTCCTTACAGCCGAAATTCTCGCTTTAGACACAGAAACTACCTCCGTCGACGCCATGAATGCCGAATTGGTAGGTTTGAGCTTCAGCGATGCCGAAAACTTTGCCTGTTACATTCCCATTCCTGCCGACCGCACGGCAGCCCGACAAATCCTCGACGAACTGCGTCCGCTCTACGAAAACAAACACTCGCTAAAGGTGGGACAAAATATCAAGTACGACATGTTGGTACTTCACAACTACGGCATCGAAGTCGGCGGACCGCTCTTCGACACCATGCTGGCACACTACGTGCTGCAACCCGAACTTCGTCACAACATGGACTACCTTGCCGAAATCTATCTGAATTACCAAACCATCCACATCGACGAACTCATTGGCGGCAAAGGCAAAGGACAACGCAACATGCGCGACCTCTCTCCCCAAGAGGTCTATCTCTACGCCTGCGAAGACGCCGACATTACTCTGAAGCTTAAAAACGTCCTCGAACAAGAACTGAAAACGCACAACGCCGAAGAGCTTTTCTACCACATAGAGATGCCCTTGGTACCCGTACTGGTGCAAATGGAAGCCAACGGCGTGCGGGTGGATACCGGAGTGCTGGCACAAACCTCGCAACATTTCACCGCCCGTCTGCAAGAAATCGAACAAGAGATATACGGACTTGCCGGCACCGAAAGCTTCAACATCGCTTCGCCCAAACAGGTAGGCGAGGTGTTATTCGACCGTCTGCGCATAGTCGACAAACCCAAAAAAACCAAAACCGGACAATACGTCACCTCCGAAGAGGTACTGGAAAGTCTGCGCGGCAAGCATCCTATCATCGGCAAGATCTTGGAACACCGCGGACTGAAAAAACTGCTCGGTACCTACGTCGACGCCCTACCCCAACTCATCAATCCGCATACGGGTTGCATCCACACATCATTCAATCAAGCGGTTACAGCCACCGGACGCCTCAGCTCCAGCAACCCCAATCTGCAAAACATTCCCATACGCGACGAGGACGGCAAAGAGATTCGCAAAGCCTTTATCCCCGACGAAGGATGCGAGTTCTTCTCCGCCGACTACTCCCAGATAGAGCTGCGCATCATGGCACACCTCAGCGAAGACCACAACATGATTGATGCTTTCTTGAGCGGACACGACATCCATGCCGCCACCGCTGCCAAAATATATAAGATAGATATAAACGAGGTCACTTCGGACATGCGTCGCAAGGCAAAGACAGCCAACTTCGGCATCATCTACGGCATCTCTACCTTCGGACTTGCCGAGCGTATGAACGTAGACCGCCGCGAAGCCAAAGAACTTATCGAAGGCTACTTTGCCACCTACCCCGGCGTACGTGCCTACATGGACAAAAGCATCGAAATGGCGCGCGAACACGGTTACGTAGAGACCATGTTTCACCGCAAACGCTACCTGCCCGACATCTATTCGCGCAACGCCACCGTGCGGGGTTATGCCGAACGCAATGCCATCAACGCCCCCATACAAGGCAGTGCCGCCGACATCATAAAGGTAGCCATGGCACGCATCTACCAACGCTTCAAAGCCGAAGACATCCGTAGCAAAATGATTTTGCAAGTGCACGACGAACTCAACTTCAGCGTGTTGCCCGCCGAACGCGAACGTGTCGAAGAGATTGTGATTCACGAAATGGAACATGCCTACCGCATGCACGTCCCGCTAAAGGCGGACTGCGGCTGGGGGAAGAATTGGCTGGAGGCGCACTAAAGAAGCACAGTAAGATGGGATAGTCATCTATGTTTTCGGATGTTGTCATTCAGTAAAAAGTAGCTTTGTATCAGTAAGATAGTGTCTTATCAGCCTACAATGATTACCGTCCGACCATCGTTGTACGACCGTACGACGTACGTCGGACGGTCGTACAACCAACGTCGGACGCTCGTACGACGATGGTCGGACGGTAATCATTGTTTGATACAAGAATAATAACACAGAAAAGGAGAGTTATAAACAAGCGATTGATAATAACAATTCAGTTTGTGAGCTGTCTCATTTCCTTAATTCCAATCTATCTCTCCTACCCCGCTGAAATAGTATTTTATTTAAACACACACACGTTTTGACTGAATATATATTTTTTACTATCAGATTATCTCTTTTCAGCCGAACGAAAAAGCCGTTATCTATCCCCGTTAGGGTGCTATTCTCTTCTATTACTAAAAAATAATACCCGAAAAGGTGCTATTTCAAAAGTGACACATATATTTGTACCCGAAAAAAGTATCAATTATGGGACAGTTACCCTTACTATTTACTTTAAATCACTATCATATATGAGTATTTTCAATAAGTTTCCCCGTACATTTTGGGTAGCCAACACCATCGAGTTGTTTGAACGCTGGGCATGGTATGGCTTTTTTATGTTGTTTGCCAACTATCTCACCGGCTCATCGGACTTGGGCGGACTGGAGTTTTCGCAAAGTCAAAAAGGTATGCTGATGGGTGTGGGCACCGCCATTCTCTACTTCTTGCCGGTGCTTACGGGCGCCATAGCCGACCGTTACGGTTATAAGCGTGTGCTCTATTTGGCTTTCACCGTCTATATTTCGGCATTCATCTTGCTGCCGCTGTTTTCAACCTTCACAGGTGTCTTCCTGATGTACCTCTATCTTGCCGTGGGAGCGGCACTGTTCAAACCTATCATCTCGGCTACCGTGGCGAAGACCACCACCGACGAGACATCGTCTATCGGCTTCGGCATCTTCTATATGATGGTGAACATAGGCGCATTCTTCGGTCCCATGGTGACGTTGCTCTTCAAAGGCTCTTCGCACCTCATATTCTATGTGTCGGCAGGTATTATTGCACTTAATTTCTTGCTGTTGCCGTTCTACAAAGAACCCGGACGCGAACAGACGCCGGCACAAAAGCAATCGTTGGGCAAAACCTTTTCCATCATCTTCCGCAACATGGGCAGCATCTTGCGCGACGGCAAGTTTATCGTCTTTCTGGTGATTGTGGCGGGCTTCTGGGCGATGTACCACCAACTGTTTTTCACCCTTCCGGTGTTTGTTTCGCAGTGGGTGGACACCAGTGTCTTGTTTCATTTCTTCGACACCTACATCCCCTTTATCAGCGAGAAATACAGTCCCGCTCCGGGTGTTATGGATGCGGAGTTTGTGACCAACACCGATGCTCTCTTTATCATTATCTTCCAAGTAGCCGTATCGAGCTTGGTGATGCGCATGAAGCCGCTGAAGTCCATGGCTGCCGGCTTTTTGGTATGCTCCATCGGCATGGCGCTCACCTTTCTGTCGCAAAACGTGCTGTTTACCTTGGTTGCGATACTGACTTTTGCTGTGGGAGAAATGGCGGGTTCGCCTAAAATTACCGAATACATCGGTCGCATTGCACCTGCCGACAAGAAAGCGCTCTACATGGGTTATTCGTTTATCCCCGTCTTCTTGGGCAACCTGCTGGCGGGTGTTATCTCGGGCGTGGTGTATCAGCACATGTCCGACAAGGTAGAGATTACCCGTCGTTTTGCCGAAAGCAAAGGATTGCAGTTGGCGGACAACCTCTCGTCGAGTGCCTACTTCGACGAGGTGGCGCGGCAAGTGCAACTCACGCCTCACGAACTGACCAACTTGCTGTGGAGTACCTATCACCCGTCGCACATCTGGATGGTGCTGTTGGGTATCGGACTGGTAGCTGTGGCGGCGCTGGTGATATACGATAGGGTTATATCAAGGTCGAAAGCGTAATCCAAGCAGCTTCTTAAAAACTAAAATACATAGCCAATCCCCCTGCGGTTCCTGTGGTGTAAGGCATCACAGTAAGAGCCTC
>JAISHU010000145.1 GCA_031262385.1 Mediterranea sp. (in: CFB group bacteria)
ATGCTCAAGTAAACAAAGATGCCTATACCAATCTGGCTGCCGACCTGATAAAAGCACGTCGGGATGCCAAACTCAATCAGTCGCAAAACTTCTCGCGTTTGGTAAATTATGTGACCTACGGTAGCAAAGCTCCCACCCATAACTTCATTACCGATGCGGAACTTCAAAGTATGGACCCGCAAACACTGATTGACCGCATTCATACGCTCAACAGCTACAAGCACCGCATCCTCTACTACGGACCAAGCACCGGGCAACAATTGCTCGACCTGATTGCTGCCGACCACCGCACTCCCGAAACATTGAAAGAGATACCTGCCGGCAACGAACTAACCATGCTGCTTACCCCCGAAACCAAAGTATATATTGCACCTTACGATGCACGTCAGATTTACATGGCACAAATCTCCAACAAAGGCGACAAATTCGACGCTGCCATCGAACCCACCCGTCAACTCTACAACGAATATTTTGGCGGCGGAATGAACTCCATCGTCTTCCAAGAGATGCGCGAAAGTCGTGGCTTGGCTTACTCTGCCAATGCACGTTTCTCGGCACCTACTTACCAAAAAGACCCCTACTATCTGCGCACCCAAATAGCTACGCAGAACGACAAGATGATGGATGCCATCCACACCTTCAACGACATCATCAACAACATGCCCATATCCGACGCTGCCTTTAAGTTGGCTAAAGACGGCATGATAACCCGACTGCGTACCGAACGCATCACTAAGATGAATGTGCTGTTGGAATATATCTACAACCAATACTTGGGATACGATGTCGACCCGCGCATCAAGTTGTACAACGATGCACAAAGTCTGATGCTCGACGACATCATCGTCTTCCAACAGCAATGGGTGAAAGGACGTACCTACAACTACGCCATACTGGGCGACAAAAAAGACCTCGACATGAATGCACTTAGCAAGATTGGTACGGTGGTCGAACTGAAGACAGAAGATATTTTCGGGTACTAAGAAATAGCTTCTAAAAGTACCTTTATTTATTAAGAGCCGCAGAGTGTCCGCCTTGGCAGATACTCTGCGGCTTCTCTTATTAAAAGAAACTGTGTTGAATATCGTTCATATTAGCACATTAGCATATTGACATATTAGCACATTAACACCCATTTGCGCATCACAATGTCACAATATCCTCTTTTTAGCTAACTCACACTTTGCCAAAAACGTGCCTTTAAACCGCACGCTATGCATGATCTCCCGCTACTTAACGAACCAACTCGGCGAAAACAACGAATCAACTCCGCAGAAACAACGAATCATCCGCACGGAAACAACGAACTGTCGACGCGAAAACAACGAATCAACTGCCGGCTTAGCAAATTATCCCGGCAAGTTAAGCTGTATTTCCCGGCAAATTATTGTGTTATCCCGGCAAGTTATCACGATAACTCGGCAAGATAATTTCATAAAGTCCTTTTTGAGACTGTTTTTTGCGCTGAACACGCTTTTTGTTTTTTGACATAATTTCATCATATCCTTCTGTGAGTGTGCGCATTAAGCAGCATATTTTACATAGTTTAACGCGCTATACTCGCACGAAAGTCACCAAGCCCTACTCCACCCCGAAATAAGCCCGTTTTTCGAGGGTTCGTTTGACGTTTTGACACTTTGATAATAGATACGTCGTCGCAGCTCTTGTCATGCGAAAAGAATAGTGTCATATACAGAAGCGACATAAAAGTTTGAACAATTCAACAGTCTACTTTGTTAAACAAAACAACCATTTAAAACAAAAAAAGAATATGCTATTTAAATTTTTATTTCCGACAAAACCAGAGGGTGCATATGCATCTACTCTTTTGTTAGTGGCGAGAGTTGTGTTTGGTTTACTACTCATGAGTCACGGCATACAAAAATGGACGAACTTTCAAGAGTTGTCCGCCTCCTTTCCCGACCCGCTGGGTGTGGGAAGTTCTTTCTCGTTGGTATTGGCTATCTTTGGCGAGCTGGCTTGTTCGGCAGCCTTTATTGTAGGCTTTCTCTACCGTTTGTCTATGATACCGATGATTTTTACCATGTGCGTAGCTTTCTTTGTGATTCACGGCGGCGATGCTTTTTCGGTAAAAGAGCTGCCGTTTGCCTACCTCATTTTGTTTATACTGCTGTATCTCGCCGGTCCCGGCAAGTACTCCGTAGACCATTGGTTGGCAAAGTTCATCCGTAAGAAATAAGTTAATTTTTAGCCTCACACGCAAAGAGTTTCAAAAACCCTTTATCTTTGTCCCCAACTTGGAGACACTATCACGCGTGGTATGCTCCGCTATCAACACAACTAAAATTAAAAAAGTTATGAAAAAAATGAATGTAAAATTGGTTGCCCTCATGCTTACGGGCACCGTTCTGTTCTCTTCGTGTATCGGTTCTTTCGGCTTAACATCCAAATTGCTTGATTGGAACAACAACATTGGTGAGAAGTTTGTAAACGAATTGGTATTCTTGGCTTGCTGCATTGTTCCGGTGTACGAAATCTCTGTTTTGGCCGACGTCTTGGTGCTCAACACCATTGAATTTTGGACGGGCGATAACCCTATGGCTAACGTAGGGGACGTTAAAAAAGTAAAAGGTGAAAACGGAAACTATCTGGTAAAAACGTTGGAAAACGGATACGAAATTACAAAGGAAGGCGAAAACATTTCCATGGAATTGGTGTATGACGCAGAGCTGAACACTTGGAATGCTATTGCCGCCGGCACTACTACGCCTTTGGTGAAGCTTAACGGCGACGACACCGCATCGCTTTACCTGCCGGGAGGCAAATCCATGAACGTTACACTCGATGCTCAAGGGCTGGCAACAGCACGCACCGCGACCATGGGTGATACCTATTACGCCGCAAGATAACGCGCCCTTCTTAAAACGGATATCCCACTGCGAAGTGGAAGGCAAAATCTCTGCCGAACTTGGGATTGAAGATAGGATAACGTTCCTTCCCGCTATCGTAAACGGGATTGATAGCCTTCATGCCTCCGTCGAAACGGAGGATAAAGAAATCCAAATCAAGCCGTAGCCCTACCCCGTAGGCTACGGCTATTTGTTTATAGAACGTGTCTAAACGAAACTGTCCGCCCGGCTGACTGTCGTAGTTGCGTATCGTCCATATATTGCCGGCATCGACAAAGACGGCTCCGCGAAACTTCCAAAACAGACGCGTGCGGTATTCCAGACTGAAGTCGAGCTTAATATCGCCCGACTGATCGAGGAAGTTGCCGCTCCCCGCAAACGAACCCGGTCCGAGGCTACGTACCGACCACCCGCGCACACTGTTGGCTCCACCCGAAAAGTAACGCTTCTCGAACGGTACCACCGAAGCGTTACCGTAGGGCACGGCGATGCCGCCACCAACGTGGAAAGCCAACGAGTTGCGACCGTCTATCACATAGTTCTTGGCAAAATCCAAATCGCCTTTGATGTATTGGGCGTACGGAATGTTCAGGAATGTGTATTCGCCGTTGGAGTTCTTCGGCGTAGCGAACAGATTGGAGATGCCGTAGAGCAGATTGCCCGCCGACTCAATATTGAAGCGCACGGTGTAGGTGTTGCCCACCGTGGCATTGTTCACCGGAGCATATCCGGCACTGTTGTAGGTAAAGCTGTAGCCGGTACGCAAGATAAAACGGTCTTCGTAGTTGTATTTCAAGATGTAGTTTTGGTCGTTATCCAGATACTTTGCCTTGAAATCGGGGTCTATGTAGGGCATGTAGAGGTAGTTGATGTCCAACAAATCCACACGATGTTGCGAGCGACGGCTCTGCGAACCCCAGCGATAACTCCACGAAGCAGAGGTTACAATGCGCGAAAACTCCGGTCGCAGCTGATAACTGTATTGCAGTCCGAACTCGGTGGTGGCGCGTATGCGTTGCCGGAAGTTATTGGTAAGAAAGGGGAACATGAAACGGGGGAAATTGATGCTGGTTTCGGCACCAATCTCGGTATAGTTGTCTTGTCCGATGCTGCTTTGAAATCCCGATACGGCTTCGTAAGCGCCGCGCAACTTCAGCAAAAACGATTCGGAACCTTTAAAGACGTTGCGGTTTTGGTAGGATACCGAAACGGCGGCACCCAAATCGCCCGCCGAGTTGGTACCTTCCACCTCAAGCGAGATGCCTTGGTGTTTGTTTTTGGTCAGCAGCACATCCACATCTAATTTGGCACTGTCGCCCTGCTGTCGCTCGGCGAAGCGAAGACTGGTGTATTTCAACACAGGCAATCGCCCGAAATTGGCATAGGTGCGCTGTACATTCTGCTCGGCATAAAGCTGCCCCGGCGTAATGCGCAGATTGTCCGTCAACACTTTGGGGCGCAAAAAGAGTTTCCCGTTGTAATAAATAGGGTAACCTTTGTAGTGAATGGAATCGCCCGTTTCTGTCACAGCGGGCGTGGAAGAGGCATCGTAATCGGTGATAAAACTCACCTCTCCAATGGTGTATTGAGGATGAGGACGCGGCTCGTCGTCGGCACGTAGTCTGAAAGGCGACAGATGCATTGTCAAGTCCGCCTGATAAGTACCCCGCACCGTATCGGCGGTATAGGTGATAAACTCTTTGTTGAAACGATAGTAACCGTTGCGATGCAGGTAATCGGTAATGCGCTGACGCTCCTTGTCCAACACATTGACATCGAACAACATTCCTTCCGACAGCAGGGTGGCAACCGAATCTCGGCGCAAGTACTCTTTTATCTTTTCGTCCTGAATGTCGTAGTGCAACGTACGCACAATGTAGGGGTTGCCGGTGTTCACCCAATAAGAGAGCTTCAACTTTTTGCCCTTTACGTTGCGCACGGCATCTACCTGTGCACTCATATAGCCCATGTTCTGTACGGCTTTCGTAATCTCCACACGCGAACGCTCGGTTTCCACATCGCTGTAAATCACCGGAGCATCGCCTATGCGCCGCAGCATCTTGTTCATCCATTTGGTGGAGTCGCGCCCCGACAAATTGTAGATATACAATTGCGTCTTTATCAAGCTAAACCATTTGGCGTTGGGGGTTTGCCGCAGATAGAGCGACAAGGCGGAAGGTTTTACCTTTTTCTGATTGGTATAGATATGTACATCGTCCAACAAATACGCACCCTCGGGCACGAATTTGGTGGATGAGCAGGCACTAAACATCCAGACAAGAGCAGATAAGAGCAGGAAGCGGGAAACTTTCATTGTTCTGTTACGAGTTACAAGCCACAAATATAGCCCTTATTTTTGCTTTTGTAAAATAAGAAACTGTTTCAATGGTATTGAAATAGATTTTTATGACCGATGCTTTGAGGCTTTCGAGGATTATTAGCTACTTTTGCCCTCCCAACATTAGTAAACGATACACCATGCCGATAAGTAAAAGCCGCATTAAACTCATCCGCTCATTGGAGCTGAAGAAATACCGAAAATCCGAACAGTTGTTTGTTGCCGAAGGTCCCAAACTTATCGACGACCTGCTGAACAGTGTGCCTTGTCGGTTCCTCATTGCTACGTCGGCTTGGCTCAACGAACATCCGCATCTGCCGGTAACCGACGTTACGGAGGTTTCGGAAGACGAGTTGTCGCGCGCCAGTCTGCTGAAAACACCGCAACAGGTATTGGGCGTCTTCGAACAACCGGAAAGAGTGCCCGACACATCCGTCATCACGCATTCGCTTTGTTTGGCATTAGACGGTGTGCAAGACCCGGGAAACTTGGGTACCATCATACGGCTGGCGGACTGGTTTGGTATCGAACACATCTTTTGCTCGCCCGATACTGCCGACATCTACAACCCTAAAGCCGTACAAGCCACAATGGGAGGCATTGCCCGCGTCAATGTGTACTATCTACCGCTGCCTCAACTCATTCAGAGTCTGCACAACGTGCCGGTGTATGGCACCTTTTTGGATGGGGAGAATCTGTATAAACGTCCGTTATCGGACAATGGACTGATTGTCATGGGAAACGAAGGAAACGGAGTGAGCAGCGAGGTGGAACAATTGGTCAATCGCAAACTCTATATTCCTAATTACCCTACCGGTCGGGAGACTTCCGAATCACTGAACGTGGCGATGGCGACGGCCGTTGTTTGCGCAGAGTTTCGGCGTCAGGCCGCGGCTTCCCGGCAGGAATAACCGAATCGAGACGTTCAAGAGCCAAACTGTCGTGCTCAAGAGCCAGACTATCGTGCTCAAGAGCTAAGCTGTCCTGTTCAAGCGCCAGACTGTCCTGTTCAAGTGCCAACGAATCAACAACATGGTAACGCATCAGCGAAACGCTGTCAATCCACAGAACATCGGATAGGGAAGTAGAAGGGTAGTAAACAAATCCGCGCACCTCTTTAATCTCGCCCAACGTATCGGAAGTCAGCGTAAGGCTTTCCACGCCGGATGCGTAAATCTTCCGCAGGTCGCTAATCAGGCTGTCGTTGGCATAAACCAATTGCATCGACATTATAGGCACACGAAGTGAATCGGATTGTTCGGGATAGAAACGGAAACGAACGCTCCACCGCAGTGTATCGCGTTCTTGGAAATTGCTGTCCGCAGGAAAAACAAACGTCAGCTTATTATCCAACGGCACCCCTGTCAGACGATAAATGTGCCGCCATGCCCACACGTCAATGCTGTCGCCGGGTAAGCTCTCTATGGGTTTGTCGTCGCGCAAAGCAATGAGGCGGTTTACCAAGTCGCGCTCGCCCTTCAGTCGTTTGTTTACATTCTCATAAACCTTGGCAATCACATCCGGGTTGCGGGCAAACCACACCATTGATGTATCGAAGTCCGCCTGTGTAATGCCGTATTTTTGGAACACCGACTCCACGTAGAGCACCTTCTTATAGTTATCGGAGTATGGCAACTCATCGCTCATTGCTTTAGCGATGTGATAATCGTAAAGCACGTTTTCCATTTTACTGTCCGACATTACCGTTTTGGGACGTTTTACCTGACAGGATGATACGAGCACCAGCAACATCGGCAGACTATACAATAGATGTAGCCTCCGACCGCTCATGACTGTTTTAACCCATGAAGAGATTGATTCAGATACTTTCCGTAGAAAAGCAAAAGGACTATGATGCCGCAACTAATAGAAGCATCGGCAAAGTTGAATATCGGACTAAAGAATATAAATCGGTCGCCACCGACAAAAGGTAACCAGTCCGGCCAATAAGTATCAATAATGGGAAAGTAGAACATATCTACCACCTTGCCGTAGAAGAGCGGCGCATATCCTCCGCCTTCGGGCAGAAAGGTAGCTACTTGTGATAAAGTGCTTTCGCTGAACAACACACCGTAGAACACGCTGTCGACAATGTTCCCCAAGGCACCGGTAAGAATCAGAGAGACACACACGATAAAACCGGTCTTTGCATGCTGCTTTACCATCTTTATCAGAAACCAGCCGATGAAGGCGACCGCCACCATACGAAACAAGGTAAGGAAAAGTTTCCCGAATATCTCCATACCGAATGCCATGCCGTTGTTTTCGGTGAAGTAGATATGAAACCAGTCGGTAATACGAATATTCTCGTGCCAATACATACCGGTTTTGACAAGGACTTTAATGACCTGATCGGTAATCAGTACCGAGAGAATAACGAGCAGAGCGATGCGCCCCTTCGTGAAGAACTTATTCATTACTTTATTTAGAACCGTTATTCTTGGCTTCGATGCTCAGAGTAGCATGAGGCACGGCACGCAAACGTTCGGCAGGTATCAGTTTACCTGTTTCGCGGCAGATACCGTATGTTTTGTTTTCAATGCGTACCAACGCAGCTTGCAGTCCTTGAATAAACTTCATCTGACGTTGTGCCAAACGGGTAGTTTCTTCTTTAGACAAGGTATTTGCTCCTTCTTCCAGAACTTTATAGGTGGGTGAAGTATCGTCGGTATCATTACTGTCGGCTCCCGTAAGACTTGCTTTCAGCAAATCGTAATCACGTTGAGCCACCACTAATTTATCCAATATGATAGAGCGAAATTCTTCAAGCTCCGTATCCGAGTATCTTGTTTTTTCTGCCATAATAGTAGTATTTTATCAGTTATGTTATCATTCATCTTTTGCAACGCTTACAAAAAGAGAAAAATCGTCAAAGGCTAATTCCACGCCCTCTTCCACTTTGTCGGCAAGCGTCAGGGATGTTCCTAAAATTTGGTTGCAAATATAAGTATTATATTCAGTTACGGCATCATCCGTATACGGATTTTTAGACAACACAACCTTTATTTTGTCGGTAATTTCAAATCCGCTGGATTTACGGATGTTTTGTATGCGGTTTACTATTTCACGGGCAACACCTTCGCGACGAAGCGCTTCGGTAATGGTAACCTCCAGTGCAACCGTCAGTTTACCTTCGTTCGCCACCAGCCAGCCGGGAATATCTTCGCTGAATATCTCCACGTCGGCGGCATCTACCTTAATGTCGGAGCCGTCCACCTTTATTATATAAGAGCCGTTACGTTCCAGTTCGACGATTTCTTCCTGTGTCATCTCGCTCACACGTGCTGCTACAGCTTTCATTTGCTTGCCGTACTTAGGTCCCATTTTCTTGAAATCGCACTTTACCTTCTTCACCAAGATGCCGGCTTCGCCATCGACAAACTCTATCTCTTTGACATTTACCTCACTCATAATCAAGCCTTGAACAGCTTCGATATGCGAACGCTGGGTGCGGTCGGCTACCGGAATCATGATGCGCTGAAGCGGTTGGCGTACTTTGATATTTACCTTGCGACGCAGAGCCAGCACCATAGAAGTGATGTCTTGCGCCAACTTCATGCGTGCCTCCAACGCTTCATCCACTTGTTCGGCTTGGTAAGCGGGAAATTTAGCCAGATGCACCGATACCACGTTATCGCGTCCGGTGACGGCAATCAAGTCGGTGTACAACTTATCGGCATAGAAAGGAGCGATGGGCGCCATTAAGCGGGCTACCGTTTCCAAGCAGGTGTAAAGCGTTTGAAAAGCCGACAGTTTATCTTGCGTCATACCTCCGCCCCAGAAACGTTTACGGTTCAGGCGAACGTACCAGTTGGAAAGGTTATCGTTTACGAAGTCGGAGATAAGGCGCCCTGCACGGGTAGGTTCGTAGTCGGCATAACAAGCGTCGGTCTCTTTGATGAGCGTGTTCAGTACCGACAATATCCAGCGGTCTATCTCGGGACGTTCGTTCATGGGAACATCGGCTTCCCCATAGGTAAATCCATCCACATTGGCATACAGCGTAAAGAACGAATAGGTGTTGTACAACGTGCCGAAGAATTTGCGGCGCACCTCTTCGACACCTTCCACGTCGAACTTCAGGTTATCCCACGGCGATGCGTTGGTTATCATGTACCAGCGCAAGGGGTCGGAACCGTACTTCTCGATAGTGGAGAAGGGGTCAACGGCATTGCCTAATCGTTTGGACATTTTATTGCCGTTTTTATCGAGCACCAATCCGTTGGACACCACCGCCTTGTAAGCCACATTGTCGAACACCATGGCTGCAATGGCATGCAAGGTAAAGAACCAGCCGCGCGTTTGGTCGACACCTTCGGCTATGAAATCCGCCGGGTAAACCTGACGCGAATCCAGCAGTTCTTTGTTTTCAAACGGATAGTGTATTTGTGCATAGGGCATTGCACCCGAATCGAACCACACATCTATCAAGTCCGTTTCACGACGCATGGGTTTTCCCGAGGCGGATATCAACACGATTTCATCCACGTGCGGGCGGTGCAAATCTATTTTATTGTAGTTTTCTTCGGTGTACACTCCCGGTACAAAGCCGGCATCTTTATAAGGATTGCTTGCCATCATTCCGGCAGCCACCGATTTCTCCAACTCGTTATAGAGTTCTTCGACCGATGCGATACAGATTTCTTCGGTGCTGTCGTCGGTACGCCATATCGGCAGAGGAGTACCCCAATAGCGCGAACGACTCAAGTTCCAGTCGTTGAGGTTTTCCAACCATTTGCCGAAGCGTCCCGTACCGGTACTTTCGGGCTTCCAGTTAATGGTTTTATTCAGTTCCATCATGCGCTCTTTGCAAGCGGTAGAACGAATAAACCAGCTATCCAGCGGATAGTACAATATCGGTTTATCGGTACGCCAGCAGTGAGGATAGCTGTGTATATGCTTCTCTTTTTTGAATAGAAGATGATGCTGATAGAGCCAAGTGCATATATCTATATCCAGCGTAATATCTTTATTGGTGAGCGTATCGTCGTAATCGTTCTTTACGAAACGACCGGCGAACTGCTTATACTCGTCTGCGTTGACGTTCTCCTTCACAAAAGAGGAATCAAGGTCTTCCAGAAGGAAATACTTTCCGGTACGGTCTACCATGGGTTGACGCACACCGTTCTTATCTACCAGCGTAAGAGCGGCGATGCCGTTAGCTTCGCCTACCCGCTTGTCGTCGGCACCGAAGGTAGGAGCAATATGTACGATACCGGTACCGTCTTCGGTGGTAACGAAGTCGCCCGTTATCACCCTGAAAGCCTCACCTGCGGGTTTTACCCACGGCATCAGTTGTTCGTAGCGCATGCCCTCAAGTTGTCGTCCCGTACACTCGGCTACCACTTCGTATTCGGCAATGGTTTTCTTTTCGCCAAAATAGGTGCTTACCAAGTCTTTAGCCAGAACCACCACGATTTGTTTATCTTCGTACGGGCTTTTTATTTTCACCACATTATAGGTGATGTTGGGACCCACACACAGTGCGGTATTGCTGGGCAGTGTCCACGGTGTAGTGGTCCATGCCAGAAAGTATGCATCGCTGTCGCCAAACAGTGCATGGGAAGCACTGTCTTGTTCCGAAGTACGCAGGCAACGAAACATTGCTACGCACGTCATATCTTTTTCGTCGCGATAGGTACCGGGTTGGTTCAGTTCGTGCGAACTCAGTCCCGTGCCGGCTGCCGGCGAATAGGGTTGTATGGTATATCCTTTATAAAGCAATCCTTTGTCATAGAGTTGTTTCAGCAGCCACCACAGGGTTTCTATGTAGCGGTTGTCGTAGGTGATATAGGGATGTTGCATATCCACCCAATAGCCCATTTTGTGGGTCAGGTCTTCCCACTCTTTGGTATATTTCATTACCTCACGGCGGCAAGCGGCGTTGTAGTCGGCTACCGAAATGGTTTTACCGATGTCCTCTTTGGTGATACCCAGCAATTTTTCCACGCCCAACTCTACGGGAAGTCCGTGTGTGTCCCAACCGGCTTTGCGTTTCACCAAATATCCTTTCATCGTTTTGTAACGACAAAATATATCTTTGATAGAACGTGCCATAACGTGATGAATACCCGGCATGCCATTGGCGGACGGAGGTCCTTCGTAAAAGACAAAAGAAGGGCAGCCTTCCCGTTCGGTTACACTTTTTGCAAAAACGCCGTTTTCATCCCACCTTTTCAACACTTCTTTGTTCACTTCCGATAGGTTGAACTGAGTGTATTCTTTGAACTTCTTATTCATAGACTTTTTGAACATGCTTTGATTTTGAGGGTGCAAACTTACATAAAAAGTAGCAGACAGAATAATTTTGATTTTAAAATTAACGAGTAGGAGGACTGGCTTAGTTCTCGTTCCGTCCTCTCACACCACCGTATGTGCCGTTCGGCAAACGGCAGTTCTTTACTTCCGATGCAATTTACCGTAATATTGAAGGAAGGTTGGACAACCTGCCTTGAACAGCTTCTCATTCGTGATGACTGTTGACAAGATATAACTACCCGCAACTATCTCGCGTCCATACAGACCAACTGGATAGACGATGCCAATAGCTTAGTTTCAAAAGAATTGTAAAGGAATATTCGTTTGGGAAATTACGCTAACTCTTTCATAGAGATTGTCTGCTAATTATATCACTGAAGAACAAGATATACTCTTAACTATATAAAATCCAAAATAGAGGAATCGTAAAAAACGATTGACTACTACATTTTTTTACAACAAACCAACAAAATATGAAATAAAAGTCATAATTTTGTGTCGTTAAATTATCTCCATGAAACTAAATACAATACATTAATGAAAAAAAAAAACATTGAACTTCATTACTCCAATGAAACTTAATGAATTAAAAGGCTGGAAGTTAAGGTTGAGGCCTTTCTTTTTAGTTGTTTCCGCCTTACTGCTTATTATGAGCGTTGCTTGTAGTAAGGAGGATGAGGATACTTCCAAACCTACTCCCGTTACAGTTTCTTCGATTAAGCTCAGTCAAATCTCAGTGACATTATTCGCCGGCGAAACTATCGAACTGACAGCAACCGTATCGCCGGAAAACGCTACAAACAAGACCGTGACGTGGTCATCCTCCAACACGAGTGTTGCCACTGTTACCAACGGTAAGGTGACCGCCGTTGCCATAGGCTCGACAACCATCACCGCTCAGTGCGGAAATGTCAAGGCAGAATGTACGGTTACCGTCAGCCCTATCGAAGTAACCTTAATCCAACTTAACAAAACTTCGATTACGCTTTCCGCAGGCGAAACTGTCGAACTGAC
>JAISHU010000031.1 GCA_031262385.1 Mediterranea sp. (in: CFB group bacteria)
GCCGTGCAAGACTGGGACAGAGGTGTGGTGGTGGGACGCCGCACGTTCGGTAAGGGACTGGTACAACGCCCCATTGAACTACCCGACGGCTCTATGATACGCCTGACGGTGGCACGCTACTACACTCCCTCGGGACGCTGCATCCAGAAACCTTATGAAAAAGAGGGCGGCAACAGCGATAACACCGGGTATGCCAACGACCTCAACCAACGCTTTAGGCACGGAGAGATGATGCATGCCGACAGCATCCGTTTCCCCGACTCGCTGAAATACCACACACAAACCATGCACCGCACCGTCTACGGCGGAGGAGGCATTATGCCCGACTACTTCGTCCCGCTCGACACCACGCGCTACACCGCTTACCACGCAGCACTCGCGGCGCGCGGCATCATTCTTAAAAACAGTACGAAATATGTGGAACAAAACCGCAAGAAGCTGAAAGCCACCTACCGAACATTCGAAACATTCCTCACCGGCTTCGACATAGACGAAGCACAACTGTCGGACTTACGCCGTGCCGCCGATGACGAAAAAATACCCTACGACGAAACACAATACCAAAAGTCGCTCCCCCTCATCAAAAACCAACTGAAAGCATTGATTGCGCGCGACCTGTGGGAGATGAACGAATACTACAGGGTGATAAACAGTACCAACGAAACCGTCCAACAGGCTTTACGTCTGCTGAACGAACACCGCTACGAAACTATTCTTACCGACCAAACAGCCAGCGGTTCAGGTAACGATTGATATACACATTGGCAACAGCGCACCCCACACCGATAGCCGCTCCTGCCAACACGTCCGAAGGATAATGCACGCCTTCACTCATGCGCGACATACCCACCGAACAAGCCCAAAGTGCAGAAGGTGCAATGACATACCACTTAGGGTACTTGATGCAAAGAGAGGTAGCCAGCGAAAACGCCGTGGCAGTATGAGCCGAAGGAAACGACGGACTCTCTTCGAGGCTGTAAGGATTTACACGGTCGGGATAAGTGATATACGGACGGTCGCGGTCTGCCAAATACTTAATGCCATAACTCAAAGCAAATGCGCCGGCAACACTCGTGCCCACGTAAAGAGCATCCTTCAGTAGTTCTTTGTCGTTGCGTACCCAACCGACAACAGCCATCGACAGCGGCACCCCCATTGCAACGTAGGGTTCCGTCTGCGAAATAAATCGGTTGTAGTTGCGAAAAAATGCACCGTCCCAACTATTAATGGTATGCAGGGCGTCGATGTCCCAATTTTGTGCATAGGCGTATTGTACAATAAATGACGCCATCAAGATGAAGATTATTGCCTTTTTCACTCAAATAATTAGTTTGTTTAAGACAAAGATAGCTAAATTTATTTTACAGCTAAAAAAAAAGCTATATCTTTGTTGCGACGAATAAACTATTGTATAACTTAAATTACACGACAATGGACACTATTAGTGCACGACAAGACGAGCTTAGTCTGTCCGGAAAGAGAGACGGGGCCTCTCTGGTTTTAAGAAAATATTCTAAAGGACAGCATTTCCCTGCAGAGAAGCATACAAAGAACTGTATGATTTTTCTGCTGAAAGGAGAACTATTACTTAACAGTAACGAACATCCCGGTACTGTAATCCGCAAGAACCAGTTTATATTGCAAGCTATCGGTTCGAAAGCCGAATTGATAGCAATTGCCGATGTGGAGTACATCATCTTTTGGTTTACCGAATTGCCCGTGATTTGCGAAGAGCAATACAAGGACATCCTCAAACATGCCGAAGAGCCTACTACCTATTCGCCACTAAGCGTGGTGCCCAAGCTGGACAGAGTGCTGCAAGACATCAAAGAGCACATCGACGCCGAGGCGCAACCCAGTGCGGAGTACCTCGACCTGAAAGGAAAAGAGTTGGTGTACATGCTTATCAGCCAATATCCCGAACCGGTGATGGCGGCATTCTTCTTCCCGATTAGCTCTTACACCGAAAGCTTCCACTACTTCATCATGCAAAACTACGACAAGGTGAAAAACGTAGAAGAGTTTGCCCACTTGGGCGGCTACACCACCACCACCTTCCGCCGTTTGTTTAAGAACATGTATGGCATTCCGGTGTACGAGTGGATTCTCGACCGCAAGCGCGAAGGCATCCTTAACGACCTGCGCACCACCCATCAGCGCATTTCGGTAATCAGCAACCGCTACGGTTTCGAATCGCTTTCGCACTTTGCCCATTTCTGCAAAGATTCGTTTGGCGACACACCGCGTTCGCTGCGCAAGCGATCCAACAGTGGCGAAAAGATTGGCATTGTTAAACTGACCAGACACAGGAAACATCTTATGGAATAAGAGTCATAAGAACCGGATTTCTGCACGTACAAAAAGGCGGCTCACTCTCTTTCCGCGGAAAGAGGATGAGCCGCTTTTTTGTGACGGTTTCTTAAATACCCAAGCTACTTGTACGCTTAATCGTTACAATATCACCTTGGCGTTGGAATTTCAGTTTGGGCGAGATAACGGAGAGTATCATCAGGATTTCGTCGATACTTTCGTTGCCGTGGAGCTTCAGGCGCACCTCTTCCTCGCCTATGGAAGGCTCGTACTTAAACTGTAGCGGATAGTAGCGTGAAATAACCTCGGTAAGTTTTTTCAGGGAGATTCGCTGAAACGATAGTTGTGTGTTGGCTACCCACGCAGGCAAGGCATCCTTAACGGTATCTATCCGACTGGTACCCGCACCATGGTCGTAAACCCAACACTGGTTGCTACGCAACAAGAAGTCGAGGTCGTCGTTGACAATGTGCAGCGAACCTTCGTAAAGAGTAACCGTGGTGATTAATGTACCCGAAGGATGGTTGACATTGAATTTAGTACCTGTGACGGTGATGCATACGTCGTCGGCAAGCACCTTAAACGATTGTTCTACGCCTTGCTTTACTTCAAAGTAAGCTTCGCCCGAGAGTTTCACCGAGCGGTTGTCGTAATAAGTCAGTCGGGTATCGTCGTGCGTCCACACCGTGGAGCCATCGGGGAAAGAGACTTCCTGTTGTCGGGCATCTACGGTCAGCATCTCGTGCGGAACGCCTACCGTTGGTGGTGAAACCTCCGGTTCGGTGGTGTAGGCGGTGCGATAAAAGGCATGTCCTCCCGCAAGCAATAGGCAGACGAGGCACGCAGCACTCCAATAGAGAGGGTTTCTATTCCATCGTTTGAGCGTCGCAGGTTGTTCGGACAACTGCTCATCGGCAGTCATCTCCATTATTTTATGTTCCACTTGCCTGAAAGCAAGTTCTGTGTTTATATCCTGTGGAATTTCGGCATTCATACAGTCATTCCATCTTTCGATGTATTCCTGTTCATCCCACTCTTTTATATCCATAGGTCGTCGGTTTTTTATAATACTTCACTTCTCAAAAAGAGCACGTATGTCTTTCAACGCGTAAGTAATGTTTTTCTCGACTGCATTTTTCGTGATATGCAGTTTTCGGGCTATCATCTCATTAGGCAATCCTTCCACACGGCTGTATTGGTAACAAGCTTTCCGTCGTTCGGGCATCTTGGTCACTCTCTCGTCAATAAGCTGCTGAAGCTCCTTGGCAATCAACTGTTCGTCGCTCTCGTCATCCGAGGGGGCAAGCATCCAGTCGGGCAAGTCGTCGTATAGCAGCGGACGATTCTTCCTGTAAAAATCAACTATCTCATGCCGGGTAATGGCAAACAGATAAGAACGCACGTCACGTCGCGCATCTATCCATTCCCGAAACAGCCACAACTTTAAGAAGACTTCCTGTGCCGTCTCTTCTGCGTCGTCAGCATTTCCCATGGCGGATTTCAAAAAATTGAGTACCGCCGGGTAATATTGACGGAAAATTATTTTGTATACAGTTTGGTCTCCTTGTTGCAGTTTCTCCAGCATAACTGTGGTAATTTTCGGGGCCTTTTGAGGTGTCAGGTTTACACTTTGCATTAACACGATTATTTCACTTCGTTATATTTCGCGACAAATGTAGTCATTAATTACACACTATATACATTTATGATTGATTTTCATCAATTCGGATAACTGTTAGCTCCCCAGCAACTGTCCCAAGGAGCGCAAACAGGATTATCTTTCCCATCAACTTTATCCAATAACATATCCGAAAAAGCTGCGCTGTAATCGGCAGCATTCACCAAGTAGTCTACCAGATATTTAAAAAGCAAATATTGCTTTTCGCCGGATCTATCCGCGAACAATCTGGACGAAGCAACAAAGACAAACTTTGTAGAAGGGTCGATACCAATAGCCACCAAACCGCGTTCGCTGTTGTACGCTATAGGTATCATGGTCGAAGGCCATTTGTTTAGATTGGACATAAAATTATCCATTGTCGCAAAGCTTACACTGGTTATTTGTTTATCGCTTGTCGTATAAAAGCGACCGGTAACAAACTTGAAAATGCGCGTACCCGCCGAGTTTTCTTCCAGTTTAAAATTAGCTACATCCTGATAACTTCCTATTCTTTTCCCTGCATTTGTTTCGATGTCGTAGCCCGTAGGCATAGCTTTTTGGAACTGTGTCACCCATTGATCGCCTACGTCTCCTTGAAACCACAGTACGGCTTCGTTTTTATTCCATTGCTCTTCTATCAGTCCCTTTTTCGGCTCTATGCGCACAGGGCTTGCAGTGACCTCGTCATAAAGTCCGCCGGCAATGTGTATGTAGCTAAACGTTCTGTTTTGGTCTTGAGGGCGCAGACCTAAATAACGTCCGTTTACAGCACCGTTGTTAATGATGCCCGGAAAAGCATTTTTAATTAAATAACTCACATAGAAGACGTCATCGTCCAAGTTTCCGTCGTAATCCCAGCGCTTATTGCCTTTATCGTTCTCGGCATCCTTTGAATAGGCTGCCTCCCAAGCATTGCGTGCCCGTGGCAATAACGGAGCTTGCTTCACTACACAAGTAGCAAGCGGCATGGGTATATCCTTCCCGCCAGGGCATACCAGATAGTATTCGAACGTGGTTTTGATACCGTCTATTTCGCGGTTGGGAAACCACAGTTTGGGATAAGTTACTTGCATCTTTCTATCGAACGGCAGTGCTCCACTCAATACTCCGTTCGGTATCGGGGTCTTGTCGTTGTACGTTACGGTAGGCGTATGGTTCACCACTCCCGCCATTCCTCCTGTGCGGGTGCTGCTTGCCGTACGGGTACCTTTATTAATGGTTGCTTTCACCTTATATTGATAGCGTTCGGGAGTTTTCGACCGACACACCACTCCCAGCAGGTCGCTTTCACCTCCGGTTACAGGCAAGGTTATTTCGCGACCGGTAACCGTTTCAATGGGCAGGGTGACGTGCATTTGATATTCACCAAACATCACTTCGCTACCATTGTCGCGTTGGCGCCACACACGCAGTATGGCATCGTTGGGTAGCGGCTTGCTTAAATCGAGTGCTCCGTCGGCACATTGTTGCAGGAAGTCGAAGAACTGTACCGGTACGGTGGCTTTGTCGTTCTTTTTTTCGGAGTTTGCTCCGCCTGCGTTGTTGGGTTCAGATCGGAAGAGCG
>JAISHU010000121.1 GCA_031262385.1 Mediterranea sp. (in: CFB group bacteria)
TTGATACCTGTTTCTGCTTGTTTTTGCTTGGCATAAGCTACGATACCTTTGAGGTTGGCTTCGTACTCTTCAATGCTGTCGCCTTCGTCAATCAGGTCAACATCGTGGAAACAATAATATTCGATGCCCAACTTCTGCATAAACTCAAAGCCGGCGTCCATTTTGTTTTTGGCTGCTTCCAATGCGTCGGGCGCGCCGTTCCACGGGAATGATTTGGTACCGGGACCAAACTGGTCGCTACCTTCGGCACCCAGTGTGTGCCACCATGCCATGGCAAACTTCAACCAATCTTTCATCGGTTTGCCCATTACTACTTTGTCGGCATCATAATAACGAAAAGCCAACGGATTTTTACTTTCGATTCCTTCAAATTTGATTTTCCCAATCATAGGGAAGTACTCTTTTGTTGCCATAAGATTGTAATTTAATTGTAAGTTAATAAGTGATAAGTTTCTAAGTTGTGAGTTTCTAAGTTGTGAGTTTGGAGGTTGATGAGTTTTTAAGTTGATAAAGGGAGAGAGATTGCGGAACTTAAAAACTCAAAGGCTCAAACGCCCATAGATTTTTCCAGACGACGTTTCCAGTGTGCGTAGGCTTCGGCATACTCGTCGTGTTTGGCGGTGTTGGGTTCGATGACATCAAGTCGCTCCAGCGTGGCAAAAGCTTCGTTGTGGTCGCGATAGATACCTGCACCCATACCGGCTCCTTTGGCTGCACCCACCGAGCCGTCGGTATCGTAGAGTTCGATGGTGGCGCCCGTCACACCTGCCAGTGTGTCGCGGAAAATAGGGCTAAGGAACATATTGGCATGTCCGGCGTGAATCTTGCGGATGTCCATACCCATCTCTTCCATAATGTCGATACCATATTTAAAGGAGAAGACGATGCCCTCTTGGGCGGCGCGTGCAATGTGGTGTTTTCCGTGGAGGTTGAAGTTCACTCCGCGTATGGAGCAGCCAATCTCGCGGTTCTCCAGCATTCGTTCGGCTCCGTTGCCGAAGGGAAGTATGCTGATGCCTGCACTGCCTATGGCGGCTTGCGAAGCCAGTGCATTGAGTTCGTTGTACGAGATGCCTTCGGGAGCAATCACACGGCGTACCCACGAGTTGAGGATACCCGTTCCGTTGATGCAGAGCAGTACACCCAGTCGTGTTTGTTCGGCGGTGTGGTTCACATGTGCAAAGGTATTTACCCGCGAGCGTGCGTCGTAGTTTACTTCGCCGTTGACACCATACACTACACCCGATGTTCCTGCGGTAGAGGCAATTTCGCCCGGGTTGAATACGTTGAGCGAAAGGGCGTTGTTAGGTTGGTCGCCTGCCCGATACGTAATGGGGGTTCCCGCTTTCAGTCCCAGTTCGGCAGCCGCGGCGTTGCTTACGCGTCCCTGTTCGGCAAAGGTGGGGCGGATGTCGGCAATCAGCGAGGGGTCGATGCCGTAGTAGTTCAATAGGAAGTTTGCCACACTGCCTTCGCGGAAGTCCCAGAACATCCCTTCGGATAGACCCGACAGAGTGGTGCAGATTTCTCCGCTCAGCTTCATGGCGATGTAGTCGCCCGGCAGCATCACCTTATATATACGGTCGTATATCTGAGGTTCGTTCTCTTTCACCCATGCCAGTTTGGAGGCGGTGAAGTTGCCCGGTGAGTTCAGCAGATGCTTCAGACACCGTTCTTCGCCCAAGTCGTTGAATGCGCGTTCGCCGTAGGGTACCGCCCGTGAGTCGCACCAAATAATGGAGGGGCGCAACACTTGTTGGTCTTTGTCCACGCATACCAGTCCGTGCATCTGGTAAGAGATGCCAATCGCTTTTATTTCGATGGCATTCACACCCGAACGGGTCAGCACGTCGGCGGTTGCATCTTTTAGGTATTCCCACCAGCTTTCGGGGTCTTGTTCTGCCCACCCCGGACGTACGGCGGTAATGGCAGCTTCGGTTTTCGGGAAAAAAGCCGATGCGGCACACTTGCCGGTTTCGGCGTTTACAAGGCTCGCTTTTATGGAGGAGCTTCCAATGTCATAACCTAATAAAAACATAACTTTAATAATGTGTCGATGTGCAGATATGCTAATGTGCTGATGGGTTACGCACCACCCGTTCGGCAAATCAGTAAATAAGCAATCGGCTTTTTAGTATTTCATCATATCAGTATTTATATCGCTAAGGCACGGTAGGTAATCGAGCTGTGCGCAGCCTGATTAGTACCTTAGCATATAGGCATATTTTATTTACCCGTTCCTTTTTACTCGTTGTTTGTTGTATAGCTTCTTGTCGAAGCGGTAGTAGCGTGCCGCCCGGTGCGCCACGCCTTGTTCTTTTTCTTCCAGAGGTACGATGTATTCCATCATGGCAATTTTTTTGTGGAAGTTGCGTACGTCGATGCGTCTGCCGTAAATAACCTCGTAGAGCGAGCGCAATTGTGCGGCGGTAAACTTGCGGGGCAGCAAGTCGAACAATGCCGACTGGTTAAATTCCACATGTTGGCGTACGTACGTCAGTGCTTCGCGAATGATGAGGTTGTGGTCGAATGCCAGTGTGAGCGACTGCAATTCGTGCAGCGATACCCAGCGTGCCTGATAGTCTTCCAGTCCTTTGCCCAGTGCGCGGTCAATCTTGATAAGCGAGAGGTAAGCTACGGTAACGATGCGCTCCACCTTTTGCTTCATGGCGCGTTCCAGCCAATGCACATCTTTGGGGTCTTTGGTACGGTTGTTGGAACCGAAAGCTTTGAACTGCACCAAGTTTACATTCTTCATTCCGGTGAGTTCGTTCAACACGCGGGCGGCGGCTTCGTCCAAGTCTTCATCCATATAAATGAGACTTCCCGGCAACTTCATATCGTGAAATACCTCTCCGTGTTCTTCGCCCATTCGCTTTAGCAACAGTACTTTAAGTTGTTCGCCGTCAAAGCCGAGCACCACACAGTCTACTGATATGTGGTTGTTTGCCAGCGGTTGGTTATGTAGGGTGTTTTGCATACGATTGTTGTTATTACGGCGGCAAATATAATCAACTTTGCTTGATACGTGCAAATAAAATCTGTAAATGTAGTATGTTATAAAACACTATTTATCAAATTAATAGTTATCGTACTTAGTACCATATATATAATGAGTGTTATCATATCTTTTACGATATTAAGAAGCTGTTTTGATTTTATTGAAATAAAAAAGAGGAGAACCAACTCGGCGAAAACAACGAATCAACTGCCGGCTTAGCAAATTATCCCGGCAAGTTAAGCTGTATATCCCGCCGAATTATTGTGTTATCCCGGCACGTTATCGCGCTAACTTGCCGGGATAATTTCATAAAGTTCTTTTTGGGGCTGTTTTTTGCGCTGAAGGCGCAGTCAAGGGGCAATCATCTACTCTCCCGTGCCGCTCTTGCGATACTCGGCAGGCGATACGCCGAACTTCTCTTTGAAGCAGCGGCTGAAATAGCGGGAGGAACTGAAGCCCAAACGGGTGCCTATCTCGACAATCTGCAACTCGGGGTGTTCGGTCAGCAGGTCGGCGGCAATCTTTAGTTTGTAGTTGAGAACGTAATGCTTGGGGGTGACGCCCGTTAAGGCTTTGAATTTGCTGTAGAAGGAACTGCGGCTCAGCGCCAAACTACGGGCGATATAGTCTACGTCGAAGTTCTCGTCCTCCATGTGTTCTTCAATCATCCGGTTTACACTGTCCAGAAACTTCTGGTCGATGGGATTGGAGGCGAGTGCCTGTGCGTTGAACTCTTTTTCGGTACCGAATTTCTTCTGCAAGATGATGCGGTTGCGCACCAAGTTATTACAGCGTGTCAACAGCTCCCGGGCGCTGAACGGTTTGCTGATGTAGTCGTCGGCACCCCGCTGCAAGCCTTCCATCTGTTGTTCGGGCGAAGTAAGGGCGGTGAGCAGCACCACGGGGATGTGGCAGATGTTGAAGTCGTTTTTTATCTGCATACACAATTCGATGCCCGACATAACAGGCATCATGATGTCGCTCACAATGATGTCGGGCAGTTCGCGACGTGCCACGGCAATGCCTTCTTCGCCGTTGTGTGCCGTCAGTACGGTGTAGGTTCCGGCAAAGATGGTATTTAGCAGTTGGAGCATCTCTTCGTTGTCTTCCACCAACAACACTTTGTAACCGGTGCTTTCGTCGTCGGGTGCCGGCAAGGGTGGTACCTCCGATGTATCGCGGTCGTATGCCAATGCCTGTGTGCTCAGTTCGTCGTCTTTAAAATAGCTGTTACCTTTCAGCAGATGTACGGTGAAGATGCTTCCGTAGCCGTATGTGCTGTTGACTTCGATGTTTCCGCCGTGGCTTTCTACAATGCTGCGGCTCAGTGCCAACCCGATGCCTGTACCGGCTCCCGCGCTTTGCCTTACTTCGCCGCCTGCCTGATAGAAACGGTCGAATATCTTGTTGAGGTGTTCGGGGGCGATGCCTATGCCGCTGTCTATCACTTTCACGGCATAGTCCGTGTCGGAGTGGTTGTCTATCACCAGTTCGACGGTGCCGTTGGCTTTCGTATATTTAAAGGCGTTGGAGAGCAGGTTGGAAAACACTTTCTCCATTTGTGTGGGGTCGAAGCGGCACATCAACACTCCGTCGGGTGCCGTAAAGCGGTAATTAATGGAGAGGTTGGCAGCGTGTTCGTAGAACGACAGGTAGACTTCCCTCAAGAAAGCCGTGAGGTCTTGTTCGCGCACTTCCGGCTTCAGATGTCCCTGTTCCAACTTACGGAAGTCCAGCAGCTCGGTAATAAGTTTGCGCATCTTTTGGGCGTTTTTGGAGATTCGCGTCAGGTTGGCGTGCATGGACGACGAAAGCGAGTGGTTCTGCATCAGTACTTCCAATTGCGAGATTATCAGTGTGAGCGGTGTGCGAAACTCGTGCGAGATGTTGGTAAAGAACTGCGCCTTGATGTTGCTTATCTCTTCGTTCTTCTCTTTCTCTAACCGCTCTTTCTCCAGCGACTCTTGCAATACTTGCTGTCGGCGGCGTAGTTGGTACACCGTCCACCCGATAGCCGTCACCGTCAGCAGATAGATAAGGTAAGCCCACCAAGTGGCATAAAACGGCGGCTTCACGGTGATGTCCAAGCGGATGATGTTCGTCGGGTGACTGTTGTCTTGTCGGTTTTCGCGCACCATCAGGGTATAGTGTCCCGCCGGCAGGTGTGAGTAGGCTATGTCGTTGTGTGCTGCCCTTATCCACTGCTGGTCGTAACCTGTGAGGCAATAGTCGTAGCTGACTTCGGAAAGGGTACTCACATAGTTGTTTGTCGTGAAATCAACGCTGAACGAATTGAGGTTGTGCGGCAACGTAACATGCTTGGTATAGGGTAGCGCTTCGGTGAGCACGTGATGTTCGTCGCCGGGTAGTACCGCGTGGTTGTTCAGGTAGAGGTTCGAAAAATAGAGCTTATAGTAAGGTGGGGGTTCCAGTAAATCTTGTTCGAAGAAAGAGACGGCTCCGTTGGTACCGCCCACAAAGATTTCGCCGCCGGGAGATACCAGCAATCCGCAACCTTCGTTGATGCTGGAGATAGGAAGGGTATGGAGCGGTAGTGTTTCGTATTTCTCCAAGTCGGGCGCGATAAACAGCAGTCCGATGTCCGTCGATGCAATAAGGGTGCCTTGTTCGGATTGCACCATATTATAAAAGAAGCTTGGCGAAGCAGAGTGTTCGTCGGCGAACAACTGCCGAAACTCTTTGGTGGAGCGGTCGAAGAGAAAGAGACCCGACCCGCGCGTAGCGAGCAGCAATTGTTGCCGGCGGTTTTCGAATATTTTCACCACCTCGTGTTGTTCCAGTTCGTTTCCTCCGTAGGGATAGATTTCTTCCATCTCCGGACGGTCGGGTATGATGCGGTACAATTCGTGGGTACCGGCAATCCATACGGCTTTTTCGGCATCCACCCAGAAACTGTGTGCCGTGGTAACGGAATGGCTGAAAAACGGAGTTACCCTGCGGGTTGGCAGGTCGAACCGAAAGAGTCCTCTTCCGGTGAGCAGCAACAGCGATTGGTGGTCGTATATCTTGATGTCGTTAATCACGTTGCCGGCTATGTTTTGCGGATAATCTTCGCCCAAGTAGTTATCGAATAGTCCTGTGTCAGTGTGATAAATCGAAAGCCCGCCGGTGTGTGTGCCGATATAGAGTTCGTTGCGGAAGGCGTTGTAGCAGATGCTTTTCAGATTGTTGTGCGCAATGCTGCCGGGACGTCCGTCGGCGATATGGTGCGTAAACTGTTTGGTGGTGCGATTGTAGCCGTTTAGTCCGCCCCCTTCGGTACAAATCCACAGGCGGTTATCATCGGTTTCTACCATGTTGCCTACAAACGGAAAGTTGAGGCAGTCGCTGCGTGTACGGTTCGCAGGGTAGTAGGTGAAAATATCTTTTTCGGGGTTGAAGTAGTTTACGCCTCCGTAATAGGTTCCCACCCATATGTTGCCCTGACGGTCTTTGAACAGCGAGAACACCGACGAATGTTGCAAGCTTCCCGGCAGGTCGTCGGTGGCATACAGGGTATAGGTGTCGGTGCGTGGGTTGTATTTGTTGAGTCCCATAAATGTTCCTATCCAAATGTTGCCGTAGCCGTCTTCTTCGAAACAGCGCACTTGGTTGCTCACCAAACCGTTGGCAGTATGCGGATTGTGGCTGATGTACACGAATGCTTCGCCTTGCTTCCGTTTGTACATGCCGTGATAGCGCGTGCCCACCCACAGGGTACGATAGGAATCTTCGAAAATAGCGTAGATGTTTTCTTTCGGAATCACCTCTTCGAGCGTACCGTCGGGGCGATAGCAAAACAGTCCGTCGGTGGTACCTATCCACACATTGCCTTCGTGGTCTGTACACACCCGCTGAATCTGCGTCTCGCCGACGGGTTGCTTCAAGTCGGTAAAGTAATGCAGTTGCCGGTTATCGTCGAAGGTGTAGAGGGTATCGCTGCAACCTACCCAGAGCGATTTACCCGAACGCGACACACTGTGCACGTTGTTTTCTTTCAGACGTGTAAATGTTTGCCGTCGCAGGTTGTAAGCCACCAGCGAGTGGTCGGACATAAAGTACAGGTTGCCGCGTTCGTCGCCGGTAATGTAATAGTTGGCGC
Source organism: Mediterranea sp. (in: CFB group bacteria) (assembly GCA_031262385.1). GTDB lineage: Bacteria > Bacteroidota > Bacteroidia > Bacteroidales > Bacteroidaceae > Bacteroides. The sequence goes on from JAISHU010000121.1 coordinate 7,104, forward strand.
TGCCGATGCCCGTCTCTTGGGTTTCTCCCGACGGCTTGAACGACTGCATGCGTTCGCCGTCGTACATACTCACCCCTTCCATGGTGCCGAACCATATCCGTCCCAATTCGTCTTGATAGATGCTCATCACAGACACTTGTGCCAAGCCGTCTTCTCTACCTATGTGTTTAAAATAGATAGGGTAGGCGGTGAGATGGCAGCATACCGTCAGTAGTAGGATACATATTTGGGTTTTCATGAACATACGGGTTGATGCGGATTATCTCGCTCACTTCCACTAACGAAAGTCGTAGTGTATCTTGGCCATCTGTGCCGTTTCGTCGGACGGTTCCGGAAGGAACTGCTTTCTCTTTATTTCAGCAAGAGGTTCATTTCCTGCTGAACTTCGTGCGCGGCGCGGCGTGCAGCTTCGGCAAATTGTTCGCCGCTGTCGGCATAGATAATGGCGCGGCTGGAGTTGACTATCAGTCCGCACTCCGACGTCATACCGTATCGGCAAACTTCCTGTAGCGAGCCGCCCTGTGCGCCTACGCCGGGCACCAGCAGAAAGTGACGGGGAGCAAGTCGGCGAACATTCTCGAAAGCACTTCCTTGCGTGGCGCCTACCACATACATCATTTGGCTGTCGCGTGCCCACACTTGCGATACGCGCAACACCTTTTCGAAAAGCTGTTCGCCGTTGGCATCGGTGGTCAACTGAAAGTCGGCGGAACCTTTGTTGCTGGTGAGTGCCAGCAGAATGACCCATTTACCCGGATAAGTAAGAAAAGGCGTCACACTATCTTCGCCCATATACGGCGCCACCGTAACGGCATCGATGTCTAACTCCTCGAAGAACGTGCGGGCATACATGGCGGAGGTGTTACCGATGTCGCCGCGTTTGGCGTCGGCAATTACAAACTGGTCGGGGTAATTTGTCTTGATGTATTTTACGGTCTTTTCAAAAGAGATCCACCCTGCTACGCCCATGCTCTCATAGAACGCCAAATTGGGCTTGTAGGCAATGCAAAGGTCGGCGGTGGCATCAATAATGGCTTTGTTGAAAGCAAAGACGGGGTCTTCTTCTTTTAGTAAATGGGATGGGATTTTCCGAATATCGGTGTCTAAGCCCACGCACAAAAACGAGCGTTTACGCAGGATGTTTTGGTAAAGTTGATGGTAAGTCATAATCATTTATAAATCTTTTCTGTTTTTAAGTTATGCTGCATTCGGCATGCTTTTGTGCCGGTGGCAGTTCGGATTTAAAATCGCACAAAGGTATAAAAGAAAGTGGTTTGTCTCTTTGTTAGAGCATATTTTCTTACTTTTGCCGCAAACGTTTTTATCATGAATAAACTTTCTATCCTTGCAGCAACTACCTTTATAGCCCTTTCTACGGCTGTCGGTCAAGCTGCTACCACCGGCGAAGCACGCTTGTTGCGCTTCCCCGCTACTAATGGACAAGAGATTGCCTTTGCCTATGCAGGCGACCTCTACCGAGTATCAATCAACGGAGGAGAGGCTGTTCGCCTTACCTCACATGTGGGCTACGAAATGTTTCCCCGCTACTCGCCCGACGGGAAAACCATCGCTTTTACCGGGCAGTACGACGGTAATACCGAAGTATATGCCATTCCTGCCGACGGAGGCGAACCACTGCGACTGACCTATACTGCCACCAACTCGCGCGATGACTTGGGCGACCGCATGGGTCCCAACAACATCGTGATGACTTGGACGCCCGACGGTAAGCAAATTGTCTATCGCAACCGCATCGGCGACGGCTTCGACGGTAAACTGTGGCAAGTAGGTGCTCAAGGTGGCATGCCTCAAGTGATTCCCCTGCCCGAAGGCGGCTTCTGCTCTTACTCGCCCGACGGCAAAGAACTTGCCTACAACCGCACCATGCGTGAGTTTCGTACGTGGAAGTACTACCAAGGCGGACAAGCTGCCGAAGTGTGGATTTACAACGCCGACAAAAAGAGTGTAGAACGGGTTACCGACAACCCCGCGCAGGACATCTTCCCTATGTGGGACGGCAACGAAATCTTTTTCCTCTCCGACCGCAACCGCACTATGAACCTCTTTGTCTACAACCGACAAACGAAGCAAACCGAGCAGGTGACACGATACACCGACTACGACATCAAGTTCCCCTGCATTTACGGACACACCATCGTCTTCGAAAAGGGAGGCTATCTCTATAAGTTCGATACCCAAACCCGACGGGCGGAACAGGTCAATGTCACCCTTGCCTCGGATAATATCTACGCCCGCAGCGAAGTAAAGAACGTGGCGTCACAGATAAGCGATGCTGCTCTTTCGCCCGACGGCACCCGTCTGGTTCTGACGGCACGCGGAGATGTGTTCGACGTTCCGGTGACCAAAGGCGTGACGCGCAACATCACTCGTACGCCGGGCGTTCACGAGCGTGCCGCCGACTGGGCACCCGACGGTAAGTCTGTTGCCTATATCTCCGATGCCACCGGTGAAACGGAACTCTGGCTCTACACCGTTGCCGACGGTAAGACCGAACAACTCACACGCGACAACGACACCTACATCCGCCGCTTTGTGTGGTCGCCCGATGCCAAACAGATAGCCTACACCGACCGCAACAACCGCATCGTACTGGTAGATGTCGCTTCCAAACGAAAAAGTACGGTGGCACAAGAACCCCTTGCGGAGTTTCGTAGCGTGCAGTTCTCGCCCGACAGCCGCTGGCTGACCTACACCCGTCCGTCGAGCAACATGTATAGCATCATCTATCTCTACGACATCGCCGCCAAAAAAGAGTACGCCGTTACCGACAAATGGTACTCGTCGAGCCAGCCCCTCTTCAGCAACGACGGCAAGTATCTGGTGTTTGTCTCCGACCGTGACTTCAACCCCACCTACGGCGCGCTGGAGTGGAATCATGTCTATACCAACATGAGTAATATCTATATCGCACTGCTCACCAAAGATACTCCTTCGCCTTTCCTCACCCCCGACCCGCAGGTCAACGCACTCGCCGACAAAGCAAAGAAAGATTCGTTGGTACGCTTCGACCCCGACGGCATTGGCGACCGCATCCTCAGTCTGCCTATTCGTCCGGGACGCTACGGCACCGTCTATGCCGATGCCAATCGCATCTATTATATCCAACAAGGTAAAACCAAATGCTTCGACTTGAAAAGTCTGAAGGAAGAAGAGGTTGCCGACGGATACATGGGCGTGACCAACAACCGCAAACCTACCCATGCTCTGTTTACGCAGCGCAACAAACTCTACGTCACCTCCCTGTCCGGCGTGCCTGTTAACCTGAAAGAGCCTGTCTACACCGGCGATATGACGGTCACCACCGACTATCCCAAAGAGTGGGCGCAGATATTCGATGAGGCTTGGCGGGCATTCCGCGACGGCTTCTACCAACCCAATATGCACGGCGTGAACTGGAAAGCCATGAAGGAGAAGTACGGTGTGCTGGTGCCTTATGTAAAGAACCGCGTCGACTTGAATTATGTCATCGGTGAAATGATAGGCGAACTGACCAGCGGACATGCCTACGTCAATCTGGGTGAGTACGACCAGCCTGCACGTCTGCAAACCGGTATGCTCGGCGCCGAAATATCGCGCGACCCGTCTACGGGTTTCTTCCGTCTCGAAAAGATTCTCGAAGGTGCGTCGTGGAGCCGCAAACTGCGCTCTCCGCTTACCGAACCGGGCGTGAAAGTTGCACAGGGCGACTACATCGTGGCTATCGACGGCGTACCTACCAATAGCGTAAAAGATATGTATGCCCTGCTGGTAGGCAAGGCAGGCGTGCGTACCGAACTGACGGTAAACGGTAAAGCGCAACTTGCCGGTGCCCATAAGGTGGTTATTACCCCCATTTCCGACGAATACCCGCTTTACCACTACGCATGGATTCAAGAGAATATCCGTAAGGTAGACAAAGCTTCGGGCGGCAAGATTGGTTACATCTACATACCCGATATGGGCGTGGAGGGCTTGAACGAGTTTTCGCGTTACTTCTATCCGCAAGTCGACAAAGAAGGCTTGATTATCGACGACCGCAGCAATGGCGGTGGCAATGTATCGCCTATGATTCTGGAGCGCCTGTCGCGCGAAGCCTATCGCCTCACTATGTCGCGCCACTCCACGAATATCGGTACCGTGCCCGAAGCTACTCAAACCGGTCCCAAGGTATGTCTTATCAACAAATATTCGGCTTCCGACGGCGACCTCTTCCCGTGGGGCTTCCGTGCACTGGGATTGGGTAAACTTATCGGCATGCGCACGT
>JAISHU010000127.1 GCA_031262385.1 Mediterranea sp. (in: CFB group bacteria)
ATGATACCGTCCTTGATGTGAATAATCTTGTTGGTTTGGTTTGCCACGCCGCTTTCGTGCGTCACCACTATCAGCGTCATACCCGAGTTACGGTTCAACTCCTTGAGTATCTCCATAACTTCTACCGACGTTTTACTATCCAGCGCACCCGTAGGTTCGTCGGCAAGAATAATTTGCGGTTGGGTAATCAATGCACGGGCAATTGCCACACGCTGCTTTTGTCCGCCCGACATTTCGTTGGGCATGTGGTGCGCCCAATCTTTTAATCCCAAGCGGTCGAGATACTCCATGGCGAGTGCATTACGCTTGCGACGGCTCACACCTTGGTAGAACAGCGGCAGTGCCACGTTTTCTACGGCATTCTTGAAATTGATGAGATTAAACGACTGGAAGATAAAGCCAATCATACGGTTGCGGTACTCGGCGGACTTCGTTTCGCTGAGGTTGCGGATAAGCGTACCGTTGAGATAGTACTCGCCGGTGTCGTAGGTATCGAGAATCCCTAATATATTAAGGAGTGTCGATTTGCCCGAACCCGAAGCCCCCATGATAGAAACAAACTCTCCCCGTTGGATATCCAAATCAACTCCTTTGAGTACGTGCAACGGTTGACCATTGTTATAGGTCTTGTTAATGTCTTTCAGTTGAATCACTTTGGTTATTTTTTAGTAGTTATAATGCGATGAATTGTCTATTAGACGAACGAGCGAAACAGAAAGTTGCAAAGTAAAGGATTTTTTTCTGAAAATATTTTGAGGTGTCAGTTTTCTTTAGGTAATTTGCCGTACAAAACATTCAATATTAACTTCATAATAACAAATCAGCATGAATTCAACTATGGAAAAGCCCTATGTAGTAGGGATTGACATTGGCGGCACCAACACCGTCTTTGGTATTGTAGATGCCCGCGGCACCATTCTCGCAAGCGGTTCCATTAAAACAGGCTCGCACGAAAAAGCCGAAGATTATGTAGACGAAGTATGCGCCACACTGTCGCAACTCATTGCAGCCAACGGCGGAGCGGATAAGATTAAAGGCATCGGCATCGGAGCGCCCAACGGCAACTACTACAACGGCAACATTGAATTTGCTCCCAACCTTCCTTGGAAAGGCGTCATTCCCTTGGCTTCCATGTTCGAGGAACGCCTTAACATCCCTACCGCCCTCACCAACGATGCCAATGCGGCAGCTATCGGCGAGATGACTTACGGTGCTGCGCGCGGTATGAAAGATTTTATCATGATTACTCTGGGTACCGGTGTCGGTAGCGGCATCGTTATCAACGGTCAAATGGTTTACGGTCACGACGGCTTTGCCGGCGAACTGGGACACAGCATCATCCGCCGCGTCAACGGTCGTTTGTGCGGATGCGGTCGTCACGGATGTTTGGAAACCTACTGTTCGGCTACCGGTGTGGCACGCACGGCACGCGAGTTTCTCACGGCACGCACCGACCCCAGCATGCTACGCAGCATCTCTTCCGAAGAGATTACCTCGAAAGACGTTTACGATGCCGCCATTCAAGGCGACAAACTGGCACAGGATATTTTTGAATACACCGGCACTATTCTGGGCGAAGCACTGGCAGACTTCATCGCCTTCTCCAGCCCCGAAGCCATTGTATTGTTCGGCGGTTTGGCAAAAGCGGGCGACTACATTTTCAAACCTGTACAGAAAGCCATCGACGACAACGTACTTGCCATCTTCAAAGGCAAAACCAAGCTGCTGATGTCCGAACTGAAAGACTCGGATGCCGCCGTATTGGGCGCCAGCGCACTGGGCTGGGAATTGAAGTAAAACAGCAACAACAGGCTCTAACAATAAGCCCCCGCTACTTTTGCGAGTAACGGGGGCTATTCAATATTAGGTAAATAAAAGTCTATCTTCTTCGAGCCACATCTCGAAGCCCTTTTCTTTCTTCACCTCATCCGGCGTAAGTGCGGAAGAGACGTCGGCAGTAAACTCTACTCCTATTTTGATTAGCTACACCACCTCGTACACCTTGCAGCACTTGCCGGCGGCAAGATACACCACATAGGTACGCATTTGATAATTGGGGAAGCGGGCGTTGATATCCTTAGCATAACCCTTTACTTGTGCGATGTCTTCTTCGCGTGCCGAACCGATGATTTTATTCATTTCGTTGTAGTAGTTCTGGTAATAAACTGCGCATCGTCAGATTAGGTAAGCACATAGTAAACCGGCTTTTTAACGTAGTAATTCCCGTGTAATACAAAATAATGGGGTAAAACTCCTTTTCGAAGAACTTCTGTTTGTTAAACTTGCTGCGCATTTCGGTGGTAGAGTAGATAAGTTCGTCGTCTATTACTAACTTATCCAGCATCTCTTTGGCATTCTCCAGTGTTAGGGTAAGGCGACGAATCCAGCCGATGTCGGTGCGTAGGTTCTCGTCAATCAGTTCTTCGGGGATGCCGCCGTGTAGTTCGGCATAATTCTTCAGAAACTAAGTCAGTATGGTGGAATTGAACAACGGGCGTGCTTCCGGCAAGAAGCGGTAACCGTCGTAGTTGTTTACGATAAGTGCCCACAGTTCGTCGAAATCACCAAACTCTTTGC
>JAISHU010000132.1 GCA_031262385.1 Mediterranea sp. (in: CFB group bacteria)
CGATGGTTGTACGACCGTACGACGTTGGTCGGACGCTCGTCCGACGTTGGTCGGACGGTAAAGAAAGTGCAGTGCAAAGACAATATATTACTGATACATAATTATTTCTCACTAAACAACAACTAACAAACCACTACCTCCGATAAATTGTTGGCTTTCTGTAAAAATTTCCCTCCCCGATGTTACATTTGCCTCCTTGCATTGTCTTATCTATATCAATGGAACTGAAAGATTTTAAAGAGACAGTGCTACCCCTGCGTGGCAACTTGCTTTGCCAAGCCAAGCGGATGCTGGGCGACAAGGAAGATGCCGAAGATATCGTACAGGAGGTTTACCTGAAGTTGTGGAGCATCCGCGACGGACTGGATTGCTACGACAGCTTGTCGGCACTTGCCTCGCGCATCACACACAACTTATGTGTGAACCGTTTGCGAAGTGCTTCGTACCGACAAGAGCCGCTGGAAATAGCACCGCCGATGCAAGACAGCGTGACGCCCGACGTGGCACTGGAACAGAAAGAGGGCATACAGCGCATCGAGCTATTGATTGACTCGCTGCCCGACGCGCAACGCCACATCTTGCGAATGAAACATCTGGACGGATTGGAAGTGGAAGAGATTGCCGAACTAACCGGCAGCAGTGCCGAAGCGGTACGCATGAATCTGTCGCGAGCCAGACGCAAAGTGCGCGACGCTTTTTTGAAACAAGAACAATATAAGAATATGCATATATGATGACCGACGAACAAATAGAACAATTGCTCGCCCGCTTCTTTGACGGAGCGACCGACAACGAAGAAGAACGTACCTTGTATCGCTTCTTCCGACAAAAAGAACTTCCCGACCGGTGGAAACCCTACCGGGAGATGTTCGACTTCTTCGAACAGGGAATGGAAAAGGCGCCTGCACCGAAAAGAACGCTCAAACGCACACTCCGCCGGGCGGCAGGCATCGCAGCTTCTCTGCTGATAATGCTCTCCGCCGGCTGGTGGTGGACGACTTATCACCAAGAGAACGATAAGATTTATGTGACCCGCAACGGCGTAATGCTGACCAATCCGGAAGAAAAGGATGCCGTATGCCGCGAGATAGCCCAGCAGGTACACCAACAGTATCAAGACATTGTGAATGCTTTTCCCGACGAAGCAACACGCGAAGAGGTAAAAAGGATTCTGGGTGTCGACTGCAATAAACCGATTATTCACTAAGAAACCCCTCATTAATATGAAACTTATTCCAACCATCGCGGCAATGGCTTTCGCTTTCTTGGTAAGCCTGCCCACAGAAGTACATGCACAAGAAACCTTGAAAATTTTGATACAGAAGTGCGAAACCATGGACGACGTGGATATCAACATCATCCGCCGTAAAGACAAGAAAACGGGAGAGCTGGAACATTCTGCCGTAACCATTACCATTAAGGATAATAAGCCTCTCTGCGAAGAGTTTGAAAAAGCTTTCCGCAAAGACAGCGAATCTGCCGAACAGGAGATTATAAGCCGCAAAGGCAAAATAGTAAGCAGCATCTTCTGCCGCTTCGGCGATGTATCTTACTCGTACTCGCAAAGCTCGGCGGGCAATGCCACGGTTTCGGTAATCCACAAAAGTACCCGCATGTTCAACTTCGACTGGGAAGGTCGTAATTTCTCTATTGACAACTTTTCGTTCGACTACAGTGCGTACGAAGACAACATTAGGGATGCATTGGAGCAAGCAAAAAAGGCACTGACACGACGCGACTCTTCGAAGGTGTACCGAATCGATTAAAGTAACTGCCTCAACTGCTCTTCGAGGCGGCTTTTTACCTCTCCGATAGCTACTTCGCGACCCAGTTCGTGTTGCAGCGAGGTGACTCCTTTATCCACAAAACCGCAGGGGTTGATGTAACTGAAATAGCGCAGGTCGGTGTTGACATTAAGTGCCAAGCCGTGCATGGTAACAAAATGACTGCTGCGTACGCCTATGGCACATACCTTGCGAATGGGGTTGCCCCCACCTTCTATCCACACGCCGGTAGCTTTTGCCAAACGACCTGCGGCAATGCCGTAAGAGGTACACACACCGATGACCGCCTCTTCGAGTAGGTGTACATACTCTTTGAGACCCAACTCAAATTCCTCCAGATTGACGATGGGATAACACACCACCTGTCCCGGACCGTGATAAGTGATGTCGCCACCGCGGTCGATGTGGTAGTAGGTTGCGCCAATCTCGCGCAAACGCTCTTCGGAAAGCAGCATGTTGTTTTCTTTTCCGCTGCGCCCTATGGTGTAGACGTGCGGATGTTCACAGAAGATAATGTGATTTTCGTAGGGCAGCCCCGCCTGTTTCAGTTGTATCAATTCGTCGAACAGACGGGTCTGCCGTTGCCAAGCATCGTCATAGGCGACGGTGCCCCAATCGGTAACAGTCAATTTCACTTCTCCTCCTCTTTCTTGCTTTCCTTTACCAGTTCGGCTTCGTAGTTAATCTTCTTAAAGCCCGCCTGAATGTTTGCTACGGTGTTCTTGTCGGCATCGTAGGTAACGGTCACAACTTTTGTTTCGAGGTCGGTGGTAATGTCCTTCACTCCTTTCTCGAAGCGGTTGTTGTTCGTGATTTTCTTTTCGCAGTTTTCGCAGTGCATCTTGGTCACCTTAAAAACGGCTACTCTAAGGTCTTTTGCCAATACGGTCGCCGTACTTATCAGTGCTACGACCAGCGTAAAAATGATTCTTTTCATAATCGGGGTATATTATATCTGATTCCTATGTATGCTTTAGCGCCGTGCGTCGGTCCCCACACCATGGTGGCATCGAAGCGGTTGCCCCACGGGTCGTCGGCACCGATAACGGGATGTGCTTGTTTAAAGTTGGTGAGGTTTTCGCCACCGGCATAGACCGACCAGCGGCGGAAGAAGCGGGTGACTTGCACGTTGAGTTGAGGGAAGCCGCGGTAGTATTCATCCCACGAAGGAGTGCCGTCGGCAAGGGTGTAGGGAGCAGGCATTCGTCCCCCTCCGTTGAGTTGCAGGGTGGCGTCGAACTGCCACAGCCCCATGTTGGTTTGATACGAAGCGGTGAAAAGTCCCTTGTGCCGACCGGTCAGCGGGCGTTGCTTCAGCGTGCCGTTGTAGTTGGTCTTTGCATCGGTGAGGCGATAGGCGGCGGTGAACGTAAACCCGCGAAACAGCGGATAGGTGAGGTCGACTTGAAAGGCGTGCGAATACGAACGCCCGCGCAGGTTGTCGAAATAGACGACATACGGATTGGTCTCCCTGTCGACGACCACTTGCCGACGGAATTCGGTGTAGTAGTAATCTGCGTTGAGGTTGAGTGTCTTGCCGAACAGAGGCAGGTAGAAGGCGGCACCGCCCCCGTAGTTCCATGCTTCTTCGCGTTGCAGATTCTCTTCTATCGTAAGGAGGCGGCTGCTTGCCAGCAGGTTGTTGTTCTCCGCCAGCACGTGCGGCATACGATAACCCTTGCCGACCGACAAGCGGAAGTTGACGGTTTCGTTCGGAGCGTACTTGAGGTGTGCCCGCGGAGTAACAAACAGGTGACTGTCGCCGATAGCGGGGTCGGGGTCGTAGTCGGCACGAATGCCCGCCATGAGCGTAAGAATATCGTTATAATTAAAGGTGTACTGGGCGTACGCACCGGGAATGATGTCTTGCTCCAAGCCTGCCGTCGAGCCATACGTACCGCTCAGTCGGTAGTGCTGGTCGTAACGGTCGTAGTTAAAGCTAAGTCCGGTAGAGAGGCTGTGCATGGGAGTGAACTCCGTTTCGAACATCAGCGAGGCATACACACCCGTTTGGTCGACGTCGTAGAATCGGCGTCCGTAGCCGGCATTCTGTTTGTGCAGTGTACCTTGCAAGATAAGTGCCAGATTGGTATTCTTCTCTTTATCGAAGATATAGGCATTCTTGGTAAAGAGTTCGTATCGGTCGGTTTCGATGCCGATGAGGTAGCGCGGGTCGGAAGCACCTTGGGGTGTTTGTCCGCTGCTGCGTGTTTCGTGCAATGCTTTGATACCTGCCTGAAACACATAATGGTCGCCCATATACGCCCAACGATTCCAGAGGTTGTATTGCGTCACACGCGGAATATCCTGAAAGCCGTCACCATTGGCATCGTGCCGCAGTGTTTCGTTTTCGTAGTGAGCCAGCAGCGAGGTACTCCAGCGGGAGTTAAGGTTGAGGGTAGCATCGGCATTGGCTTCCCACCGCCCGGTGCTGCTGCCGAAGAGATTCGCCGACACCCAATCGGCTTCGGGTTGCTGGGGTTTCTTAAACTCCACATTGATTTGTCCGGTAATCGCCTCGTAGCCGTTCTTTACCGAAGCAGCCCCTTTACTCACCTGTATGCTTTGCATCCACGGACCGGGTACATAGCCCAATGCATAGGGCAAGGCGGCACCGCGAAAGTTAGGGATGTTTTCGGTGAGCATCTGCACATACGTACCGGCAAGCCCCAATAGCTTTATCTGTCGGGCACCCGTGGCGGCATCGGTATAACTCACATCTACCGAGGGATTGGTGGTAAAGCTCTCGCCCAAGTTGCAGCAGGCTGCGCGCAGCAGTTCGCCGGCGGTAATCATATCTTCGTTCATTACGCTGCTCCGCTTTTTCAGGGTACCGAGCCGGCGGGTTACCACGGTTACTTCGTCCAACTGCACATCTATCTTTGCCGTATCTCCGGCTTCACCGTACACTTGCGCCGAAAGGTTGCAAGCGCAGAGTAGGAAAAGGAGCGCGAGAAAGCCCTTCAAGGAGACGTGTATGGCAGACGAAATACGCATGGCGTCAACTCTCTTGGAAGTAGACCCGCTTGACACGAGTCGACACGGCGGTGAGTACTTCGTAAGGAATGGTACCGAGTGCATCCGAGAGCACCGTAATGGGGAGGTTATCGCCGAATATTTCGACACTGTCGCCTTCGCGGCATTCTATGTCGGTGACATCTATCATGCAGACATCCATGCAAATATTGCCCACGTAAGGTGCGTGCATGCCGTTCACCAAGCAGTAACCGGCGGTGTTACCCAGATGACGGTTCAAACCGTCGGCATAGCCTATGGGCAGGGCGGCAATGCGCGAGTCGCGCGTCAGCTTACCGTTGCGTCCGTAGCCCACGGTTTCGTCTTTGGGTACATCACGTATCTGCAAGATGGTGGTTTTTAGTGTGCTTACATTGTTGATGACGGCGTTTGTTACGGGACTAACGCCATACAAGCCGATACCCAGCCGCACCATGTCGTATTGCGCTTCGGGGAATCGTTCGGCGCCTGCCGAGTTGCAGATATGGCGAAAGATGCGATGTCCGAAAGCTTGCGTCAGTTCGGTCGATGCGGCATCAAACAGGCGTATCTGCTCGCGGGTGAAGTCGTCGAAACGGGGTGAGTCGCCGGCTGCCAAGTGCGAGAACACCGAGCGTACAATCACGGCATCCTGATGTTTCAATCGCTCGATGAGTTGCGGCATCTCATGAGGAGCAAAGCCCAGCCGGTGCATACCCGTATCAACCTTAATGTGTATGGGGAAGCGGGTAATGCCACTTTTTTCCGCCTCTTTGATGAGAGCTTCCAACAGGTGGAAACTGTAAACTTCGGGTTCCAGATTGTGTTCGAACAGAGTGTGGAACGAAGTCATCTCGGGATTCATTATTAAGATACCGGTGGTGATACCGGCACGGCGCAGGTCGTAGCCTTCGTCGGCAACCGCCACCGCCAGATAGTCCACACGGTGTTCCTGAAGGGTTTTGGCAATCTCTTGCGAACCGGCACCGTAAGCGGCAGCCTTCACCATACATATCACCTTGGTGGCGGGGTTGAGCAGGGCGCGATAGTGGTTCAGATTGGCTATCATCGCGCCCAAGTTTACTTCGAGGATGGTTTCGTGCACTTTCTTTTCCAGCTCTTCGGTGAGGCGGTCGAAACCGAATCGGCGGGCACCTTTGATGAGTATGATTTCGTTAGACAGCATCAGTTTGCCTTTGGCAATGGCGGTCAGCAACGATTCGGTGTCGGGAAAGAAGGCGCGTTCTATGTTGAAGCGGGCTTCGCACGAGCTGATGTCGTGCCCTACCCCTATGATGCGGTCGACCTGACGACCGGCTATCAGTTGTTGCACCCTTCGGTAGAGGATAGACAAGCTTTGTCCGGTTTCGAGTATATCCGACAAGATAAGGGTACGTTTCAGTCCTTTCACCAGCGAGCGGCGGTAAAGAAAGTCGAGTGCGATGTCCAGCGACACCAAGTCGGAGTTGTAGCTGTCGTTTATCAGCAGACAGTTGTTTTTACCCTCTTTCACCTCCAGTCGCATAGCTACGGGTTCGAGGTGCTGCATCCGCTCGGTAATCTTTTCCGCAGGCAGCATCAGGTAGTGGCAGGCGGCAAGACAGTGCAGTGCATCTTCTATCGAGGCATCGTCGATAAAGGGAATGGTAAAGCTGTTTTCCATGCCCAGATAGCGATAGACTATAAAGGTGTTGTCGTCGCGCTTTTCTATCTTTTTTATATAGAGGGGACAGTCTTGATTCTTGCGGCTCCATGCAATCTCGCGTGCCGACGACAGGGTGCGCGACACGCAGTTGCTTATAAACTCGTCGTCGCCGTTGTATATCAGCACGTCGCAATCTTTAAACAGCGACACTTTTTCGATGCATTTCTCTTGCAGCGAGTAGAAGTTTTCCTGATGTGCACCGCCGATGTTGGTAAGGATACCTATGGTGGGTTGAATGATATTCTTGAGTGCGCGCATCTCTCCGGGTTCGGAGATACCTGCCTCAAAGATACCCAGTTCGGTTTGGTCGGTGAGTTGCCATACCGACAGCGGTACGCCTATCTGTGAGTTGTACGAGCGGGGCGAGCGGGTGATGACACGGTCGGAGGCGAGAAGCTGATGCAGCCACTCTTTTACCACGGTTTTGCCGTTGCTTCCGGTGATACCCACTACGGGTATGTTGAAATGTTCGCGATGCTTCTCCGCCAACTTTTGCAGCGCCTTCAAGGGGTTCGCCACCACCAGCAGGTTGGCACCTTCCAGACGGCTTTGGAGTGCTGCAAGCTGCGACGAGTCGGCATCGTTCTCGCTCACCACAAAGTTGCGTACACCTCGTGTATAAAGGTCGGGAATATAGCGGGCACCGTCGTTTCGCTTGGATTTCAAGGCAAAAAACAGTGTCTCTTCGGGAAAATTCAGGGAGCGGCTGTCGGTAAGCAGCCAACTTATCGTAGCAGAATTATCTCCCACACGGCGGGCAGCTATATACCCGGCTATTGTATCAATAGAGTATGACATACATCTCGTTCGTTTTGGAAATCTAAGTACGGGTATTTTTCGCTAAGTCGGTCAATCCTTAACATTATTTGACCTAAAAAACGCTTATACTCGTCCGAAGCGGGTCTGAAAGGACGATGTGCCAAAGCTCTATGTATCTCTTCACATTCGTTCATGATTATTACGGCTTGGGGGGAGAAGCAGTGTTGCACGAACTTCTGCCACACATATTGCACCGCCACTTCCGAAGGATGTAGCATGTCGGCGGCATAGAAACGATAGTCGCGCAGCTCGTCCAACAACAATTCGTAGGCAGGGAAATAGCTTACCGCATCAGGGTAAGCGGCTTGCAGACGGTCTATGGCGAGGTGCAGTACAGCCTTGCTCAGATTGTTGGCGTGCATACCGTCGCGGACGTGACGTATGGGACTGACGGTGAACACTATTTTCAGGTGGGGATGTCGGCGCATTAGTTCGGCAATAAGCCCGGTGTACCCGGTTACAATCTCTTCAGGCTCCAACCGCCGACGCACGAAGCACTTTTCGGGCTGCTTGTGGCAGTTGCCCACCACCTTATCCTCTTGCAGATAGACCCATGCCGTGCCGAAAGTGAGCAGCAGCACATCCCACCGGTTCGATTGCCGGTGCGCCTGTCCCAACCGCATATTGATGCGTTGCAGTATCTCTTCGGTACTTTCCGAAGAAAAGTCGCCGTGATGCATGGCGCTATGCCAAAGTCCGCCGTGTTGCAGCAAATCGTCGGGAGTGTAAACCTTGCCTGCCAGTATCTCGCGCAGGGCTTGGGCTATCGACAGCGGGTTGTAGAGCACGCCGTAGGGATTGACGTCGCAACGAAACTTGGCTTCTGCCAGTCTGGAACCTATATTTTCGGCGAAACACGACCCCATAACCAATAGTTCGTTGTGTTGCGTCAGCCGGGGTAACCGGTCGGATATTTCTACGGGAGTGACAAAGTTCATTGTTACGAATCTGTTTTGGTACGAAGTACAAAGATAGAGAAAAACCGATGCCAATGCGCTAAGGCATCTGTTAATTGTCTCCGTAACCATTAACGCCCCCACCGGCTTCCGCCGATGGGGGCAAAGAAAATACCTGTCATTCGGAAGAAGTTAACGATAGGAAGCCTGTACGAACGGAGCATCCAGCAGGTAGTCCAAACTGACCTTTACGCTCTCTTCGACCGGCATGCTGTACGCCTCTATTTCGGCAACAAGCTCTTTGGTACCGGCAAGAACGGCGTTCTTAAAGATAGCATCGAATCCTACCATACCGCTCTGACCGATTTCGCGGTGGTCTTTGATATGGAGTATCTTGAAGCGACCGGGGTATTTGGTGAAGTAATCCACCGGACTGCTTTGTCCGCGCACCACCCAATACACATCCATTTCAAAGAATACGTCGTCGGGGTTGGTGTGCGCGAGCATGTAGTCGAACATCACCTCGCCTTCCACTTTCACAAACTCGTGGCTGTGGTTGTGATAGCCAAACAACATGCCTTGCTCCTTACAAAGTTTGCCCACCGCGTTGTAGTAAGTGCAATAGGTTGCCAAATCCTTAAGCGTTTGGGGCACATCCATCCACGGCATCACCACATACTTCATGCCGGCTGCCTTATGGTCGGCAAAGCATTGCTTCCACCACTCCAGCGAAGGAGTGAAGTCGCCCGTAGCCAACTCTTCTGCCGACAGCGGTTTGTTGCAATGCGATGAGATTACCTCCATGCCGGCAGCTTCCACATCGGCTTTGAACTGTTCGGGTGTGCGCCCGTAAAACTTTCCGTTAGCATAGCCGGCAGCCTCAACGCCGGTGTAGCCCATGGCGGATAAGCGGGCTAAAAGATTGGTATAAACCGTGTCGGCGTGCGTTTCGCTGTTTTGCACGTTGTTTAAGATACCTCTTACAGAGTAGAGTTGGATAGCAATTTCTTTTTTCACTTTTTCAGAATGATTGGGTTGGGTACAAGAGAGCAATGCCGTCCCCGCAAGGACGGCGATTGCCAATGATTTTAGATTTGTTTTCATGGGATGCGACGGTATTTGTTAATCCATTACTTTCACACGGATATTACGAAACCACACATCGTCGCCATGGTCTTGCAGGCCGATAAAGCCTTCGTGGTTCTCGCCGCCGCAATTGTTCAGCAGGCTGAAAGCCAACGGCCATTTTTCCTCGCTGAACTTGCTTGCCTGCAACATATCCGTCCACTGCTTGGTCCACAGGTGATATTCCAGCACGTTTTCGTCGTTCTGTCCGTGCACCACGGTGCCTTTGTATATCATAATCTTAGCCTTGTTCCACTCGCCGAAAGGTTTGGCGTTTTGCGGAACGGCAGGAATCATGTCGTAGAGCGAAGCCGATTGGCGGTCGCCGTTTTTACCTAATTTGGCATCCGGATGATTTGCGTTATCGAGCACCTGATATTCGGGCGCAGAGATGTAAATGGGTTCGAGAACCTCGTTGCCGTCTTTATCGGTAGAGGTCACCTCTTGTGCCAGATACAAGATGCCCGAGTTGCCGCCTTTGGAGATTTTCCATTCCAGCTCCAGCTCGAAGTTTTTAAACTTGTGGGCGAATATCAGGTCGCCGCCGTCGCCGTCTTGTGCTTCACCGCCACCGGTGCCGTTGAATTTGATGCAGCCATCCTCGATAGTCCACTTGCCGGGCACACGGTCTTTGCCGTATCCGCGCCAGCCGTTGAATGTTTTACCGTCGA
Organism: Mediterranea sp. (in: CFB group bacteria); assembly: GCA_031262385.1. GTDB lineage: Bacteria > Bacteroidota > Bacteroidia > Bacteroidales > Bacteroidaceae > Bacteroides. Next base: position 9,995 of record JAISHU010000132.1, read on the forward strand.
ATATAACGATGTAACCGTCTTTGTCGACTGTCAGTTTCAGGCTGTCCGTTTCGGGAGCTTTCAGCGATTTAGAGTACGACACCGACAGTTCGGTAGCCGGTTGTTCCGCCTGTGCACCGTCGGACTTCTTCTGTCCGCAAGAGGTCAGCAAACCTACGGTCAACAGGCAAGTTAAAGAATAAAACAGAGTTCTCATAAGATTCATATTGTTAATTAATTGGATGTGTAGTAACATTGTCACGGCATAGCGGGCAATTGCCATCCTTGCCTGTAGTGATGCTTCACCAGCTCGGCGGCAAACTCGCGTGCGTTGACCGGATCGGTCCATGTCTTATCGAACGTGGGGTGTCCGTCGTGTATCTTAAAGCCGTCTTTCACCACCGTGCGAATGGTTTCGTTTTCGCCGATGTTGGTAAACTGCATATTGACGCCGTCCCATTGCAACGTTTTGTTGAGTCCTTGCAGACGCACGGCAAGTACGCCCATCACCACCATTTCGTTCATCGGTCCCGATTCGGCAAAGTCTGCTTTGGCAGGCACACGGTCGGCACGGTTTTCTTTTGCCGCACGCACCCAGTCCATTTCGTGACCACCGTTCATCGCATTGGGCACACGTCGGCACACCTTCGGTGCGTTGGGGACGCGTCCCGACAACAAGAAAGGCTTTTGTCCGTAGCAACCGCACACCAACGTATCTTTGGTTCCGTGGAAGATAGTCAGTCCGCCACCGGGTCCCATGAGTTCCTTTCCTACGGGGAATCCTTCGGGGCGTTCGGGTAGTAAACCACCGTCGTACCAGTGGATTTCTACTTCGGGCATAGCTACTTTGGGCATGTTATCGCGTGCGGGAAATATCATCTTAACATGTTGTGCTTGCGGAGCACAAGCCGACAGCAGCAGCGTGGACGAACCTTCTACGCTGGTGGGGTAGCCCAACTTCAGCGCGCGGAACGGTTGGTGCAAGATGTGGCACGCCATATCTCCCAAAGCGCCGGTGCCATAGTCCCACCATCCGCGCCAATTCCACGGGTGATAGATTTCGTTGTACGGATTCAGCTTAGCAGGTCCGGTAAACAAATCCCAGTTCAGTGTACCCGGTATGCGATCTACCTTTTCGGGAGCATTCAGTCCTTGCGGCCATATCGGACGGTCGGTAGCACACTCTACTTTGGTGACATCGCCAATCTCGCCGTTCCATATCCATTCGCACACCAAGTCGGTGCCTTCGTCCGAAGCCCCTTGATTACCCATTTGCGTAGCCACGCCGGTAGAAGCAGCCAGACGGGTGAGCAGACGCGATTCGTACACCGAATGTGTCAACGGCTTCTGAACATACACATGCTTGCCCATAGTCATGGCATCGGCAGTAATAATAGCATGGGTATGGTCGGCGGTTGCCACAATTACGGCATCAATCGACTTACCCATTTCATCGTACATCTTGCGATAGTCCCAGTATTTTTTAGCATTGGGATACTCTGCAAACACTCCTTTAGCGTACTTCCAGTCCACATCGCAAAGCGCTACGATGTTTTCCGTATCTTTCACATGAGTGAGATTGGTGTGTCCAATTCCACCGATACCTATCCCCGCAATATTCAGTCGGTCGCTGGGAGGTACATGTCCATGACTCCGTCCGAGTATGGTACTCGGCGCAATAACAAGCCCAGCTAAAGCAAGCGAGCCTGTCTTAAGAAAATCTCTTCTTGAAATGTCTGACATAAGTTCTTGTTTTTAAAAAAGGATTTGTATTTAGTTTAATGAGAAATAGCGTAACCAATCCGACAAAAATAGTCGAAATAATTTAATCAATGCCAAATAAATAAAGCGTTTATGTTATAAAACATAGAGTTTTAGAAACTTTGTTATTGTATTTTGTTTTTAACTTTGCTATCGATAAAACGATAATGAAGTATCACCCTCCAAAAACAAGAATTATGGTAATTATAAATTTTATCACCGTCTGTTTGGCTAAAACGACAGAACTGTTACACACCACACTCGCCCTTGGTTACAGCGAAGGCTATCAACGGGGCTACGCCATAGGAAAAGAACTAAGGAGTATCGTAGATATGTTAGATCCCGTATTTAATATATTGGTGTTGGTAATGCTATTTGCTATTTACTCCAAGCTCAAGGAAAGAGGGCTTCGATGAAAACATATACACTATTTGCTTGCTCTACTACACTTGTTGTTATGGGGCGAAAGTTACCGTTCACACATTATCACATTGGCACATTATTTCCAATTTCCACATCATAATGTCGCAATATTGTATTTTCTACTAACTCGTACTTTGTAAAAAACGTGCCTTTAAACCGCACGCTATGCATTTACTCCCGCTACTTAACGAACCAACTCGGCGGAAACAATGAATCAACTCCGCGGAAACAACAAATCATCTGCACGAAAACAACAAACTGTCGACGCGAAAACAACGAATCAACTGCCGGCTAAAGAAATTATCCCGGCAAGTTAAGCTGTATATCCCGCCGAATTATTGTGTTATCCCGGCAAGTTATCACACTAACTCGGCAAGATAATTTCATAAAGTTCTTTTTGGGGCTGTTTTTTCGCGCTGAACGTGCTTTTAGTATTTTGACATAATTTCCTTATATCTTTCTGTAAGTATGCGTATTAAGGTGCTATTTTTACATAGTTTAACGCGCTATACTCGCACGAAAGTCACCGAGCCGTACTTTAGTCCGAAATAAGCCCGTTTTTCGAGGGTTCGTTTGACGTTTTGACACTTTGATAGATGCGTCGCCCGCAGAGGCACTCTCGACCCGCTAAATTTTAATCTATCTACCAACTTTCCACCGCTTTTTTTTTGCTTATCTTTGTCGCAACAATTTTAAAAGAATGACTTCAAAACTCTTACTAACGTTTTATGCGCTACTGCTTTCGCTGACCTTATCGGCACAATATCAAGCAGATCGCTATCCCAAACGGGAATTTAGGGCAGCATGGATTCAAGCAGTGAACGGCCAATTTAAGGGTGTTCCCACCGAACAAGTACAACAATCACTGATTAGCCAGCTCAATGCACTTCAACAAGCAGGCATCAATGCCATTATCTTTCAGGTACGTCCCGAAGCCGACGCACTGTATGCTTCGACTTTAGAACCGTGGAGCCGTCTACTCACCGGCACACAAGGCAATATGCCTCAACCCTACTGGGACCCCATGGCGTTTATGGTTGAAGAGTGTCATCGCCGCTGCATGGAATTTCATGCGTGGATTAATCCGTATCGCGTTAAGACGTCGTTGAAAAACCAACTGGCGCCTACACATATCTATTTCCAACACCCCGATTGGTTTGTGACTTACGGCGACCAACTGTTCTTTAACCCCGCACTGCCCGAAAGCCGCGAATGGATCTGCCGCGTGGTAAGCGACATCGTATCGCGCTACGATGTAGATGCCATTCACATGGACGACTACTTCTATCCCTACCCTATTGCCGGAGTGGAATATCCCGACGACGAAGCTTTTGCCCGCTATGGCGGAGGCTTCACCGACCGGGGCGACTGGCGACGCGACAACGTAAGCCTGCTTATTCGCAAAGTACACGAAACCGTGCGCGAACTCAAACCGTGGGTGAAGTTCGGTATCTCGCCTTTCGGAGTATATCGCAACGAAAGCAGCGACCCGTTGGGCAGTCGCACACAAGCACTGCAAAACTACGACGACCTCTATGCCGACGTACTGTTCTGGGCACGCAAAGGGTGGATAGACTACAACATCCCGCAGATATATTGGCAGATAGGTCATCCGCGCGCCGACTACGCCGTACTGGTGGAATGGTGGGCACGTCATTCGGAAAACCGCCCGCTATTTATCGGTCAGTCGGTAATAAACACCGTACAAAATGCTGACCCCGAGCAGCCCGAAGCTAACCAACTCACCGCTAAAATGCGTCTGCAACGCATGTACCAAAGCATCGAAGGAAGCAGTCAGTGGCCTGCAAGCGCAGTCGTCGAGAATATCGGCGGATACCGCGATTCGCTGATGAACGAATATCATCGCTATCCCGCACTGCCTCCCGTATTCGATTTTATAGACGACGTTGCACCCGATAAGGTACGCAAACTTAAACCGGTGTGGACTGCCGACGGTTATATCCTCTTCTGGACGGAACCCAAATATAAGGAAGAGATGCAACGCGCCGTGCAATATGTGGTTTACCGCTTCGACAACAAAGAAAAAGTTGACCTCAACGACCCGTCGCACATCGTTACCGTTACCCGCAACCCCTTCTACAAATTGCCCTACGACAACGGCAAAACCAAGTACCGCTATGTAGTAACGGCACTCGACCGTCTGCACAACGAATCGCGTTCGGCAAGCAAAAAAATAAAACTTTAGAAACGTTTTCACACACGTCCAATGAAACATCCCGAAAACAGTGAAGCCTACAAAGGTCTGACCGTCAATGCAGGCATCGAACAACCGTCGTCCGTCAACCCCTACCTCCATACCCGTCACAAACGCCGCCAACTCGGTGTAACCGAATATGTAGAAGGCATCGTAAAAGGTGACGTTACCATTCTAAGCCAAGCCGTTACGCTGGTAGAAAGCATGAAACCCGAACATCAAACAATCGCACAAGAGGTGATAGAAAAATGTCTGCCCCACTCGGGCAACTCCGTACGCATAGGCATCAGCGGAGTACCCGGAGCCGGCAAAAGTACCTCTATCGACGTATTCGGATTGCATGTGCTTGAACAGTATGGCGGCAAACTGGCGGTGTTGGCTATCGACCCCAGTAGCGAACGCTCCAAAGGAAGTATCTTGGGCGACAAGACACGCATGGAGAAACTCGCCGTTCATCCTAAATCGTTCATTCGCCCCAGTCCGTCCGCCGGCTCGCTGGGCGGAGTGGCACGCAAGACACGCGAAACCATTATCTTGTGCGAAGCCGCCGGATATGATAAGATATTCGTAGAGACCGTAGGCGTGGGACAAAGCGAAACTGCCGTACACTCCATGGTGGACTTTTTCTTGCTGATACAACTCGCCGGTACGGGCGACGAACTCCAAGGCATCAAACGCGGCATCATGGAGATGGCGGACGGCATCGTCATCAACAAAGCCGACGGCGACAACATTGACCGTGCCAAACTCGCCGCCACCCAATTTCGCAACGCACTGCACCTCTTTCCGGCACCCGAAAGCGGGTGGGCACCCCAAGTGCTTACCTATTCGGGCTTCTACGGATTGGGAGTAAAAGAGATATGGGACATGGTGTACGCATACGTCGCCTTTGTGAAAGAGAACGGCTACTTTGAATACCGCCGCAACGAACAAAGCAAGTACTGGATGTACGAAAGCATCAACGAACAGCTTCGCAACAGCTTCTACCACAACCCTGTAGTAGAAAAAATGCTCTCCGAAAAAGAGATGCAGGTGCTGCAAGGAAAACTCACCTCGTTTGTGGCAGCAAAAAGCCTGCTCGATACCTATTTTGAAGAAATGAAGCGGTAAAAACATGTAAACGGGCGCAAAAACGTTACCTTTGCGCCCACGTTTTATTTCTGACGCCGCGAATAGCGGTCGTGTATTCCAGAACACCACGTAAAAAACAGGAACAATGAAACAACAAGTATCCGTATCTTTTATGCTGCTGGGCATACTGTTCAATGTATGCCTCATCGCAGCCAATCTTCTTGAAACCAAAGTTATTCAAGTATTCGGCATCACCATGACTGCCGGATTGCTGGTCTTTCCGGTTTCGTACATCATCAACGACTGTATTGCCGAGGTGTGGGGCTTTAAGAAAGCACGCCTTATTATATGGACCGGTTTCGCCATGAACTTCTTTGTGGTGATACTGGGACTTATAGCCGTAGCACTTCCGGCAGCTCCTTTTTGGACCGGCGAAGAGCATTTCGACTTTGTCTTCGGCATGGCTCCGCGCATCGTGGCGGCAAGCCTCACGGCATTCTTGGTAGGCTCTTTCCTCAATGCTTATGTGATGAGCCGCATGAAAGTAGCCTGCGCAGGACGTCACTTTTCGGCACGCGCCATCTGGTCGACCGTGGTGGGCGAAACTGCCGACTCGCTCCTCTTCTTCCCCATTGCTTTCGGCGGCATCATCGCATGGAACGAACTCTTGGTGCTGATGTGCATTCAGATAGCACTGAAATCACTCTACGAAGTAATCATCCTGCCGATAACCATTCGCGTGGTGGCAGCTATCAAACGATTCGAAGGTACCGATGTGTACGACGAGAATATTGAGTATAAGTTTTTAAGCTTTTAAACACATGTATAACGAGACTGCATTGGTGGTTTTCAGCGGCGGACAAGACTCTACCACTTGTCTGTTTTGGGCAAAGCACCAATTTAAAAAGGTGGTGGCTTTGAGCTTCCTGTACGGACAAAAGCACCAAAAAGAGGTAGAGATAGCACGTGCCATTGCCCGAAATGCCGAAGTGCCTTTCGAAGTAATGGATGTATCGTTCATCGGCAGGCTGACACACAACTCGCTCACCGACACCTCTATGGAAATGGATAGTGTAAAACCTGACAACAGCTATCCCAATACCTTTGTACCGGGACGTAACCTGTTCTTTCTAAGCATTGCCGCCGTATATGCACGCGAACGGGGCATCCGCCATTTGGTGACCGGCGTGTCGCAAACCGACTTCAGCGGCTATCCCGACTGTCGCGACGCCTTTATAAAATCACTCAACGTCACGCTGAACTTGGCTATGGACGAACAGTTTGTTATCCACACCCCGCTGATGTGGATAGACAAAGCCGAAACATGGGCACTTGCCGACCAACTGGGTGTGTTGGATTTGGTACGGCACGAAACGCTGACTTGCTACAACGGCATACCGGGCGACGGCTGCGGACACTGTCCCGCCTGCCGACTGCGACGCGAAGGATTGGAGAAATACTTGGGGAGAACAGACAGTTGACGATTGGAGAATTATTCCTTGATAAATGACTAATGAAGATTTGATTTTAAATATGAAAACAGGAAACGAATCACTCACCCTGCTGGGACATCATACTACATACAAGCAGGACTATGCCTCCGAAGTGCTCGAAGCCTTCGACAACAAGCATCCCGAAAACGATTACTGGGTGCAATTTAACTGCCCCGAGTTTACCAGTCTGTGTCCTATCACCGGACAGCCCGACTTTGCCGAGATACGTATCAGCTATCTCCCCGCCGTGAAAATGGTGGAAAGCAAAAGCCTAAAGCTATATCTCTTTAGCTTTCGCAACCACGGCGCTTTCCACGAAGATTGCGTCAACTTGATTATGAAAGACTTGATACGCCTGATGCAACCCAAGTACATCGAAGTCACCGGATTGTTTACCCCACGCGGCGGTATCTCCATCTATCCGTATGCCAACTATGGTGCACCCGGCACCAAATACGAGCAAATGGCGGAACAACGGTTGATGAATTATAAGTGAATCTCCCTAAGCCAGTTCACTATCACCTGCAACGCCTTGGGCGAGAAAGTTTGTTCTATGGTTTGATACTCTTGCGGCATGCCGGTGGTGCACTCTTGGAAAAGGTGGTTCAAGCCGGGAAGCAGGTGAGTGGTTACACGCTGGTTGCCACCCTTGAGTAATGCCTCACGGATAGCCGGCAGGTTTTGTGTGGCAATTACCTGTAGGTCTTTATCTCCATTGAGAGCTAATACGGGACAGCGAGTCTTTTCCAAATAGGGTACAGGGTCGCACTTCAGAAAATAAAACATCCATGGAGTGAGCTGCCGACCAACTTCTTCGCGTTGTGCCTGAGGTAGTTCTTGCAATGCAGCAGCTTTTATCTGTTCGAAGGAGCCGGACGACTGCGTAATCTTTTCAAATAACATCTTATTCGTAGCAAGGGCAGCCGCTACGGTCTGCTCGTCTAAATTGGATTGTGCCAACAGCGCTTCTTGTTGAGCCAACAATACTTGGTCGCCTCGCACACCCGGTGCGGCAAGCAAAATCACAAAAGCCACATCGCCGTTGCGGGCTGCAATCATGGGTGCAATCAGTCCGCCTTCGCTGTGACCGGCAAAACCTATCTGCTTCGAGTTAATCTCTTTGCGCGTCTGCAAATAGTTCAATGCAGCTTCGGCATCGGTTGAAAAATCGAAAGTAGTAGCTGTTTTATAATCGCCGGTGGAAGCAAACGAACCACGGTCGTCGTAGCGCAAAACAGCAAAACCGGCACGCGTCAGGTAATCGGCAAGCACAAGAAACGGCTTGTGTCCCAACAGCTCTTCGTCACGATTTTGTGCACCGCTACCACTGATTAAGACAACCGCCGGATAGGGACCGCCGCTCTCACGAGGCAGCGTAAGGGTGCCCGCCAAGGTGATACCGGCTTGCGGATTATCAAACCGCACCTCTTCTATATAATAAGGAAAAGGAGCTTTAGGTTCTTGCGGGCGATGCAACGTAAGCGCCCCTGCGGCGGCACGCTTAAACTGCAACTTAAAAGTTTGCCCCATTTGCTTGAACGTTCCATCCAGCAACGTGTCGCCTTGCAGCGTACCTTCGTACTCCATCATAAGATTCGGCATGGCAATCTTCAGCACTCCTTCCGCAAAAGAGGTTGTTGAGACAGGCATACCCTTCGCATTTTGGTCGGGACTGTCCAACGTTGCAGCGTACCCTCCTTCGTCCGTCTGCGAGATGTGTAACACCAATCTTAATGAAACACCCGGAAGTTTCAGTGCTCCCATCCAATCTCCAACGATGTTTTGTCCCTGTACGCACATTGTCATGAGGGAACACACCATACACATTAAAGTTTTCAGCATGATATTAATGAATTTGTGTGCGCAAAGATAAGCCATTAACTCCTTAAACAACACCTCAAAACAGCTCTTTTTGCTTACAAAACATTTCATAGTGTTAAATAAGTCAAAAATAAAGCAGAAAAACGGGAAATGATGATATACCATAACATAAACACCCTTATATTTGCACTGTGTTTTTCATGGTATTAGATTTAAGGTTAAGAAGATTGGCTGTCTGGGATAGATAGCCTTCTTTTTTTTATATACCTACCCCAACTCCTTTCTGATTATTTCGCTACATTTGCACCTGTTTCTATTTTCTTAAACAACTAAAAGAACAAGGATTGCAATGAACATCAAGTTCCGCCTTATTTTGATGAACTTCCTACAGTTTGCCGTGTGGGGAGCCTACCTAACCTCCATGGGTAGTTATCTGGTGAAAGTCAACTTGGCTTCGCACATCGGAATGTTTTATGCCATGCAAGGCATCGTATCGTTATTTATGCCGGCTCTTCTCGGTATTATTGCCGACCGTTGGGTACCTGCCCAAAAGTTATTAAGCTTCAGCCATTTTGTTGCTGCATTCTTTATGGCACTTGCCGGCTATTACGGCATGAGTGCGGGTGCAAACGTAGACTTCGGCACGCTTTTTACCTGCTACTCGCTTAGTGTGGCGTTCTATATGCCCACGCTGGCACTCTCCAACTCGGTAGCTTACAATGCACTCGACAAAGCCGGATTGGACACCATCAAAACCTTCCCCCCCATTCGTATCTTCGGTACTATTGGCTTTATCTGCTCCATGTGGGCAGTCGATTTGTTGGGACTGCAAGACTCCTACGGACAATTCTTTGCTTGTGCACTGATAGGAGTGGTATATGCAGGCTATGCACTGACGTTGCCCGACTGTCCCGTAAGCCATACCGGGAAGAATAAATCGCTGGTCGAAGCACTCGGATTGCGCGCTTTCACCCTGTTCAAGAAAAAAAAGATGGCTCTTTTCTTTGTCTTCTCAATGTTGCTGGGCGTCTCCCTGCAAATCACCAACGGATTTGCCAACCCCTACATCAGCAGTTTCGGAAGTATTCCCGAATATGCACAGACGTTTGGCGTGCAACATGCCAACATACTCATATCGCTTTCGCAAATATCCGAAACACTTTGCATCCTGCTGATACCTTTCTTTCTGAAACGCTTCGGCATCAAGCAAGTAATGCTGATAGCCATGTTCGCATGGGTGCTTCGCTTTGCACTGTTCGGCACGGGCAACCCCGGTAGCGGTGTGTGGATGTTTATCCTCTCCATGATTGTGTACGGCGTGGCATTCGATTTCTTCAACATATCGGGTTCGTTGTTTGTTGATAAAGAGACGGACAAGGACATTCGGTCGAGTGCCCAAGGCGTGTTTGTGATAATGACCAACGGCTTCGGAGCCACCATAGGCACATTGGGAGCACAGGCAGTAGTCAACTATTTTGTGGACTTCGACACTACCGCCCCGCAAATCACCCAATGGCAATCGGCATGGTTTACCTTTGCCGCCTATGCACTGATTGTTGCCGTTGTGTTTGCATTGGTCTTTAAATACAAACACAAGCCCGAAGAACTGAATTAATGATGAAACCGGATGGATAAGAACAAAATAGAACTTAGAGTATTACAGGTTTTCCCCAAACGCATGGTACAACCGGAGATTATAACGCTTGTATTGGGAGAAGTGAACGGATTCAGACAATTTGCTTTAGCCATTGGTGCCGCCGAAGCGCAAGCCATTGTCATGGAACTGAAAAGCATTTATCCGCCCCGTCCGCAGATACACCAACTATTTGCCGGGTATCTGGAAGCGTCGGAGGCGAAAATGTTGCGTGCGCTGATTTATAAAGTAGAAGACGGAATATTCTATGCCTATATATATATAAAGGTGGGAGATACCATTATGCGCATGGACTCCCGCACATCCGACGCCGTCGCTATGGCTTTGCGCATGAAGGCACCCATTTTTATCTACGAAGAGATATTGAACGAGTTGCCCGGTGAAGTAGACAAAGACTCCGGTCGGATTGCCCCCATCGGCGATGCACTCGACCCCGAAACCGACGACTTCTTTACCGACGACAGCATTGAGTTGTTGGAGAAAGCGCTGGAAAAAGCCATTCGCAACGAGGACTACGAAAGGGCGTCAAATCTGCGCGACGAAATCAACCGGCGCAAACAACAGCAACAATAAATTCGTTTCATACCCATACCACCCATGCATCTTTTTTACGCTCCCGACATAGAGACAACCAACGAGTTACCCGAAGAAGAGGCGGCACATGCCGTTCGCGTGCTGCGCCTCACTACGGGCGATACACTCACCATTACCGACGGCAAAGGTCGTTTCTTCCAAGCCGAAATAAGCACCGCCACCCACAAACGCTGTTTGGTGCACATCACCCAAATTATGCCGCAAGCTCCTTTGTGGCGCGGACATCTGCACATTGCCATGGCGCCTACCAAACTAATGGAACGCACCGAATGGTTTGCCGAAAAAGCTACCGAAATAGGGCTGGACGAATTGACCTTCTTGCAATGCCGCTTCTCCGAACGGAAAGTCATCAAGACCGAGCGCATCCGCAAGATTCTGGTATCGGCGATGAAGCAGTCGCTCAAAGCACGCCTTCCCCTACTCCACGAACTCACTCCGTTCGAGCATTTCATTGCGCAACCTTTTACCGGACAAAAATTTATCGCGCATTGTTATCCGGGCGAGAAAGTACCACTGAAAGAGGCACTACGTACCGGCAACAACGCACTGATATTGATTGGTCCCGAAGGTGACTTTAGCGAAGAAGAGGTACAAAAGGCACTTGCCGCAGGATTTACGCCCGTCAGCTTGGGAAACTCACGACTACGTACCGAGACTGCGGGGTTAGTGGCAGTGCATACCTTTAACTTAGACAATCAGTAGTATTTTCCAGACGCACCGCCTCATTAGCACATTATTCCTGCTTCTCCGTCAGCAGCCGCCAGTAGCGCACGGGCATATCCTGCCGCTGTTTGCGCGGATTCATACGCTCTTTGATGCAAATAGCCTTGAAATACGTTTTCCACAACTGCTGAAACAGTCGTTCGTCTTTATCCATGAGGTCGCCCGAAAGCATGCCGGTTACAAGATGCTTTGCGCGCGTATTTTCGTCAAAGGTGACTTGCCGCACCTCGTGCAAATCGTAGTAGAATCCATAATCGCGCCGGATGTCGTAAATCAGCCAACGCTGGTCGGCAAAACGGTCGCGGAAATGCGCCACAGCCAGCGGCAGTGCATTCTTTTCGGGTTCTACTGCCGCAAAGTAGGTACCGTCGGCAGCTTTTTGAAAGCGAAGAAACTGCATCATACGCATACGCTCCCAATCTACACGCTTCCACGTGCGCGAAAGCTCCAGCACGTCGGGGTCGGCAAAATTGGTTTCGATGCTGCGGGGAGCATCTATTGCCTTGCGAATGTAGCGAAACAAGCGGATAGGAGTTTCGGATTCCTCGCCCAGCCAGCACTCCATTAATGCCGTCAGTGCCGACGGCGAGAGTTTCTTTTGTAAGCCGCGCCACACCCGCTCCGCCTTTGCCGTATCGGTGACAACGGTAAATACATCGTCGTAGAACAGCGGCAACGGTTCGGTTTCCGACAGCAACACATCGGGAAACGTGCGGCGGAAGTAAGCATCGAAAACGGCAGTCAGCACACCGTCGAACGTATGGTCGAAGCGAAAGATGTTCATTCCTCTTGAAAATTGAGTAGCAACTGACGGTCGTCGTGCTGTTTTTTGGAAGCGGGCTTCACCAACAAATTACGTACACCTTGCGGTTTCAGTTCGTTTACCGTCAGTCGGGGTAGCTCGTTGCAGGTTATAAAATATTGTGCTTTCTTCATCACCACGCCAATCTTCTTCAGTTCGTAGAAGCCCAAGCGCGAAAAGCGGCGCGAAGCCACAATGATACGTGCCGACTTCACGCCGATGCCCGGCACACGGAGTATCATTTCGTAGTCGGCTTTATTGACGTCAATCGGGAACTGTTCGGGGTGTCGCAGTGCCCACGCCAGTTTGGGGTCGACCTCCAAATCCAAATCGGGGTAGGCATCGTCCACAATCTCGTGCACATCAAAATGATAGAAGCGCATCAGCCAGTCAGCCTGATACAAGCGGTTTTCGCGCACCAATGGCGGTTGTTTCAGTGCAGGCAACTGTTTATCGTACGTATTCACCGCGATGTAACCCGAATAATAGACCCTTCGCATAGTAGATCCCCGATAGAGTGCCGACGAAAGATGCAACACCTCTTTGTCCGTTTCGGGCGTGGCGCCGATAATCATCTGCGTACTCTGTCCGGCAGGAGCAAAACGAGGTGCCTGCCGGTGTTTTTTTCGTTCTTCGGCACTTTCAAGCACCCCTTGCTGTATGTAGCGCATGGGGGCGTACACACTTTTGTGGTCTTTTTCGGGAGCCAGTAGTTTTAAGTTTTCTTCTTTGGGTATTTCCACATTCACACTGAGACGGTCGGCATAACGTCCGGCTTCAGCAAGCAGTTCGGCGCTCGCTCCGGGTATCGCCTTCAGATGAATATATCCGTTGAAGCGTGCAGTGCGCAAATCTTTTGCCACACGCGCCAGTCGCTCCATGGTATAATCGGGATTGCGCACCACGCCCGAACTCAAGAAGAGTCCTTCGATGTAGTTGCGTCGGTAAAATTCGAGAGTCAGTTCCACCAGTTCGCTCACCGACAGCGTAGCACGCGGCAAGTCGTTGCTGCGTCGGTTCACACAGTAAGCACAGTCGTAGATGCAGACATTGGTGAGCATCACCTTCAGCAGCGAGATGCATCGTCCGTCGTCGGCAAAACTGTGGCAGATGCCCCAACCGCCCACTGTGTTGCCCAGTCCGCCCCCTTTGTTAGAGCGCACCGTGCCGCTGCTGGAGCACGAGACATCGTATTTTGCCGACTCAGCCAGAATTTTTAATTTATGGAGCACTTCTTCGGTCATGCCACAAAGGTAAAAAAAAGAGAGCACAAACTCCACGATATTAGAGTTTTGCTCTCTCTTTGGTCGTTCAGCGAACGAACGACAAAGGGGGCTTTGCTTTACTTCGAACCAGCAATAGAATCTTTGCGAAACTGCTTCATACATTTATCAAGTTCCAACGAAACTTTACGTGCACGTGCTCCGGCAGCTTTGTTTCCATTCTCGGTTTGTGCTTTGGCATCCTTTGCGAAGTCAGCATACAATGCGTCAATCTTCTCAACTAATTCTTTCATAATCCTTGTAATTTAGTTTGTTGATTAAAAATATCGGGCAAAAATACATCCTTTCCCGTAATTAGAGCAGGAAAAGGAGCTTTTTTTGACCGAAATAAAAAAAAATGCGCCAAAAAGGGGGTTGTGGTCGCATTTAGCCCCTCAAATGCTTACCTTTGCAGCCTAAGAAACCGTTTTGAGCTTAAAACGCACCATACTCAAAGCGGTTGCCAATCATTAAAGGAAAAACAAGTTATATTATGGGATTATTTAACAAGAAAGCCGCAGCTCCTTCGTCGAAGAACGTAGAAGACTTTGTGTCGCTGACGCGCGTTTATTTTCAATCGGTAATTGCCTCGAACTTGGGGATTACGAATATACGTTTCATACCCGATGTAGCCAACTTCAAGCGGTTATTCAAGATACCCACGCAAGGCGGACGACTGGGACAAGCCGAAAAGACGGCATCGCGCAAGATGTTGATGAGCGACTACGGTATCAGCGAAAATTTCTTCAAAGAGATTGATGCCTCTATCAAAAAGAATTGCCGCACACAAAACGATGTACAGAGCTACATGTTTATGTACCAAGGCTTTTCGCAAGACCTCATGATGCTGGTAAGCAACCTGATGCAGTGGAAATTCAGAGTACCGTCATTCTTCAAAGGTGCTTTACGCAGCATGACGGAGAAAACCGTGCACGACATTTGCACGAAACTCGTCTGGAAGAAAGACGATGTGCACAAGACCGCTGCTGCCGTACGCCAGTACAAAGAGCGTCTGGGCTATTCCGAACAATGGATGAGCGAATATGTGTTCAACGTAGTGATGCTGGCAAAGAAAGAGCCGAAACCCAAAGCTACAGACGAGAAAAAGGCGTAAAACAAGGGTCTCTTAGTTGCGATTTAAAACCTCATTGAAATCCGCCCGCGTGCAGTAGTCTTCCCCCGCAAAATGTCGGCAGCATATTGCTGCAAGTCGGGTTCGCCCGAATGTGCCAGAATTACGGCACCGGCTTGTTGCAAAGAGGCGTGAAGCGACTGCATGCCACGGTAAGAGACAAAGAAGACATAAACTGCGGGGACAGGCAGTTGCAGACGCGACAAACGTGCGGCATAGGTGGCGGCATCGACATCTCTGCCCGAGACGGTCACTACCACGTGCCGGTAGTACGACAGTTGGTCGGCAAGCGTGTGAAGCATTGTTTCGGTGGAATCTGCCGGAGCAAGCAAATATTGCTTCACCTCCGTCTCTTTGCGAAGGGCGGCAACGAACAAACTATCCTGTCCTTCGCCCAAACTCAATACGGCAAGCGGAGTGTTGCGATAAGAGGTTAGCGGGAACTCCCCTATTCCGTTATTGATTACCGCGACGGCTTCGTGTCGTAAGGTCGCCGCCAGTGTTTGAGCTTTATCGGTATTCATGCGGTAGCTCATGCCGCTTACGTGCAACGGTGCCGGACGGCGATGCAATCCCAACAAATATTTATAAGTAAGAATCTTGCGGCATCGTTCATTGACCACCGCATGCGAAAGCGTTCCGCTACGGACGGCTTGCAGCAGTTCGTCGGTGGTACGTCGCAGATTATCCGAAGCCAGCACCATGTCGTTGCCCGCAACTATGGCACGGGTGGTTGCCTGCGGAACAGACGACACCCCTTTCATCTCCATAGCATCGGTAAAGATTAAACCGGTGAATCCCAGTTCCTCTTTGAGCAGCCCCGTTACAATGCGGTGCGAAAGCGAAGAGGGTGTTTTGCCGTCGGGTTCGAGAGCCGGTACTTGCAAATGCCCCACCATGATACCGCCTAAGCCGGCTTGTACGGCACGGCGAAACGGATAGAGTTCGATGCTGTCTAAGCGAGCACGACTAAAAGGTAACACGGGCAAGGCAAGATGCGAGTCCACATCGGTGTCGCCGTGTCCGGGAAAGTGTTTGCTTACCGAGAGCATGCCGCCGGCTTCCAAACCGCGACCGTATGCCGCAACTTTGGCACTGACCCGCACGGGGTCCGAACCGAACGAACGTTTGTTGATAACCGGATTTTGCGGATTGATATTGACATCGGCATCCGGGGCAAAATTGACGTGTACCCCCAGTTCGCGAAGTTCGCGCGCCACTTCGCGTCCGTACTCGTAGATTAAAGAGTCGCCCTCGATACAGCCCAAAGAGGCATTCATGGGAAAGTCCGCCATATCTTTCAGACGCATCGCCGGTCCCCATTCGCCGTCGAACGTTATCATCAGCGGCACTTTGGTTTCGGCTTGCCCCATATTGGTAAGAATGGCTTGCTCTTCTGCCGTTCCCTGCCTGAAGAGCAAACCTCCTATGTGATAGTTGCGTATGGCTGTGCGTAACGTATTCTCTTGTTTCGCATTGGCTTTGGCGGGCAGTGTCAGGATAAGCATCTGCCCCACCCTCTCGCGCAAACTCATGCGCGACAGTACGGAGTCCACCCATTGGCGGCAACGTGTATCGGCGGCGGCAGGTAAAAAAGGAGCCTGCGCCTGTGCCGTCAACGCAAAGTTACCCACCCCCATCAGGGAGAGAGCTAAAAAGAGGAGTTTACGCATCGGCAGACGACTATTCTTGGGTGAGGGTCAACACAACTTTCCCTACAAAAGCACCGTTGGCACCGCTGTGCAACACCGGCACACTCTTACCCTCTTTGTTGAGCAGATACGCCGGTTCCGACATATAGGTGTGGCTGTGTCCGCCCAGTACGAGGTCGATACCGGAAGTTTGGCGCACCATTTCCGCATCGCAAGGAGCATTGGTGAGTTCGTAACCCAGATGTGACAAACAGATGACAACATCGCACTTCTCTTGGTTTCGCAGCAGGTCGGAAGTTTGTTGTGCCGTGGTATAAGGGTCTTTGTAAACCACGTTGGCAGACTTATCCGCCTGCACCAATCCTTCCAGACGGGGACTGATGCCAAAGACACCAATCTTCAGTCCGTTGCGGTACAAGATGATGTAAGGCTTTACCACATCGGCGACCAGACTGCCCGACACGTCGTAGTTGGCGCAAACAATGGGGAACTTAGCCATGCCGAAGATTCGCTCCATGTTCTCCATACCGAAGTCGAACTCGTGGTTGCCGATAGTCATGGCGTCGTAGCCCATGAGGTTCATCATCTTCACCTCGACTTCTCCGCGAAACATATTATAATAAGGTGTACCTTGCGAGATGTCGCCGCAATCGAAGAGCAGCAGGTCGGGATATTCCTTGCGCATCTGCTCGATAAAAGTAACACGTCGCACGTCGCCGCCCATACCCGCATTGCGATCGGTGGCGGTGGAACTGATAGGTTCGATGCGGCTGTGCGTGTCGCTGGTATGCAGTATAACCAACTGCTTGGTTTGCTGTGCCGAAACAGAGAGAGTGACGCACAGCATTACTATCCAAAGGATTGATATTCTTTTCATACGTTTGTTCTATTACAAAGTGACTACTCTTCGACGGTGATACGCCCTTCCATGCGCGACGTGATGATTTTTCCCTCTGCCGTCTGTTGTTCCACGTAGCGAATTACCAAATCGCGCAACACACCGTCGTCGGGGCATTGCCGTTTTTCGGCATTCAGCAAAGAAGGCAGACCGTCGTTGCCTTCGGCGAGATAGTCTATGGTGCCAATGGTATAAGAATGGTTTTCGTCCACCGGCTTTCCACCCACCAACGCACTCAGCAGTTTGCCGTCTTTGGTGATGCGAAGCGTAACGCCGCTGATGCCGGTACCACCCAATCGTGCCACCTCTGCGAAGAAGCGCATCAGTTCGGAACCTTTCATGGTGAGCACACACAGCGAGTTTTCGAAAGGACAGATTTCGTAGATAGTCTCTACGGTAATGGGACCGGCTGCCATATTCGCTCTCAGTCCGCCGATATTAACCAGACCGATATCAGCAGGTTTGCCCAGCACCGACTGAGCCGACAGTTTCAGAATGTCGGCGACCCAGTTAGACAACAGGCTCTCCGGTCGTCCCTTCTCCATAGAAATCGCCGATGTGCCCAATACGCGATACATCACTTTACCAATCTCGGCTTTGTAGGGTGCCAGCAGTGCGGTTGCTTCGGCATTGGGCGTAGCATCCCATGTGCTGTCGATAGCTACCATGCTACCCTCCACGTTTGTTATCCGGTAGGTAGGCCGGCAAGCTGTAAAGCACAGCATACTACCCAAGCAGACAAGCATCAAAAAACTTTTCTTCATACGATTATATAGCATTATTTGATATTACCTCGCAAAAGTAATTGAAAGATAGAACATTTTAAATAATCGGATAAATTATTCTACTTGCATAGGCGGATAATTAACCAGATACAATGTTTCGGTAGCACGGGTGAAAGCGGTGTACAGCCAACGGAAATAGTCGGGTGTGAGATAGCTGTCGTCCATGTAGCCTTGGTCGAGAAACACATTTTTCCACTGTCCCCCTTGTGCTTTGTGGCAGGTAACGGCATAGGCATACTTTACTTGCAAGGCATTGTAATAAGGATTCTTGCGCATCTCTTCCATTCTTTTGCGCTTGGAGGGAATTTCGGCATACTCTTCCAACACGGCATAATAGAGCCGTTCGGCATCCGCCTTGGACAGAGCAGGCGTATCGCTGTGCAGCGTGTCGAGCAGCAAAGTGGCGGTTAGTTCCAAGTCGTTACAGTCGGGAAACGCCAGCAGCACATCCACAAAGCGGAAGCCATAGAGTTCGTGCGAACGCCGTACCCTGCGCACCACCGCCGTCTCGCCGTTGGCAATAAAGTCCACGCCTTTCTCTTGTTCCGTCCAGTAGTAGTTGTTTTTGGCAACCATCAAGAGGTCGCCCGTGTTCAGTTCGTCTTCCCGCCACAAGATTTGCGCGCGTACACCTTTATTATATATATTGGCGCGTTTGTTGGAACGACACACCACAATGGTTTCGTCCATGCCGTCGCGTTCGTAGCAACGGGTGAGCGTTTCAATCAGTTCATTGCCCGGCAACACACGGATGTCGGCGAATCCGGTAACGCGTATCTTGGGAAGTGATGAGCAGTTACCCGCGGCGATAAGCGTACGCAGACGGGTGGCATTCCACAAGATACCCGAATCGTGCTCTTGCCGTACCACCTGTGTAAGTTCGGTTTCCATAACCCGCAGGTTGTAGCCTCGCAACGCATCGCCGAACAGTGCCGGACTCAGTTCCTCGCCCACCGGTGGCAACTGTGCCGTGTCGCCCAACAGAATCAGCCGGCAGCCAATACCCGAATAGACGTACTCTATGAGGTCGTCGAGCAACCGTCCCGTACCGAACATACTGCCGGACAAACCATCGTTGGCAATCATCGACGCCTCGTCCACGATAAACACCGCATCCATCAACTGATTGATGTTTACCGAGAAGTGCGCCGTCTCGTCGGTGAGGCTGCGTTGCCGGTATATCTTCTTGTGAATGGTAAACGCGGCATGACCCGAATAGGCGGCAAACACTTTGGCTGCACGTCCGGTGGGTGCCATTAACACCGTCTCTTTGGAGAACGACTGCAACGTGCGCACCAAAGCACCGACCAACGAAGTCTTGCCCGTACCTGCATAACCCCGCAACACAAAAACGGTGTCGCACGACTTATCCATGAGGAAATCCGCCAGCAAACGAATGGCTTTTTCCTGCTCTTCGGTTGGCTCATAAGAGAAATTTCTCTTAATCTGGGCTGCTAAATAGTTATTTATCATTTCATCAGCAGAAAAAAAACTTTTGAATATATCTCCATTAAAATTATTTATATACTTTTGTCGCACGAATATAAACTAAAATAAAAACATATCTATCATGAAAACTGTATTTAATATCGTTTTGGGCTTATGTGTTGTTGCTTTGGTGTACATTTGCTACGAAAGCATCATGGGACCCATCAGATTTGAACAGGAACAAAAAATTAGAGAAAAGGCGGTTATTGCTCGTCTGGTTGACATCCGTAAAGCTCAGCAAGAGTATCGGGGTCAGCACGGACAACAATACACGGCAAGCTTTGACACGCTTATCGACTTTGTAAAGAACCAGAAACTTCCGTTCATTTACAAAGAAGGTGAACTCACTGATAAGCAGTTGGAAGATGGCTTGACGGAGAAAAAAGCAATGGCCATTATTAACAAAGCCAAAAAGACCGGGAATTACAAAGACGTAGAAAAGAACGGCCTTACCAATTTCAAGCGCGACACGCTGTGGGCATCGGTAAGAGACACCATCTTCGGCAAGAACTTCAATGCCGACTCTATGAGATATGTACCCTACGGTAACGGCGCTACCTTCGAAATGGCTATTCGTAACGATACTGCCAAATCGGGTGCACCTTTCTGTCTGCTTGAAGTGAAGACTCCTTATGACACCTATCTGAACGGATTGGATAAACAGGAGATTATCAACATGAAAGATAAGCAGACCAAGTTGGGTAAATACAGCGGCTTGATGTTTGGTAGCCTCGAAACTGCCAACAACAACGCAGGTAACTGGGAATAATTTTCTCTGCATGATGTTTGAATCGGTTGACTTTAGCAAGTCAAAACAATACAGTCTATCCATCCGTCTCGGTACGGATGGATTTTCTTTTTCTATCGCCAACCCGTTGGACGACAGACTACCTGAGGTACAAACCTTCCCGGTGCAAGAAGAGCTGCCGCTAACTGCCAACCTGAAGTTGCTGTTTCGCGAACACGGCTGGCTGCAACATCCCTTCCGCCGAATCAACCTATTAATTCCGGGCAAACGTCATACCTTAGTGCCGCTCGAACTCTTCGACGAAGAGCAAACCGAGCAACTCTTTCACTACAACCTGCCGCCGCAAAACAACGAACGCATACTCTACAACATTCTGCAAAAAAGCGGCATCGTTACGCTGTTCGGCATCGACAAAAGCGCAGCCGCCTATCTGCACGAACAACTACCCGACGCCCACTTGTGCAGTTCGGCAGGAACCTTGATAGAATACTTTTCCGTAAAAAGTCGGCAAGGTAACAGCAGGAAGATGTATGCCTACCTACGCAAAGAAAGTGCCGAACTGTTTTGCTACGAACGGGGTAAGCTGCTGCTCACCAACAGCTATACGTGCAAAGAAACCTCCGATTTTATCTACTATCTGCTTTACACATGGAAGCAACTCGACTTTGAGCAACAGCGCGACGAACTGTTTCTCTGCGGAGAGCTGCCCGATAAGACAGCGCTCCTCGAACGGTTGCGCAAATTCATTATGCAAGTGTCGGTCATCCCTTCATCCGAACACTTCGACCTACAAGCCATCACTTTATGCGAGTAATCAGCGGTATTTATAAAAGAAGACGCTTTGACGTACCCCACACTTTCAAAGCGCGCCCTACCACAGACTTTGCCAAAGAAAGTCTGTTCAATGTGCTCAACGGTTATCTGGACTTCGAAGACGGAGTCACGGCACTCGACCTGTTTGCCGGCACCGGAAGCATCAGCATCGAATTGCTGTCGCGCGGTTGCGACCGTGTCATCAGCATAGAGAAAGACCGCGACCATCACGCCTTTATCTGCAAAGTGATGCGCGAGGTGAATACCGACAAATGCATCCCCATACGCACAGACGTATTCGGGTACATCCGGAAAAGCCGCGAACAGTTCGACTTCATCTTTGCCGACCCACCCTACGACCTGACAGAACTGGCAACCTTGCCCGACCTGATATTCGACAACCACCTGCTCAAAGAAGAGGGACTGTTTGTGCTGGAACACGGCAAGAAGCATCACTTCGACGAACATCCACGCTTCGTGGAGCAGCGTACGTACGGCAGCGTGCATTTTTCTTTCTTTCAATAAAACGTTTCTCAATATTAATCTCTACTTTTGCCTAATTTTTAGCGCAGAGTAAGATGAGAAAGTTCCTTTCCATAAAAGACAAATTCGCCGAGCAGCCCCAGTGGGATGCCAATTGCTGGGTAAATGTGGAATGCCCCGACCAAGACGACTTTGAGTTTCTACAAGAAACACTCCGTATCCCCGAAGAATTTCTGGAAGACATTGCAGATATTGACGAACGCCCCCGCACCGAAAGCGAAGGCGACTGGAAGCTTATCATTCTGCGCATCCCCATGCGCAATACGCACGAAGGTCTCCCCTTCTCCACTGTGCCCATCGGCGTAATTGCAGGCAAAGATGTGCTGGTAACGGTCTGTTACTTCCAAACCGAAATGCTATCCGACTTTGTTCACCACGTACGCCGCAAGAACATAGAGATTACCACCAAGTCCGACTTTATCCTGCGTATCATCTACTCATCGGCATACTGGTTTCAGAAATACCTCAAGTCGGTGTACAACCAAGTAAACGACGCCGAAAAAGAGCTGGAAAAGAGCATCCGCAACGAAGACCTGCTTCAACTGATGAAATTGCAGAAAAGTTTGGTGTTCTTCAACACCTCGCTTCGCGGCAACGAAATGATGATAGGTCGCCTGAAAAAAGGAACGCAGGGAAGCAACAGCTTCAACCCCGACTTGGTAGAAGATGTGGTTATCGAGCTGAAACAAGCCTACAACACCGTAAACATCTACAGCGACATCCTCACCGGAACCATGGATGCCTTTGCCTCTATCATCTCCAACAACGTCAACGCTATCATGAAACGCATGACCAGCATCAGCATCACCCTGATGATACCCACCTTAATTGCCAGCTTCTACGGCATGAATGTGAGTATAGACTACGGATCAGGTCCCTACGCATTCTTCGGTATTATCCTGATTTCGGCACTCCTTTCTGCCGTCTCGGTAATTTGGTTCCGTAAGATTAAATGGTTCTAATACCTCATCAATCTATAATAAACCATGAATAAATTGACATTCATCAGCGCATTCACTCTTATCATTCTGATAAGCGGATGCGAAAGCAAAAAAGAGAGTTCTCCTCTCCCTGTGATTACAATTAGCGAAAACTTGCCCGAAAAAGAGCTGACGCTGCAAGACTTTATGGATGTGGAATACATCCCACTGGAAACAACGGACGAGTTTATCACTCAGGGCGTAATAAGAGCGATAGGCGATAAATACATCGTCGCCGGAAACTACCGTAACGACGGAAACATCTTTATTTTCGACCGTAAAGGCAAGGCTATCAGAAAGATTAACCGACTGGGACAAGGCGACCAAGAATATACCTACGGCATGTACATCGTTCTGGACGAGGCCAACGAAGAGCTGTTCGTAAACGATGTACAAGCAAAAAAGATTCTTGTTTACGATTTGCTCGGACACTTTAAACGAAGTCTCCATTATCCCGCAGATACCGACCTCTTTTACGTGTTAGATTACGACAAAGATAACCTGATTGGTTACGACACGTCGTGGAGTATGCAAGACCAAAAACAAAGAGGCGACCGTTCTTTCCACCTTATTATATCGAAGAAAGACGGAAGCATCAGTCGCAAAATATACATTCCCTACGACATCATCAAAACAACTTCCGTAACCGCAGGTCAAGGGACTGCTACAACTATGTTGCCTACTATTACGCCCGACAAGAACAACCGGATCCTTGTGGATGCCTCTACCGATACCGTTTATAAATATGTAGCAAAAGAGGATAGATTGGAACCTTTTTTGGTTAAAGCAGTCCGCAAAGACCCCGAAGCATGGCTAACGATAGGTACGATTACCGACAACTATTACTTCTTAAGAGCCACAGAAAAAAGCTTTGATTTCGAAAAAATAAGCGGATTCCCATACACCGACATCGTGTATAGCAAGCAAGAGCGTGCAACCTACAAAGTTACGATAGCCAACAGCGATTACGCGAAAGCACGCAGTGTATCTATGACAGAAAACCCCGTTAACGGAAAGATAGCAACCTATCAGTTGCTGAATGTCGACCGACTGATTGAGGCATACGAAAACGATGAACTGCAAGGTGCTTTGAAAGAGATTACCTCCCGTCTTAACGAAGACGACAATCCGGTTATTATGGTGATGACGCAGAAAGGAACTGTCACCGACAATTAACATTCCATACATCTGCACAGACGCATCTCTTCTTATCAAAGTGTCAAAACGTCAAACGAACCCTCGAAAAACGCCCCTATTTCGAACTGAAGTACGGCTCGGTGACTTTCGTGCGAGTATAGCGCGTTAAACTATGTAAAAATAGCACCTTAATGCGCATACTCACAGAAAGATATGACGAAATAATGTCAAAAAACAAAAAGCGCCTTCAGCGCGAAAAAACAGCCCCAAAAAGAACTTTATGAAATTATCTTGCCGAGTTAGTGCGATAACTTGCCGGGATAACACAACAATCCGGCGGGAAATACAGCTTAACTTGCCGGGATAATTTGCTAAGCCGGCAGTTGATTCGTTGTTTTCGCGTCGACAATTTGTTGTTTCCGTGCAGATGATTCGTTGTTTCTGCGGAGTTGATTCGTTGTTTTCGCCGAGTTGGTTCGTTAAGTAGCCGGAGATCATGCATCGCGTGCGGTTTAAAGGCATGTTTTCTTCAAAGTACGAGTTAGCCGAAAGCGCAATATTGCGACATTATGACGCCCAAACAGGATATTTGATAACTTTGTGACAACAGCTTCTTAAACAAAACCGATAAATATAGAAATAAAGGAAATTTTAAACAGGCTCTAAAGATAGAATCGGTCAAGTTAATCGTTATCTTTGCGCTTCCAACAAAAAACAGGCAGTTATGAAGATACTTTTATTGGGTAGCGGCGGACGCGAACATGCGCTCGCTTGGAAAATCGCCCAAAGCCCGCGTGTGGAGCGTTTGTTTATTGCTCCCGGCAACGGCGGCACCAGTGCCGCAGGTACCAACGTCAATATCAAAGCTACGGATTTTACCACACTGCGCGAGTTCGCGTTGCGTGAATCCATAGAGATGATTGTAGTAGGTCCCGAAGACCCTTTGGTACAAGGCATCTACGACATATTCGCCAACGACCCGGCGACCCGTCACATTGCCGTTATCGGTCCTACGGCTGCCGGCGCACGACTGGAAGGAAGCAAAGAGTTTGCCAAAGAATTTATGCAACGCCACCACATCCCCACCGCACGCTACCTCAGTGTTACGGCGGACACACTTTCCGACGGACTGGCGTTTCTCGACACCCTACAGGCGCCCTATGTACTGAAAGCCGACGGACTTTGTGCCGGAAAAGGAGTGCTTATTCTGCCTACGCTTGCCGAAGCCAAACACGAACTGCAAGAGATGTTGGGCGGCATGTTCGGACAAGCCAGCGCCACGGTAGTCATCGAGGAGTTCCTCAGCGGCATCGAATGCTCGGTGTTCGTACTCACCGACGGAACACACTACAAAGTGTTGCCGGTGGCAAAAGATTACAAACGCATCGGCGAAGGTGACACCGGACTCAACACCGGAGGCATGGGAAGCATCACACCCGTACCGTTTGCCGACACGCTCTTTATGGACAAAGTACGTAGCCGCATCATCGAACCCACCGTAAACGGACTCAAACAAGAGGGCATCCTTTACAAAGGATTCATCTTCCTCGGTCTGATAAACGTGGGCGGCGAACCCATGGTGATAGAATACAACGTACGCATGGGCGACCCCGAAACCGAAAGCGTAATGCTACGCATCCAAAGCGACTTGGTGGAACTGCTGGAAGGTGTGCGCGACGAAAATCTCGACACCAAAACATTGACCGAAGACCCGCGCACCGCCGCATGTGTGATGCTGGTCAGCGGTGGTTATCCCGAAGCATACGAGAGAGGCAAACGCATTGACGGACTGGGCGAAGCGGCAGCAAGCGGCGACAGCATCCTCTTTCATGCCGGAACGATTTGTGTCGACGGCGAAACGCTTACCGCAGGCGGACGTGTCATCGCCGTCAGCTCGTATGGCGACACCAAAGAAGAGGCGTTGGCAAAAAGCTATCGTACCGCCGAAAAGATTCAGTTTGAAAACCAATACTGTCGGAGAGATATAGGCTTCGACTTGTAGAACACCGATGAGAAGAACCCGACGACTGCAACAACGCATTGTTAACGGACGCTACACTTTATTCGTAGCTCTCTTTATCGCCACCCTCTGTTGGGTGCCGGGAACGATTGTTGCGCCGCCCCACCTATGGAAGAATCATCTGATAAGCTACTTGGTGTATGTCTGCGTGGCATATCTACTCATTCTGCTCAACAATGCGTTCGGCATCATCCGCACACGTGCCACGGTGCAAGCCACCATTTACGTACTGTTAATGGCGGTATGCATTCCGCTTCACGCCGACGGCAGCGAAGCCTTCGTGTCGTTGATGTACCTGTTGTCGATGTTCTTCTTGTTTCGCAGTTACCAGCAGCCTTTACCGGCAACCGATATGTTCTATTCCTTTCTCTTTTTAGGGATAGGCAGTTACTTCTTCCCGCAACTCACCCTGCTGGCTCCGCTTCTCTGGATGGGAGCCTACCTGTTTCGCTCGCTCACATGGAAAAGTTTCTGGGCAAGCATCGTGGGGTGGTTTGTTCCCTATTGGTTTATACTGATGGCTGCCGTTTGGAAGGACGACCTGTCACTGTTCTGTCGTCCGTTCGAAGAGTTGATTACTTTTCAACCTCCCGTAATAGGAAACTTCCGGCTTTGGGAATCGGTTACGCTCGCCTACCTGCTGATACTGTTTCTCATCGCCGCCGTTTACATACTGACGGGACGTCCCGAAGGTAAGATACGTACCCGCAGCTATCTGCACTTTTTTATACTTACCAACCTGTGCCTGTTTGCCTATGTACTGTTTCAGCCCGGCGAATCCATATGGGTCATCCCCTTGCTGGCGATAGGTAACAGCGTGCTCGGTGCACATTATTTTACCGACAGCAACAGTGTGGTGTCTAACATCCTCTTTGTCGCGACACTGATCGGACTGGGGGCTTTATTTGTTTACAACCTATGGATGCTTGGATAGATACCGTTACACAGTGGTTGATAGAATGGGGCTATGGAGGGCTGTTTTTATCGGCTTTGCTGGCAGGCAGCATCATCCCTTTCAGCTCCGAACTGGTAATGATAGCACTCATCAAACTGGGACTGAACCCTGCCGGTTGTGTGCTGGCGGCTGCACTGGGCAATACCGTGGGTGGCATGACCTGCTACTACATGGGACATCTGGGCAAGATAGAGTGGATAGAACGCTACTTCAAGGTGAAGCGCGAAAAGGTGGAACGCATGCAACACTTCCTGCAAGGCAAAGGGGCACTGATGGCATTCTTTGCTTTTCTGCCGTTTGTGGGCGAAGCCATTGCCATAGCACTGGGATTTATGCGAAGCAACATCACACTCACCACCATAGCTATGTTTACAGGAAAACTGCTGCGCTATCTGGCAATACTACTGGCTATGCAAGGAGTGATAACGCTTATATAGCCGAATATCATTAACAATAAAACGCTAACAAAATGACAAAAACGATTGAACGAACAGAAGACGGCAGTGCAACTCTGCTATTTACAGAGATGAATGAACATTATCATTCGACTAAAGGCGCCCGTACAGAGTCTCAACACATCTACATCGACAAGGGGCTGAACGCTTCGAATGTCGAACAACCTCATGTGCTTGAGATAGGTTTCGGCACCGGACTGAACGCTCTGCTGACATTGGAAACAGCTAACCGGGAACAACGTGTGGTGCACTATACCACCATAGAACGCTATCCGCTGACATGGGAAGAGGTGCAACCGCTGGGCTACAGCGATAGCCTGCTGTTTAAGGAGCTACACACTGCTTCGTGGGACGACGACGTGCGGATAACACGCTATTTCACACTACATAAGGTGTTTGGCGACGCCACCGCACACAACGGCGACTCTCCTGCCTTTGTGCTGAACCCCGCCTTCAAGTACGACGTGGTTTACTTCGATGCCTTTGCACCCGAAAAGCAACCCGAAATGTGGAGCGAACAACTTTTTAACGCTTTAAACGTTAGTATGAATAAAGGGGGGATTCTTACCACCTACTGCGCCAAAGGCGAAATACGCAGGCAATTACAACGGACAGGCTTCAAGGTGGAACGCCTTGAGGGACCCGTAAACGGAAAACGCGAAATTCTGAGAGCCGTTAAAGAATAGTAATTATAAGTAGATGTTCATAATTAGTTCATATATTGTAAATATGTCGTATATTCGCAGCCACCAAAAAGTAGCAGCGAATGAAAATCAAGATATTGACATTGACAGACTCCGAGCAGAAGTCCCTCTTGCAGGGCTTTCGTACCGGGGAGAGCCACTGTTTCCGTATGCGTTGTCGTGCTATCCTGCTCAAATCGGAAGGTTTGAGTTCTGCCAAAGTGGGCGAGCAAACAGAGATGACTGCCCAAAGTGTCAACGGTTGGGTGAAACGATTCGAAGCCGAAGGCATCCAAGGTTTATATACCCGTCCGGGACAAGGTCGCAAGCC
>JAISHU010000165.1 GCA_031262385.1 Mediterranea sp. (in: CFB group bacteria)
GACTGAGTTCGATTTCGCGGTCGATAAGTGCGTTAAGTTGCGGAATGAGATTGAAGCCTGCTACCAACAGGCGGTGAAACGCAGGATTCTTTTTGCCTTGTAGCGTGCGAAACAGGCGGTGCAGGTCGTTCACCAAGATTCGGTTGCAGGTAAAGAGGCCGCTGTCGGCATAGAGCGTGGCGGTGTTTTCGTTGAAGTTGCCCGTGTTGATGTAGGCAAAACTTTTGAGTTTGCGTCCCGCGGCGTCGCGTCGCAACACCAAGGCTACCTTGGCATGCACCTTCAGTTTGGGGATACTATATATAATATGTATACCCGCCGCCTTCATCATCTCGGCGGCGGCAAGGTTGTTCTCTTCGTCGAAACGGGCTTTGAGTTCGACAAACACTGTTACGCGCTTGCCGTTGCGGGCGGCGGCAATCAGCGAATTGATTACCACCGAGTTTTCCGCCACTCGGTATTGGGTGATCATAATTTCGCGCACGTCGGGGTCGTGCACGGCTTCGTAGAGAAAGTGCACAAAGTGTTCGAACGAGTGATAGGGATAGTGCAGCAACAGGTCTTGTTGCTCGATGCGGCGGAACATAGCATCTTCGGCATCGAGCGGAAAGCACTGCATGGGCTGCGGCTTCTTTACGGCATAAAGCGGTTTGTAGGGATTGGGCAACAAGCGCAGGTCTTCGAGGTTGAGATGCTTGTCGCCCGGCACCAATTCGCTGCGGTCGATGTGAAACGCATCCATAAGAAACGACAGGAAGTCGGCAGGCATGGCACGATCGTACACAAAGCGGCATATCGAGCCTATCTTGCGTTTCTTTACCTTGGTTTTTATCTGCTCGATGATTTCGGACGTGTCGGCGGCATCGTCTATCAGAATATCGGCATCGCGCGAAATCTTGATGCAATAGCTACTCTCTATGTCGTAGCCCGGAAACACCACGTCGAGGTTGGCTTTGATGATGTCGTCGATGTACATCAGGTAGTAGAAGCCGTCTTGCTGCGGCAGTTCGATGAAGCGGGGCACCTTGCTGTAGGGCTGTTTCATCACAAAATAGTGTACGGCGCAAGGGTCTGTTTTCTCGCGCAACTTTACAGCGAGATAGAGGCGGTTGTCGCGCAGAAACGAAATTACTTCATCGCGCGTAACAGGTACCGGTTGTAGGAAAGGGAATACCTCTTCGCGAAAGAATCGTCGGACGAAATCGTAGTGAAACGGCTCTACCGTACGGCTTTGGTAGAAGATGATGCGGTGTTCGCGCAAGGCAGGTATAATCTGCTGTTCGTAGATGCGGATGCGATCTACCAACTGACGGTTTACTTCGCGGTTGATAGCATCCACCAGTTCCACGGCTGCCTGCACACTCTCCTCGTCGCTTTGTGTCACACCCGAGGCGATGGCTTTATGGTCGGCAACCCGTATCTTATAAAACTCCTCCAAGTTGGACGAGTAGATAGAGATGAAATTGATGCGCTCGTATAGGGGCAGCGTGCTGTCTGCCGCCTCCGTCAATACGCGGTAGTTGAAGGACAGCCAACTGATGTCGCGTTCGAAATATCTGGTTTCCATGGGCAAAACGTTTGCCCAAAAATAGATACCTTTGCGCAAATAAACAAAGAAATATGACCAAAATAGGATTATTATCGGATACACACGGTTATTGGGACGACAAATACCTGCATTATTTCGAAGCGTGCGACGAGATTTGGCACGCCGGCGACATCGGTTCGGTCGAGCTTGCCGACCGTCTGGCGGCATTCCGTCCCCTGCGTGCCGTTTACGGCAACATCGATGGCACAAACCTCCGCCGACGCTACCCGCAAATCAACCGCTTCACGGTGGACGGTGCCGAAGTGCTGATGAAACACATCGGCGGATACCCCGGCAACTACGACGCCTCCATTCGCGGCACACTGCTGGTACATCCGCCCCGACTTTTTGTCAGCGGACACTCGCATATCCTCAAGGTGAAGTACGACCGCACACTCGACATGCTCCACATCAACCCCGGTGCAGCCGGACAACAAGGTTTCCACAAAGTACGCACGCTGGTACGTTTTGCGATAGACAAGGGCACATTTCACGATTTGGAAGTGATAGAGTTGGCAGATTAATGCATTATTTTTTTTGAATATCAACAACTCTTGTTACTTTTGCAGCATTAATATCTAAGTAAGTATGAAAGGAATCATTCTGGCGGGCGGTAGCGCCACGCGTCTTTACCCACTGTCTAAGGCCATATCCAAACAAATCATGCCGGTGTATGACAAGCCCATGATTTATTATCCCTTATCCACCTTGATGCTTGCCGGCATCCGCGAAGTGCTGATAATCTCCACTCCGCGCGACCTCCCCATGTTCGCCGAACTGTTGGGCGACGGCGAGAAGTTGGGAATGAAGTTTTCCTACAAAGTGCAAGAAGTTCCCAACGGACTGGCACAAGCCTTTGTACTGGGTGCCGACTTTCTCGACGGCGATGCAGCCTGTCTCATTTTGGGTGATAACATGTTCTACGGACAACACTTCAGCGCCATGCTGAAACGTGCCGCAGCAGTACAAAATGGTGCCGTCATCTTCGGCTACTCGGTAAAAGACCCGCGTGCCTATGGCGTGGTGGAGTTTGATGCCGACGGCAAAGTGTTGTCGCTCGAAGAAAAACCCGCACAACCCAAAAGCAACTATGCCGTTCCCGGACTCTACTTCTACGACAACACGGTAACCGCGAAAGCAGCCACCTTGCAACCGTCGGCACGCGGCGAATACGAAATCACCGACCTCAACCGACTCTACTTGGAAGAGGGAACATTGCAGGTTGAACTGTTTAGTCGCGGCTTCGCATGGCTCGACACCGGCAACTGCGACAGTCTGCTTGAGGCATCCAACTTTATTGCCACCATCCAAAACCGTCAAGGATTTTATGTCAGTTGCATCGAAGAGATTGCTTGGCGTAACGGCTGGATAGACAGCGACCGACTCTACACCCTCGGCGAACAACATGGAAAAACCGAATACGGACGATATCTGATGGAATTAGCACACAGTAAATAAAAATAATCATATCTATATTAAAACTTATCTTGTGACCGGAGCTGCCGGATTTATCGGCGCCAACTACATAAAGTATATCCTAAAACAGCACGACGACATCCGTGTGGTAGTGCTCGACGCACTGACCTATGCAGGTAATCTCGGCACCATTGCCGACAACATCGACGAAGAACGCTGCTTCTTTGTAAAGGGCGATATCTGCGACCGCACCCTTGTGGACGAACTGTTTCACAAGTTCAAATTCGACTGCGTGGTGAACTTCGCTGCCGAAAGCCATGTAGACCGCAGCATCGAAAACCCGCAACTCTTCTTGCAAACCAATATACTGGGCACGCAAAACCTACTCGATGCAGCCCGCTGCGCTTGGGTTACCGGCAAAAACGAACAGGGATACCCCACGTGGCGCAAAGGAGTACGTTATCATCAGGTGTCGACCGACGAAGTGTATGGCTCGCTGGGTGCCGAAGGTTATTTCACCGAACAAACTCCGCTCTGTCCGCACAGTCCTTACAGCGCCTCCAAAACCAGTGCCGACTTGGTGGTAATGGCGTATCACGACACCTACAAGATGCCTGTCAGCATCACCCGCTGTAGCAACAACTACGGTCCCTACCACTTCCCCGAAAAACTTATCCCCCTTATCATCAAAAACATACTGGAAGGTAAGAAACTGCCCGTCTACGGCGACGGCAGCAACGTACGCGACTGGCTCTATGTAGAAGACCACTGCAAAGCTATCGACTTGGTGGTAAACAAAGGACGCATCGGCGAAGTGTACAACGTGGGCGGTCATAACGAGAAAACCAATCTGGAGATTGTGAAACTGACCATTGCCACCATCCGCCGACTGATGGACGAAACTCCCGCCTACCGCAATGTGCTAAAGAAAAAGGCAAAAACCCCCAACGGACAGATTGCCGTCGACTGGATTAACGACGACCTTATCACGTTTGTGAAAGACCGTCTCGGGCACGACCAACGCTACGCCATCGACCCCACCAAAATTACCGCCGAACTGGGCTGGTTCCCCGAAACAAAGTTCGAAGTGGGCATCGTGAAAACCATTGAATGGTACCTCAATAACCAACAGTGGGTGGAAGAGGTAACCAGCGGCGACTACCAACACTACTACGAAAAAATGTACGGAAAATAAGAAGCTGTTTTAATTGTGTCATCCTGATTTTGGTTGACAGCAGTATCTCAATCTCCTCCTCAAGAAGAGAGAAGGTGACACGCTAAAAGCGTAACGAAAGCGTTGACAAGCTGTTTTATAACTTTTCTTTCTTACATCCTTATCTTTACAGCTTATTTTATTGTCTTTGCACTGCACTTTCTTTACCGTCCGACCAACGTCGTACGACCGTCCGACGATGGTTGTACGACCGTCCGACGTTGGTCGTACGCTCGTACGACGTTGGTCGGACGGTAAAGGAAGTACGGTATAAAGATAATATCTTACTGATACATAATTATTTATCACTAAATAACAACTACTAAACAAAACACTACCTCCGGTAAGTTTCTTAAAGAACGTCTCCATTTTTTAACACTTCATATAAAAACTGTTATAATACGCTCAATTTAATCATGCATCCATTAAACTATTTATGCCCGCATGCGTCAAATGAATCAGTTAAAAAAATGTAGTAAAGACTCTTTAAAGTACAGACGTATGAGCTTAAAAACTTTCATTGGAGCGACGTTGTTGAGCGTGACAACTCTTTCCGCTTTTTCTCAAACCAAAGACATCATCGTGTCGGGACGGCTTATGGAAGGCGATACCAACCAGCCTGCCGTACAAGCAAACATTCAGTTACTATCGCTTCCCGACAGTACGTATGTTACCGGAAATGCCTCCACAACCAACGGTTATTTCACCCTGCCGGCAGTAGCCGCCGGTAAGTATCTGCTGAAAGCTACTTACATAGGTTACCTGCCGCAGACTGTGCCGCTGACATTGACATCGGCAAACAAAACACGTAACGTAGGTACACTCACCTTTAAAGTGGACGCCGTGATGCTGAAAGAAACGGTAGTAACCGCCGAAGCTGCGCAAGTACAGGTGATTGCCGACAGTGTGGTGTACAACGCATCGGCATATCGAACTCCCGAAGGTGCCATGCTCGAAGAGTTAGTACGCAAAATTCCGGGTGCCGAGATAGACGATAACGGCAACGTGAAACTCAACGGACAAGACATCACCAAGTTGTTGGTAAACGGTAAAGAGTTTTTTGGCGGCGATATAGCTACGGGACTTAAAAACCTGCCCGTGGAAATGGTAGAAAAGCTGAAAACCTATTCACGTAAATCGGACAACGCCCGCATTACCGGCATCGACGACGGTGAAGAAGAGCAAGTACTCGACCTCACGGTAAAAAAAGGTATGAACCAAGGCTGGTTTGGTAATGCCGATGCCGCCTACGGTACCGAAGACCGCTACGCCGGACGCGTGATGTTGAATCGCTTTATGGATAACACGCAGATTACCGCAATAGGGTCGGCAAACAACACCGGCGACCAAGGATTCTCGGGTGGTGGCGGCGGAGTACGATTCCGTAGTAACATGGGATTGAGTGCTCCTAAAATGGGCGGTATCTCCTTTGCCACCGAAAATGATAAGTTGCAACTGGGCGGTAGCTTCCGCTACAATCACAACAACACGGATATGCAGAGCATCGGTTCGACGCAAAACTTCGAGCCTAATTATAGTGTGTTTTCCAACTCCAACTCGGCACAGCTCAACAAAAACAGTGCAATCAATTTCAACTTCCGTCTGGAGTGGAAAATTGACTCGCTTACCACATTACTGTTCCGACCCAGCTTAAGTTGGCGTGACACCAACAACCGCTCCAATTCCAACAATGCGATGTTTGACGACGACCCGCTGAATTTGGTGGACAACCCCAATGATTACCTTGATTTGAGCGGATTAAGCAGTGACCCCTTGGCTGCCATCCGCGTCAATACCCAGAACCGCAAGAATTTGAGCGACAGTAAGAGTCTCTCTACGAATGGTTCGTTCCAATTAAATCGCAGACTCAACAGCCGCGGAAGAAACATTAGTTTGGAACTTGAGTATAATTACAGCGACTCCAAAAGCAACCAATATTCCGAAGATGCCACATACTATAGTCAGAATGATAGCATTGGTATCAACAACACTTTTGTGCCGACACCTACTAATAATTATGGTTTTCAGGCAGAACTCTCGTACAGCGAGCCTATCGCACGTGCCACTTATCTGCAGTTCCGCTATGAATTTGAATATTCGCGCAGCGAAAGCGACCGTAAAACATACGATTTGGATAAAGTAGACCCTAATTGGAACATAAACTTACCTCTGCCGGGCAACTATTTGAGTGAACGGGTAGATTCATTAAGTCAATACTCCAAGTACGACAACTACGACCATCAAGGTTCTATCTCGCTGCTGTTTAACCAAGAGAAGTACCGCCTCAGTGTCGGTGTGGATTTACGTCCGCAATTTACAGAACTCCATTATCAGAAAAGCCTCGGAAGAAATGCTACCGGAAACGAAATTATGATGGATACGATTGTAAACCGTCAGGTATTTAACTTTGCTCCGAACATCGACTTCCGTTATCGCTTCTCCAATACCACTCAATTGCGCTTTAACTACCGTGGACGCCCCTCGCTGCCCAGCATGGAGAATTTATTGGATGTAACCGACTATAGTAACCCGCTCAACATCACTCGCGGTAACCCCGGTTTAAAGCCGTCGTTCAGTCATACGGCACGATTGAATTATAATACGTACAATGCTGAGAAACAACGCAGTATCTTTGCCAACGCGAACTTCCAAGCGACACAGAACAGCATCACCAACAGTAGGATGTCCATAGGAAAGGGTCGTTATTTGATTCAGCCTAAGAATATCAACGGCAATTGGAATGTGTCGGGTATGTTTGGTTTCAATACGGCTCTGAAAAACAAGAAATTCAATATCGGTAGCTTTACAAATGCCAGCTATCGGAACAATGTGGCTTACCTTTATGATTCTACAATCGGACAAGACCTAAAATATTCCACTACCAACATGGCATTGAGCGAACGCATCAATGCATCCTATCGCAATGATTGGTTCGAATTTGGTCTCAACGGTAGCATTAGCTACAACTGGGAGAAGAACAAACAGCAACCCGATAACGCCCAAGAGCCGTACACCTTCTCCATTGGAGCAAATACACAAATCATGCTTCCGTGGAATATGACTTTTACTACCAACATCACCGATCAGGTACGTCGCGGATATACAGACGCGTCAATGAACCGCAACGAGTGGATCTGGAATGCACAGCTTTCGCAATCCTTCCTGCAAGGAGCAGCTACCGTTACTTTCGAAATGTACGACATCTTGCGCCAACAAAGCAATATCAGCCGTATGCTGGAAGCTCTATCGCGTTCGGTAACCCAATACAATGCTATCAACAGCTACATGATGGTGCACTTTACCTATCGCCTCAACATCTTTGGAGCTAACCAAGCTCGCGAGCGCATGATGCAAGGTCGCGGTGGTTTCGGAGGCGGAATGCCTCCCGGAGGTATGCGCCCCGGTGGTATGGGCGGCGGACGACCGTTCTAAATAATACGCTAATATGCTAATGAGGCTGTGCACAGGGATAATTGTTTATTATCAAACCTGTGTACAGCCTCATTAGCATATTAGCGTATTGACACATTAGCACATTATTAAAATAATTTCTACATTTGTCGCATGATTGAATGGAACTATATTTTCAGCCATATAGCAAGCATCACTTTCGACATATTGTACTTCAGTATTGTCGTGGGGATGATTATTGTCATTATTCTCGACAATCGGAATCCGGTAAAGACCATAGCGTGGGTGCTGATACTGGCTTTCGTTCCTGTGGTGGGACTTATTTTCTATTTCTTTTTCGGGCGCAGCCGACGACGCGAACGCATCATAGGCAAGAAGGTGTACAACCGCCTGCTGAAACAACCCATGGGCGAGTATCTCTCGCAAGCATCCACCCCTATCCCGCAAGGTTACAGCCGTCTTATCTCGTTGCTGCAAAACACCGGTCAGGCATTCCCGTTCGAGGGTAACAACGTTGAAATCTATACCACCGGACTTCCCATGCTGAAGTCACTGCTGGACGAATTGAAAAAAGCCAAAAGACACATTCATCTGGAATTTTACATCTTCGAAGACGATACCACCGGGCATGCCGTGCGCGAAGTGCTGATGGCAAAGGCACGCGAGGGCGTGGAAGTGCGGGTGCTTTACGATGATGTGGGCTGCTGGCGTGTACCCAATCGCTTTTTCAACGAGATGAGCAAAGCCGGCATAGAGGTGCGCAGCTTCCTCGAAGTACACTTTCCCCTCTTTACCAGTCGGATGAACTACCGCAACCACCGCAAAATTGTGGTAATCGACGGACGTGTGGGCTTTGTGGGAGGTATGAACCTTGCCGACCGCTACATGAACGGTGTGCCGTGGGGCATCTGGCGCGATACCCACTTAAAGGTGGAAGGCAAAGCTGTGTACGGATTGCAAACTGCTTTCTTGCTGGATTGGTACGTGGTAGACCGAACGTTGCTGAACAGTCCCCGCTACTACCCTAAGGTAAGTATCAAAGGGACATCGCTGATACAGATTGCCACCAGCGACCCCATCGGTCCGTGGAAAGAGATTATGCAGGGATTGGTGTCCGCCATTGCCAATGCCAAGAAGTATTTCTATATGCAGACCCCCTACTTCCTCCCCACCGAACAACTGCTTGCCGCCATGCAGTCGGCTGCACTGTCGGGAGTCGACATCCGGCTGATGTTGCCGCAGCGTGCCGACAACCGACTGACGCAACTCGCTTCGTTTTCGTACCTTGCCGATGTGTTGCAGGCAGGCGTAAAGGTCTATTTCTACAAAAAAGGGTTCTTACACTCCAAATTAATGGTGTCGGACGACGAGCTGTCGTCCGTAGGCTCTACCAACTTGGACTTCCGCAGCTTCGAACACAACTTCGAGGTAAACGCCTTTATCTACGACACCGATACAGCCGTAAAGATGCGCGATATCTTTCTGCACGACCAGCGCCACTGCTCGCAACTCTTTATGCGTAGCTGGAAAAAACGCTCGGGATGGCGCAAAGCTGCCGAGAGTATGGTGAGGTTGATGGCACCGTTACTGTAAATACTCAAAGCTCTCTTTCAGCAAATCTTCGTCCGCCGAAGAACTGCCCACCATGACGATAAACTCGCCGTCTTCTACTATCCGTTTCATCTTCTTGTCGTAGAATGCCAACTTATCAGAGGTGATGCGGAACGATACCGTGCGACTTTCGCCGGCTTTCAATGTCACACGGGCAAAGTCTTTCAACTCTTTTACCGGACGGGTGACGCTACTGAAGCGGTCGCGCAAGTAAAGCTGCACAATCTCCGTGCCGTCGCGACTGCCGGTGTTGGTGACGTCCACGCTTACCTCTATGGCGCCGTCGGTACTCATTTCGTGGGCAGAGAGCGTCAGGTTGTCGTAGCGGTAGGTGGTGTACGACAAGCCGTGACCAAACGGATAGAGCGGTGTGCTAAGCTTTCCGGCGGCATAGGGGTGGAAGTATTGCGAAGGTTTGTGATTGTAAATCATCTGCAACTGTCCCACGCTGCGCGGAATGGTGACGGCAAGTTTAGCCGAGGGATTGACTGCGCCGAACAGAATCTCCGCCACCGCCTGTCCGCCATACATACCCGGTGCCCAAGCTTCGAGAATGGCAGGCAGATGTTGGGCAGCCCATTCCACACCCAACGGACGACCGTTGACAAGCACCAACACGGTAGGTTTGCCCGATGCTGCCACTTCCTCAATCAGCTTGTTTTGCAAGCCCACCAAGTCAATGTCCGAACGGTCGGTATCTTCGCCGTCGGTACGGTCAGCCCAGCGGTAGCGCATCATATATTCGCCTGCCACCACGATATTCAGGTCGGACTGACGAGCACGGGCAGCAGCTTCCGCTACCTTGTCGGCACTCATATTGCGCGGGTCCCATCCTTGGTCGACAAAGGTAACATCGGCATCGGGAGCCAACATACGTATCCCTTCGAGTATGGTCGTTACGTTTTCGGGCTTTGCCGAGGCACTCCAGTCACCCAAGATATTTTCGTCGTCGGCATTGATACCGGTCACCATGATACGTTTGTAGCGGGCAGGGTCAAGCGGCAGTAAACCGTCGTTTTTCAGAAGGACGATGCCGTTGCGGGCGGCTTCGAGTGCCGTGGCGCGATGATCGGCAGACAGGCGTATCTTCCCCGATGTTTCGACGTCGGCATAAGGTGCTTCGAACAATCCCAAGCGGAATTTGATGTCGAGAATGCGGCGTACCGATACGTCGATACGGCTTTCGGGGATACGTCCTTCGCGTACCAGTTCCGTTACCAACTCATTCCAGTGAATACCATGCATGTGCATATCCATACCCGCCATGATAGATTGATAGAATGCTTCCTTGAGGTTTTCGGCGGTAGCATGCAGGTCGTACAGATGTTCGATGTCCATCCAATCGCTCACCACAAAGCCGGGAAACTGCCATTCGCCACGCAGTACCTCTGCCATGAGCCATTCGTTGCTGTGACAAGGGATGCCGTTAAGTTCGTTGTGCGCCGTCATCAGCGACATAGCACCTGCTTTTACACCGGCTTCGAACGGCGGGAAGAACACTTCGCGCAGGGTACGTTCCGACAGGTCGGCAGGCGAGCCGTTGGTACCGTTAATGGGTTCGCTTCCGCCCACAAAGTGTTTGAGGCAGGCAAGCACATCCTCGGCACTATCGAGGTTCCCCTGATAACCTTTGACACTCTGCACACCCAGCAGCGTCACCAAGTAAGGGTCTTCGCCAAAGGTCTCGCCCACCCTACCCCAGCGGGCATCGCGTGCCACCTCAATGTTAGGGTTGAACGTCCAGTGCATATTCATAGCGCGCATCTCGGCGGCTGTTTGGCGGGCGATACGGTAGGCAAGTAGCGTATCGAACGAGCAAGCTAAGTTAATATTGGTGGGGTAAACGGTGTTGTCGGGGGCGTTGGCGTTGCCGTGAATGGCATCAATACCAAACAAGATAGGTATCTGCAAGCGACTTTTCATGGCAAGACCTTGCAGATAGTTCGCCTCTTCGATGGTGAGCACGTGCAGGAACGAGCCTATCAAACCTTGTTCGGTCCACTGCTCTACATCCTTTTCGGTGATGCCGGGATAGAAGGCGTTGGCAGTGTTGTTTTTCAGTTCGTCTTCGGTCATCACGGCACTATTGGCACGAATGTGTTCGATGCCGACAAACTGGTTCATCTGTCCCACTTTTTCATCGAGCGTCATGCGGCTCAAAAGGTCTTCTACACGCTGTTGTATCGGCGCATCGGGATTTTTGTACACCACTTCCGTACTCTGACGGCAAGCGCATAGACTGATACCAAGGGTCATAAGGATAAGTATTTGTTTCATTAGTAAGACGGGGTTGAGTTTAGGCAGCAAATATACGGAGTCTTTACCGGCTAAGATGATACTTTGTTATCCTATTTTAGTTTATATGCTGCATTTGATGGTGGTTTGTGCAGGAATAATAAGAAAAGGGCAGCACCGTGAGGTGTTGCCCTTTTACAAATAAAATTCTTAAATTTTCAGACAGGCAATATAAACTGACTATCCGTTAACTTTTGCCATGTGAGCAATGAGGTCGAGTACTTTGTTTGAGTAACCGATTTCGTTGTCGTACCAAGAGATAACTTTCACGAAAGTGTCGGTCAAAGCGATACCTGCTTTTGCATCGAAGATAGAAGTCAACGAGCAACCCAAGAAGTCCGACGATACCACTGCATCTTCGGTGTAGCCGAGGATACCTTTCAGTTCGCCTTCCGAAGCCTCTTTCATAGCCTTGCAGATTTCGTCGTACTTAGCCGGTTTAGCCAAGTTAACGGTCAAGTCTACTACCGAAACATCCAAGGTAGGAACGCGCATAGACATACCGGTAAGTTTGCCGTTCAACGAAGGAATTACTTTACCTACAGCCTTTGCAGCACCTGTAGACGAAGGGATGATGTTGCCCGAAGCGGCACGACCACCACGCCAGTCTTTCATCGAAGGACCGTCAACAGTCTTTTGAGTAGCGGTAGTAGAGTGAACGGTAGTCATCAAACCGTCGGTGATACCCCATTTGTCGTTCAATACTTTGGCGATGGGAGCCAAGCAGTTGGTGGTGCAAGATGCGTTCGACACGAATTGAGTGCCTTTTACATAGCTATTTTCGTTTACACCGCATACAAACATCGGAGTGTCGTCTTTCGAAGGAGCCGACATTACCACATATTTTGCACCGGCATTGATGTGAGCTTGTGCTTTGTCTTTGCTGAGGAATAAACCGGTAGATTCTACCACGTATTCGGCACCTACCTCGTTCCACTTCAGGTTAGCAGGATCTTTTTCGGCAGTGATGCGAATAGCCTTTCCGTTTACAATCAGCTTGCTGTTTTCTACATCGGCTTCAATAGTGCCTTTAAACTGACCGTGCATCGTGTCGTACTTCAGCATGTAAGCCAAGTAGTCAACCGGGCAAAGGTCGTTAATACCAACGATTTCAAGATCGTTTCTTGTTTGAGCTGCACGGAATACGAAACGTCCGATACGTCCGAATCCATTAATACCTACATTACTCATTTTGTTTAAACTTTTAAGGGTTTATAAATAGTTATTCTTTTAAATTTGCGGGTTTTGTTGTCTTTCCTCGTTTTTAAAACGGTGCAAAAGTAGTGATTTGTTTTCACACTTCCACTTTTTCACCTTATTTATTAATGCATTTCAACGGCTTTTATTCGTTTTTTCAGCTTGTTTGCGTACTTTTGCGCTCAATTTATACTTTAGATACCCACTTCTCTATGCAGGAAAAGATTATTATTCTTGACTTTGGTTCTCAAACCACCCAACTCATCGGCCGTCGCATTCGCGAGTTGAGCATTTATTGCGAAATCGTACCTTATAACAAATTCCCCGAGGGAGACGACAGTGTGAAAGGCGTGATTCTGTCGGGCAGCCCGTTCTCGGTGTACGACGAAAATGCCTTTAAGGTCGACTTAAGTCGAATACGCGGCAAATATCCCATTCTGGGCATCTGCTACGGTGCACAATACATTGCCTACACAGGCGGCGGAAAGGTAGAACCTGCCGGAAGCCGCGAATACGGACGTGCACACCTCGCCAAACTCGACACAGACAACACCCTGTTTAAAGGCATCACTCCCGGCACACAGGTGTGGATGAGCCACGGCGACACCATCACCGCCGTACCAGAAGGATTCCGCACCATCGCCTCGACCGACAAAGTGGCGATTGCAGCCTACCAAATTGCCGACGAACGGGTATGGGGCGTACAGTTTCACCCCGAAGTGTATCACACCGAGCAGGGTACGCAGATGATTAAAAATTTTGTCGTAGATGTGTGCGGATGCCGGCAAGACTGGAACGCAGCATCGTTTATCGAAACTACCGTAGCACAACTCAAAGAGCAGTTGGGCAACGACAAAGTGGTGCTGGGGCTGAGCGGTGGCGTGGACTCGTCGGTTGCCGCCGTGTTGCTGAACCGCGCCATAGGACGCAACCTGACTTGCATCTTCGTTGACCACGGCATGTTGCGCAAAGACGAATTTAAAAACGTGCTGCACGACTACGAATGCTTGGGACTGAATGTCATCGGCGTGGATGCTTCGGCAAAGTTCTTCGGCGAACTCGCCGGCGTTACCGACCCCGAACGTAAACGCAAGATTATAGGCAAAGGCTTTATTGACGTGTTCGACGAAGAGGCGCACAAACTACACGACGTGAAGTGGCTGGCACAAGGCACCATTTATCCCGACTGCATCGAGTCGCTCTCTATCACCGGAACGGTTATCAAAAGCCACCACAACGTAGGCGGTCTGCCCGAAAAGATGAATCTGAAGCTCTGCGAGCCGCTCCGCCTGCTGTTTAAAGACGAAGTGCGACGCGTGGGACGCGAACTGGGTATGCCCGAACACCTCATCGGTCGCCACCCCTTCCCCGGACCGGGACTGGCGGTGCGCATACTGGGCGACATCACTCCCGAAAAGGTGCAGGTGCTGCAAGAAGCCGACCACATCTTTATTCAGGGATTACGCGATTGGAACCTATACGACCAAGTGTGGCAAGCCGGCGTTATCCTGCTACCCGTACAATCGGTGGGTGTAATGGGCGACGAACGTACCTACGAACGCGCCGTGGCACTGCGTGCCGTAACCTCTACCGATGCCATGACCGCCGACTGGGCACACCTGCCTTACGAGTTTCTGGCAAAGGTCTCTAACGACATCATCAATAAAGTGAAAGGGGTAAACCGCGTCACCTACGATATCTCGTCGAAACCACCTTCAACGATTGAGTGGGAGTAGAGGAATAATCTGCTAATTAAAATGTGCTAATAAACAATACGCTAATGTGCTAATGAGGCGATAAACAGCTTTATTAACACATTAGCGTATTGTTTATTAGCACATTATTTTATTGTTTTCGTCCGGAAATATCACCGTCGGCTTAAACCTCTTTGCCTCTTCGAAATCCATACTGGCATACGACATGATGATGATGATGTCGTCGGGTTGCACTTTGCGAGCTGCCGCGCCGTTCAGACAAATGGTGCCCGAACCGCGTTCACCTTTTATTATATAGGTTTCAAACCGTTCGCCGTTGTTGTTGTCGGCTATGTACACTTTCTCTCCTACAATCATATTGGCCGCATCCATTAAGTCCTCGTCGATGGTGATGCTGCCTTGATAGTTCAAGTTGGCATCGGTGACGCGGGCACAGTGGATTTTTGACTTTAATACTTCGATAAACATCGTCTTACTATTAAAATGAATACTTTACATTGTCAATCAAACGCACATCTCCGCAAAACACCGTGATGCAACCCACGGCATAGTGCGTATCGTCCCAATTGTTGATAGACTGCAACGTATCGCCGTCCACCAGTTCGAAGTACTCCAAACGCAGACCGGGAGCGGCAGCAATGGAATCTTCGACAAACCGCCGGGTCTCGTCGACCGTGTGCGTGGCAGCAAAGGTACGACTTTCGAATAAGGTTTGCGATATTTTCAACGCATTTTGCCGCTGGTCGACACTAAGACGAGTATTACGACTACTCATGGCAAGCCCGACGGCTTCGCGCACAATGGGACAGCCTACGATTTCAATGGGGTACTCCATGCGCCGCACCATTTCGCGTACCACCGCCAGTTGTTGGAAATCTTTCTCACCAAAATAGGCACGGTCGGGTTGCACGGCATCGAACAGCTTGCTCACTATCTGGCATACGCCGTTGAAGTGTCCCGGACGGAATTTGCCTTCCATTACCGTATCTATCGGGGGATAACTAAATCGGCGCGTATCAGGTTCGGGGTACATTTCGCTTACCGAAGGAACGAAGACGATGTCGGCTCCGTAGTGCTCAAGCAAATGCCTGTCGGCATCAAGCGTACGGGGGTATTTCTCCAAATCACTTGCATCGTTAAACTGAGTGGGATTGACAAAGACGCTTACCACCGTTGCACCGTTCTCCGCCACACTACGCTGTACCAAAGATGCGTGACCGGCATGCAAAGCGCCCATGGTAGGTACCAAGCCCACCATTTTACCCTCCATACGAAGGTCGGCAAGCATCTGTTGCAATTCTTGAATGGTTTCTACTGTTTGCATATCTTGCATTAAACAAGTTAATAAAAAAAACGGTGCAAAATAAGGCATTTATTCCCTAACGTGCAAATGTACACCTTATATATAAAGCGTACGCGTTTGAGGTTAAATCCGCCCCTCTCCACGCAACAACTTTACCAAACAGTTGTTTATCCGAATAAACTCACCTACTTTCGCAGCTGCTTGGAAAGAGGTTCTGACACAATAACAATAGTATTCAATAAAACAACAACACGTATGAATTCTTCTAATCGCATCTCAAAATTATTTGGTTGTA
This sequence comes from Mediterranea sp. (in: CFB group bacteria), assembly GCA_031262385.1. Taxonomy (GTDB): domain Bacteria; phylum Bacteroidota; class Bacteroidia; order Bacteroidales; family Bacteroidaceae; genus Bacteroides. The sequence continues at coordinate 16,045 of JAISHU010000165.1, forward strand.
CCCTTCCCGTTGTGCAGGGAGGTATGGTATGGTGTAGCGGGTGGCGCTTGGCGTCTGCCGTAAGCAATGCCGGTGGTTTGGGTTTGCTGGGTGCAGGCTCCATGCACCCCGAAACGTTACGCGAACACATTCGCAGATGTCGTGCCGCCACACCGCATCCGTTTGGCGTAAATGTTCCGCTGATGTATCCTCAGATAGAGGAGATTATGCAGATGATAGTCGACGAGAGTGTCTCCATTGTGTTTACGTCGGCAGGCAGTCCCGCCAAGTGGACAAGTTGGCTGAAAGAACGGGGCATCACGGTGGTACATGTGGTAAGCTCGGCACGTTTTGCCCAAAAAGCCGAAGAAGCCGGAGTAGATGCCATTGTAGCCGAAGGCTTCGAAGCCGGCGGTCACAACGGTCGCGAAGAGACCACCACCCTTTGTCTGCTGCCCGCCGTGCGCCGTGCCACCACCCTGCCGTTGATAGCCGCCGGAGGTATCATTGGTGGCGAATCCGTATTGGCAGCTATTGCTTTGGGTGCCGACGGCGTGCAACTGGGCACCCGCTTTGCTCTGACCGAAGAGAGTTCGGCGGACACAGAGTTTAAGCGCTACTGCCTCAATCTGGAAGAGGGCGACACCAAACAACTGCTGGACAAACTCTCGCCCGTGCGATTGGTAAAAGGCACCTTCCGCAACCAAGTGGAAGAGGCGGAAGCACGCGGAGCAAGCGTCGACGAAATGCGCGAACTGCTGGGCAAAGGACGTGCCAAGCAAGGCATCTTCTTGGGCGACTTGGAAAAAGGCGAACTGGAAATCGGGCAAGGTGCTTCGCTACTGAAAGGCAAAGAGATACAAACCGTTGCCGAAGTAATGAATGATTTGAAGAAAGAATACGAAGAAGCACTCCATTCGTTGAAAGAAAAGCTTAGTTAGTTGAATTAAGTTTACGCACACCGTAGCACCTATGTAATAGTCGCAAATTTTATATTTACATTTGTGAACTAAAAATCATCTATAACATGCTACGAAAAATAAGATTAACACTGGCCGTCCTCTTCGGAGTGCTCATTACCTTACTATTTTTAGACATCACCGGAACGTTGCACCTCTATTTGGGGTGGATGGTCAAAATCCAACTTTTACCTGCAATACTTGCGGTAAACTTAGTTGTGGTCATTGGTCTGGTAGTATTAACCCTGTTGCTGGGACGGGTCTATTGCTCCGTTATCTGCCCGCTGGGAGTCATGCAAGATTTCATAGCATGGATTAGCCGTCTGGGCAAGCGCAAGAGTAAGAAATTTAAGTATAAGTTTCGCAAAGAAATGCGCATCACTCGTTTCGTTTTTCTTGTATTGTTCATCGTCGCCATTTTAGCCGGTTTCGGCTCGCTGATGTCGCTGCTCGAACCTTACAGCAACTACGGACGCATCGTAACCAACCTGCTTACACCCGTGTACGGCTGGGGCAACAACCTGCTGGCTACCATTGCCGAGCGATTCGACAGCTATGCATTCTACTCGGTAAAGGTGTGGATTCCTTCGATAAGTACCTTCCTTATAGCCATATTCATGTTGCTCATCATCGGCTACATGTCGTGGGACAACGGTCGCATCTACTGCAACAGCGTCTGCCCGGTAGGAACCCTGCTGGGCTATCTCTCCAAGCTCTCGCTGATGCGTATCCGGATTGACGAAAGCAAATGCACCCGCTGCAAGCTCTGTTCGCGTTCGTGCAAAGCATCGTGCATCGACTCCGAAAATCACAAGGTAGACTACAGCCGTTGCGTGGTATGTTTCAACTGCATCGGCAAATGCCGCGAAGGTGCAATCAGCTACGCAAGCTGTCTCCACAAAGACAAAGACAAAGCCGTTGCCTCCGAACCCGACAGCGACCCTGCCCCCGACAACGACCCTGCTCCCGACAGCCGCAGAGCTTTCTTAATTGCAGGTGTATTGGCAGCAGGCGGTGCCGTACTTCACGCACAAGACAAACGACGCGACGGCGGACTGGCAGTGATAGAAGATAAAATCGCCCCCAAACGCAATGCCCCCATTCACCCGCCGGGAGCAGAAAGCATGGCTCACTTTGCCGCCCACTGCACTTCGTGCCAACTGTGCGTGACGGCGTGTCGCAACCATGTGCTGATACCTTCGAGCGAGATGGAAACCCTGATGCAACCTGCCATGAGTTACGCATACGGCTATTGCCGCCCCGAGTGTACGGCATGTTCCGAAGTATGTCCTTCGGGAGCTATCCGGAAGATAAGTCTTGCCGAGAAGTCGTCCATACAGATAGGACACGCCGTGTGGATACGCAAGAACTGCCTTCCCCTGAGCGACCAAGTAGAGTGCGGCAACTGCGCCCGTCACTGCCCCACCGCAGCCATAGAAATGATACCGTCGGATGCCGCCAACCCGCGTTCGATAAAGATACCCGCTGTAAATACCGAGCGTTGCATAGGCTGCGGCGCATGCGAAAATCTGTGTCCGGCACGTCCTTTCAGCGCCATTTATGTGGAAGGACACGAAGTGCATCGACTGATATAAAACTCCCCAAAAACATCTCTTCACTCATGAAAAAAGATAGCAAACAGATATCACGCCGCGAGTTCCTACGCCTGTCGGGCATGGGAGCCTTGGCAGTAAGCGGACTTGCAGCCTGCAACACCAAAGACGGCACATCGTCGCCCGGCACATCGAGCCGCTCCCTTCAACCCTCCGGTGAAATGACCCTTCGCTCGTTTCCACCCGAAATCACCGACAAAGTGTCCATATTGGGCTATGGCTGCATGCGCTGGCCTACCAAACCAAACCCCAACGGACAGGGCAACGTAGTGGAACAAGAAACGGTAAACCGTTTGGTAGATTATGCCATCGAACACGGCGTGAACTACTTCGACACAGCCCCCGGATATGTACAAGGTATGTCCGAAACCGCCACGGGAATAGCCCTGAAGCGTCATCCGCGCGAGAAATTCTTCATCGCCACTAAGCTGTCGAACTTCATGAATCCCACGCGCGAAAACTCCATGGCAATGTACCGCCAGTCGTTTAAAGACCTGCAAGTTGACCACATAGACTACTATCTGCTTCACTCGCTGGGTGGCGGAGGCATAGAGGCATTCAACCAACGTTTTGTGGACAACGGCATGATGGAGTTCTTGATGCAAGAGCGCGAAGCAGGACGTATCCGTCATTTGGGATTTTCGTTTCACGGCGACGTTGACCAGTTTCGCATCTTCATGGATTTGCACGACCGCTATCATTGGGATTTTGTGCAGGTGCAACTCAACTACGTCGACTGGCAACACGCCGCAGGACGCAATGCCAACGCCCAAGACCTCTACACGGCACTCTCCGAAAAAAAGATACCCGCCGTCATCATGGAACCGTTGTTGGGAGGACGACTCTCCAACCTGCCCACACACATCGTCAGTCACCTCAAACAAGCACGACCCGAAGAGAGTGCCGCCTCGTGGGCATTCCGCTTTGCCGGCTCGTTGCCTAACGTGCTGACCGTACTCAGCGGAATGACTTACATGGAACATCTGCAAGACAACCTGCACACCTATTCGCCGCTGGTGCCGCTTACACCCGACGAAGAGCAGTTTCTGTTCGACACCGCGGGACTGATACAAAAATACCCCACCATTCCGTGCAACAATTGCGACTATTGCATGCCCTGCCCTTATGGTGTGGACATTCCCGGCATCCTGCTGCACTACAACAAATGCGTCAACGAAGCCAATGTGCCTCAAGACCGCATGGATCCCAACTACCGCAAAGCACGACGCGCCTTCCTTGTGGGTTACGACCGCGAAGTACCCGCACTGCGCCAAGCCGACCATTGCATCGGCTGCAACCAGTGCACGCCCTTCTGTCCGCAACGGATACGTATTCCGCAAGAGTTGCGACGCATCGACGAGTTTGTGGAGAAACTGAAGCAAGAGACACTGTAAGACAGCGGCTTAAGTCGAGTTAAACAACCTCGATATGTAGGGGGTAAAGTGCAACAATCACAAAGTTACCAGATACCCTATTTATGCATCAAAATGTCGCAATATGGCGCTTTCTGCTAACTCGCACTTTGCGAAAAACGTGCCTTTAAACCGCACGCTATGCATTATTCCCCGCTACTCAACGAACCAACTCCGCAAAAACAACGAATC
>JAISHU010000062.1 GCA_031262385.1 Mediterranea sp. (in: CFB group bacteria)
AAGGAAAATCGGGAGAACGTGCAACTCTACGTCTATAATATGGAAGTCACCAAGTATCTGGAGCATTACTTTCCTGTAAAGAAGTCTACCCGACGCACTTCTGAAGAAGGCTATTATTCATATTATCTCTGCCCCGGTGTCATTAGGGAAACCGTGAGGCATCAGATAGAAAATGCCGTTCGCTTAGACCGCATACAGCAGGGAAAGTTTGAACACCATGAATGCAACAAACCGCAAGTGGTCAACAGTAACCGCCTTTCCGGGATAAAGGCTGATGAAACCTTTGCCCTGCATCTGTCGGAAGCGTGTGCCTTTGCTGCAAACAATATCCGCAACATGATGGACAGAAGCGAAACGGGCGATGTCTTAACAAAAAATCCTTTCGAACGTTGCTTAGAAAAAGAGTTTGATAATCGTCTGTTCTGCTTTTTTTATAATACCGCGGATAAATTACCTGACGAGTCTGACAAATGGGCTATGCAAAAAGCAGTAGCTCGCATCAGGAATGAAGTGGTGCATTATCGTAAGAATGCGTTAAAAGAGATTTTTACCTGTGAAAGAGATACCGATTATTATACCAACACCATTTTCAAACAGTGTTTAGAGCGTGACAAGGCGAATATGCCTAATGATTTTGCCGAGCAGCTCAATACCGGCAAAGTACTAAGTTATTACCCCATGCCACAATTGCAAGAGTTTCTTTCTCGTAATACTTTCTATCTGTATCGCTCTGTACTGCCTTTTGCTCCCGGCTTCAAGAATGTGGTAAAGGCAGGTCGGGGGCATCAATATCCCACTGATGATTCCGATTTCTATGATTTGGAACTCACCTATTATCCCGAGAAAAAAGATCGTTATGAAGACGGTGATGCATACGAAGCTCGCTATTTTTTGATGAAACTGATATACAACAATATGTTCCTGCCCAAGTTCACCGAAGATAATTCGCAATTGTTTAGAGATAGCGCAAAGTATGTGCGCGAAAAGAATCAAGAACATGCAGATGAAAAAGCCCGAAAGAAAGCCAAAGCTAAAAAACGTGATAATTGGCAGAAACAACGAGCCAAAGCTTGGGCATTCAAAGAGGTACCTGAAATGGCTGTCGGAACATCCGTTCGAGACTATATGGCTAAGGTGCAGAGTAATCTGATGCTGGAGTACAACAAAAAGAAAGACGAGTTGGAACAGCAAGCGAAGCAGCAGAACAGTGACGATGCAGTGCAGCAGAACTTCAAGAAGTTCTTGCTTCAGGTCTTTGTCAAAGGTTTCGACACCTATATCAAGCAGCAGAACTTGAGTTTCATTGCGAATACAAAGAAGCAGGAAGGGCGACCGGACGATTTAGAGAAAGAAATCGTTGAATCTTGCCGCAGGGCTGTTAATAGCAGTGCGATAAATGCCGACGACAACAGCCATATCGCTTTCTATACATTCTGCAAGTTGCTTGACGCTAACCACCTCAGTACGCTTCGCAACGAATTGCTCAAATATGAATCAGCCACGGGAGAGGGAAAGATTGCGCAGGACAATATCAGGAAAACCCGATCACTTCTTGCGATTATCGAACTCTGCCTATTTAGCGCCGATACGGTGTCGCCTCCTTCAAAGAAAAACAAGGAAAGTGAGGAAGATAAGGAAAACGAGGAAGACAAAAGGAAAAGGCTGGACGCTTACAAGGATTATATAAAGGCTGGCACTCCATATCGGGAATGGTCTATATATAACCAACAAGCGGAAAGTGATAAAGTCACTCCCGTTATTCATCGCACTATCGAACTAAGTCGCAATTACGGAACGGAAGCTCTACTAAAATTTGTTATCGGACAAAACTCCCGGTTCTTTATCACCCAATGTGAGTACGATGAGTGGCAAACGTTTAAAGATGAAAAGATAGGTACCGACGGTATGAGTACAAAGCGCGTCCTGCTGCACGATGAGTGGGTTAAAGCGAAAAGTGAAGATGACAAAATCAAAGATTCCAAGAAAAGACATTTTGTGATAGACTTTATGGCACAACATCAACACGAATATCAAGATTTGTGCACAAACATCGACCGATACGATTGGTTGGATAACAAGCTAAAATTCGAGCATCTACGCCGCCTGCATAGCTTGACGATAGAAATTCTTGCACGTCTTTGTGGCTTTGTTACCCTTTGGGAACGTGACTTCCACTATCTGTACACTAAAGTGAAAAGTGAGGGCTTGGTGCAAGAAGAACTGAACTTTTCCTATGGATTGCCAAAACTAAAGGAGAATAGTGAAGATGAGGAATTCTATCGTCGAACTTTTGGTTATAATGCCAACAATAGAGACACCCGCAATTATATCGCTCATTTCAACTATCTTACTACAACTGCATCCAAATACAGCTTGCTTGAACTGATAAACTGTGTTCGCAAGATGCTTGCTTACGATAGAAAGCTAAAGAATGCCGTAACAAAAGCATTTATCAAGCTTTTTAACAAACATGGTATGGTTCTAAAACTGAAACGAGAACAGGTCAACGGTCAAGAACGATTTGCTGTAGAAAGCATTTCTCCTAAAGACATCTACCATTTGGGAACCAAAGGGAAAAATGCAGTTAAGACGCCACAAGTTACTGAAGACTTTTGTCTGATGTGCAAAGCACTATTGGAATTAAAAAATAAGGATAATAAGAACAAGTAACAACCTTTTTCTGTAGTTTTGCATTCGATTATATCGCATATTTGACCGTGATATAAGGAAATATGCATAATATCCTGTAGACTATCCCAATAATGAAGGGAACTACAACGCAGCACCCGCGTTATTTGCAAATTGGGCACCTGTAGACTATCCCAATAATGAAGGGAACTACAACTGGGTAATGCTCCTTCAGTATTGATATTATCTTGTGGACTATCCCAATAATGAAGGGAACTACAACGTACGGTGCATGATGTTCACAACTTTGATTCTTGTGGACTATCCCAATAATGAAGGGAACTACAACTATTTCCCGTGATTACTTTTTTCATTTTCTCTTGTGGACTATCCCAATAATGAAGGGAACTACAACATTTCCCATGTAGATACCCTTCCGGATACGCTTGTGGACTATCCCAATAATGAAGGGAACTACAACAGCATATATTCTCATCTGTCCGGGCATAACCTTGTGGACTATCCCAATAATGAAGGGAACTACAACCCTGCAATGTAGATACCTGCATTTAGCCTACTTGTGGACTATCCCAATAATGAAGGGAACTACAACAGTTGAGAGGCGAGCCGTAGTTCGCATTGATTTGTGGACTACCCCAATAGCTGAATAGTCGATTTTCTCTCTCCAATGACTATGCTCGGAGAGAGATTCGCATAAGTTGCAGCATCACTGCAATAATTACTGGTTGAAATTTATCAGGATAGGTGCTATGTATAAGAGTGGGAATGAACTTTCCTTGTTCAGGGTGTTAGTAGCTTCGTAAAGCTAACTTTACAATATCTCCCTCGCTATCCACGCGCAAGCTTCCGCATCGGCAAGTGCATGGTGATGGTTTGTTAGGTTGTACCCGCAACGGGCAGCCACCGTGTGCAACTGATGATTGGGCAGTTCTTTTCCAAACACTCTGCGCGAAGCACGGCAAGTGCAATAAAACGGATAGTCGGGATAATCCATTCCGTACATGCGAAAGACAGCCTTGAGACAACCTTCGTCGAACGGACTGTTGTGTGCTACCAACGGAAGACCTTCAATCAAGGGTTCTATTTCGCGCCACACATCGGGGAAGATAGGAGCGTCGGCGGTATCTTCGTCAGTTAGTCCGTGTATTTGAGTGAAACGCCGCAAGTACCATTCGGGTTCGGGATGTATCAGACTGTAATAGCTGTCCGCGACAATGCCGTCGCGTACCACTACCACGCCTACGCTGCACACACTGGTGTGATTCGGATTGGCTATCTCGAAATCGATGGCTGCAAAATCTTTCATTGTTTCTTATTCTGATGATGCCACAAAGATAAGCAATGTAATCCCCCACTCTCCTACTTAGCCTCCTCGAAAAGAGTTTTTACGCCCTTTATCTTTTCACCGCGCACCAAGGTGAGTAGTTGCGTCATTTTACTGCGTCGAACAGCGACAAAGGCATAATGGTCTTTCACGTCGACCTGCCCTATCTCGTCTACCGACAATCCGCCTTTTTTGCACAAGAAGCCTACGAGGTCGGCTTTGCCAATCTTCTCTTTCTTTCCTTTGCCCACATAGAGCGTCGACCAACGGGGCTTTACAGGTTTCGGTAACGGTGTGGGAAATTCAAACGTAGGGAGAGGTTGCGGGATGTAGACAGGTACGGTCTCTTCGGAATGTAAGATAAGGTACGAATTACCGGTAGCCGTCCACCGTGCCGTACGTCCGTTGCGATGGGTAAAAGCCTCTTCGTTTGTCGGCAGATGATAGTGTACGATGTGTTCCACCAACGGAATATCCAGTCCGCGTGCGGCAAGGTCGGTCGATACCAACACAGCGCAACTGCCGTTGCGAAACTTATAAAGTGCCCGTTCGCGGTGAGGTTGCTCCATACCACCGTGAAAAGCATCGCACGACATACGCTTGCCGCGCAGATAATCGGTTACTCGTTCCACGCTCTCGCGGTAGTTGCAAAACACCAGTGTGGAGTGGTTGCCAATGGCACACAGCAGTTGGTAGAGCGTTTCGAGTTTATCTTTTTCGGGCGACAGCACCTTGTACAGGTTCAAGCGTGCCGAAACCGCCTCACTCTCCAGAAAGTTCAGTTTTAATGCTTCTTTGCCGTCCACGCCCACAAAGTCGGGAATCTGTTCGGCGTCGGTAGCAGACAGCAACACACGTTTGTCGAGTTGGGGCAGTTGGCTTATCACCTCGCTCATCTCGTCGTGAAAGCCCAGCTCCAGCGACTTGTCGAACTCGTCGATAACCAGTGTGCGAACGGTGGCGACGTCGAAGTTGCGTTTCTGTAAATGGTCGTTCATACGGCCGGGCGTGCCTACAATGACCGCAGGCTGCAAGTTGTTCATCGTACGGTGTTCGTCCATTGCCGGACGGCCTCCGTAACAGCTCATCACCCTAAAGGAAGTTCCCATGGACTTAAACACGCTTTCGGTTTGCAAAGCAAGTTCGCGCGAAGGTACCAGTACCACTGCCTGTACACCTTTCGTTTCGGGATTCAGTGCTTGCACCAGCGGCAACAGGTAGGCAAGGGTTTTGCCCGAACCTGTGGGCGACAGTAAAATCAGTTCGTCGCACTGCTCGTAGCTGTCCGACATGGCTTGCTGCATCGCCGTAAGACGCTCGATGTGCAAGTTTTGAAGTATTTCAGGGATGCTTATCATGCGGCAAAGATAGTTATTAATAATGCTATCTGTCTTATGTCGTTGTTTTTGTAGCGAACCGGGCTTACCGTCCGACGTTGGTCGGACGACCTGCCGACGTTGGTTGTACGACCGTCCGACGTTGGCTGTACGCTCGTACGACGTTGGTCGGACGGTAAGAAAAACAGGCTGCGAATCTATTTTCTTTCCGTTCTCCGCCCAACTGTTACTTCCTACCATCGCAAGTTAATTTAATGAAAAGCATTGCATTAATTGTCCGTACAAAACTTTTTGGCTACTCTTTTGTTTTAACTTTGCGGCTCGTCCACAAAACTAAGAACCTGTTCAAATTTGCCCGACATAGCTGAAAGAGCGTTATTTAAACAGGCTTTTACCTAATAGAAGAGTAACTAAATAAAACGAAATTTGTATGGCACAAATTGTAGGGCACATCTCACAGATCATCGGACCTGTGGTAGACATCTATTTTGAAGGAACGGATGCCGAGCTAATCTTGCCCAGTATCCACGACGCCTTGGAGATAAGGCGTTCCAATGGCAAATGCCTCATTGTTGAAGTGCAACAACACATTGGAGAAAACACGGTGCGAACCGTAGCGATGGATAGTACCGACGGCTTGAAACGGGGTATGAAAGCCTTTCCGATGAGCGGTCCAATCACCATGCCTGTAGGCAATCAGATAAAAGGAAGGGTACTGAACGTTGTAGGCGACAGCATCGACGGAATGAAAGAACTCGACCGTACAGGAGCCTACCCCATACACCGCGAACCTCCCAAATTCGAAGACCTAACCACCGTTCAAGAGGTGCTGTACACCGGCATCAAAGTAATCGACCTGCTCGAACCGTATAGCAAAGGCGGCAAGATTGGTCTCTTCGGCGGAGCCGGAGTAGGTAAAACCGTACTCATACAAGAGCTTATCAACAACATCGCCAAGAAACAACATGGCTTTTCGGTGTTTGCAGGTGTGGGCGAACGTACCCGCGAAGGCAACGACCTGTTGCGCGAAATGATTGAGTCGGGCGTTATCCGCTACGGTGAAGAGTTCAAAAAGAGCATGGAAGCCGGACATTGGGACTTGACGAAAGTGGACTACAACGAAGTAGCCAAGTCGCAAGTAGCTTTGATATTCGGACAGATGAACGAGCCTCCGGGTGCACGACAGTCGGTGGCACTGTCGGGACTGACGGTGGCGGAGTCGTTTCGCGACCAAGGAACCGAGTCCGAAGACGGCACGCGCGACATTCTCTTTTTCATCGACAATATATTCCGCTTTACGCAAGCCGGCTCCGAAGTATCGGCACTGCTGGGACGTATGCCTTCGGCTGTGGGTTATCAACCTACACTCGCCACCGAAATGGGCGCCATGCAAGAGCGCATCACTTCTACACGCAACGGCTCCATTACTTCGGTACAAGCCGTCTATGTTCCTGCCGACGACCTTACCGACCCTGCTCCGGCAACCACATTTACCCACCTCGACGCGACTACGGTGCTAAGCCGTAAGATTACCGAATTGGGTATCTATCCCGCCGTTGACCCGCTGGAATCGACTTCGCGCATACTCGACCCTCACATTGTAGGCGAAGAGCACTACCAAGTGGCTGAACGGGTGAAACAGATATTGCAACGCAACAAAGAACTACAAGACATTATCTCTATCTTGGGGATGGAAGAACTCTCGGATGCCGACCGCACCATTGTGAATCGCGCACGCCGCGTGCAACGCTTCCTGTCGCAACCGTTTGCCGTAGCCGAACAGTTTACCGGTGTACCTGGCACCATGGTGAGCATCGAAGATACCATTAAAGGTTTCAAGATGATACTCGACGGCGAAGTGGACAACCTGCCCGAATCGGCGTTCCTAAATGTGGGAACCATCGAAGAGGCAATAGAGAAAGGTAAGCAGTTGCTGGCACAAGTATAAAAAACCCAAACGTATGTTTCTAAGTATTGTATCTCCCGAAAAGGAACTGTATAACGGCGACGTGGAAAGTGTGACGCTGCCGGGTGTAATGGGCGAGTTTACCATTTGGCCTCACCATGCGCCCATTGTATCGTCGCTCAAAGCCGGCAAGGTATTCTATCGCCTCCAAGGAGCAAACGAGGTGCAAACGGTGGACATCGACGGAGGCTTTGTAGAGCAGAGCAACGACCGTATCGATGTGTGCGTGGAGCTTGCCGCCCCGATAAAATTGAAACAATGAAGTTAACGCATTACATATTATTAATAGGAGTGCTGACCGCAGCTATGTTGTGGACACAGCCTCTGAATGCTGCTGCACCGGAGGCGTCGGACAAGCCGATAGACGTGAAAGAGATTATCTTCGGACACATCGGCGATGCCTACGAGTGGCACATCACCACATGGGGGAAAACAGAAGTTACCGTGCCGCTGCCCATTATCGTACACAGCAAACTCACAGGCTGGCACCTCTTCTTGTCGTCGCGCCTCAAAGAACACGGCGGCACTTACGAAGGACTTTCCATTGCCCCCGAAGGCAGCAAATACGAAGGAAAGGTGGTGGAACACGATGCCGCAGGCAACGAAGTGCGTCCGTGGGATATATCCATTACCAAAGTCACCTTTGCCCTTTTGTTCAACAGTTTGCTGCTGGTGATTATCATCTTGAGTGTGGCACACTGGTACAAACGACGACCGCAAGGCAGCGATTCGCCGGGAGGCTTTGTCGGTTTTATGGAGATGTTTATCATGATGATAAACGACGATGTCATCAAGTCATCGGTAGGCGAGAACTATCGTAAGTTTGCGCCTTACCTGCTGACGGTCTTCTTCTTTATCTTCATCAACAACCTCATGGGACTGATACCTTTCTTTCCGGGTGGAGCCAACGTAACGGGCAACATCGCCGTCACCTTTGTGTTGGCACTCTTTACGTTTATCATCGTCAACCTGTTCGGTACCCGCCGTTATTGGAAAGACATCTTTTGGCCTGACGTACCTTGGTGGCTCAAAGTGCCCATTCCCATGATGCCCTTCATAGAGTTTTTCGGCATTTTCACCAAGCCCTTTGCTTTGATGATACGTCTGTTTGCCAACATGCTGTCGGGACACATGTCGATATTGGTGCTTACCTGCTTGATATTCCTTAC
>JAISHU010000079.1 GCA_031262385.1 Mediterranea sp. (in: CFB group bacteria)
CGATGGAAGAATCGCAATGTAGTGTGGTGTGGCGAAGGAGGATTCTTATCGTCCTTTGGAAACGCAAATGAGGCGGGTACTTATCCCTATTGGCTGGATACAACGACCCTAAAGCCGAAAAAGAACACCACTCAGGATTGCGATAACTCTGCCATTTTTGCCAACATCATGGCGTGGGCTATCTATCAAGCCGAGTTCCACGGAATCAATAGTGGCGGAATCAATCCGACAACGCGTGTAGTAAAACGATAAAAGAAAAGCACATCTAAGTATCTGTTCTTGCAGCCGGGAGTATGTTGATTCTGAGTAATGGAGTAATGGGATCGACTCTCTGAAAGCAACAACTCCCGTGCTGCCTCGCAGTAGCATAATATAGTACGATATAGAAGCTGCATAGGCTCTCATTATTTCTTTGTTTCTGTGTATATTATGGTTAGGAAAGAAATTTGCACAGTGATAAGAAACCGTTGATGTGAATCAATAGCTCTACAAAAAGATAAACAAAGAAAAGAGAGATGACACAACACATGTCCATTCTCTACTCGATATGGAAAAAGACACGACAAGCGTATTGTGTTGTAAAAACAGTAGTAAGAGAAGCACGACAGACTATTCATTAAAGAAGGCATTGCTCCCATTTTTTGGTCTTTTTGTTTTGGGAAGCAATGCCTTCTTTTATCGGAGTATTCACACAGTCTCTACTCCTTTCAGCGTAGCCGAGCTTGCTTCGGTAATGGTAACCATTACCCGTTCGCCGATGCGGTGATTGCCTTTGTCGAACACCACCACGCGATTCTGTTCGGTACGTCCTACTAATTGTTCGCGACTGCGTTTGGAGAATCCCTCTACCAACACTTCGAAGCTTTTACCGATGCAGCGGGCGTTGGCTTCGGCGGAAAGGCGGTTTTGCAAGGCGATGATTTCGTTGAGGCGGCGTATCTTCACCTCTTCGGGTACGTCGTCGGGCAGATGTTTGGCGGCATAAGTGCCCGGGCGTTCGGAATATTTAAACATGAATGCCGAATCGTAACCACAGGCTTCCATGAGCGAAAGCGATGCTTGGTGGTCTTCTTCGGTTTCGGAGGGGAAGCCGCAGAATATATCGGTAGATAAGCCGCAGTCGGGTACGATGCGGCGGATGGCTGCAACCCTGTCCAGATACCACTCGCGCGTGTAGCGGCGGTTCATTTGTTTGAGGATGCGCGAGCTTCCGCTCTGTACGGGCAAATGGATGTGACGACACACATTGGGCATATCGGCAATCACTTGCAGGGTTTCGTCGCTCATGTCTTTGGGATGCGACGTGGTGAAACGGATGCGCAGGGTAGGGGCAGCTTCGGCGACCGCACGCAACAGCATGGGGAAGCTCACTTCGCTACCGTCTTCTTTCTTAAACCGATAGGAGTTGACGTTCTGTCCCAACAGCGTAACTTCTTTGTAGCCTCTGCCTACCAAGTCGTTTACTTCGTTGAGAATACTCTCCACATCGCGACTGCGTTCGCGTCCGCGTGTGTAAGGCACAATACAATAAGTGCAGAAATTATTTCAGCCGCGCATAATGGAAACAAAGCCCGAAATGTGGTTGCCGCAGATGCGCGAAGGAATGACGTCGCGATAGGTTTCGGTGGTCGATAAGTCTACGTTAATGGCTTTTTCGCCGGCTTCTACGGCGGCTACCAAGTCGGGTAGGGTGAGGTAAGCATCGGGACCCACTACCAAATCCACATGATGATTGGCTATCAGGTCGTCTTTCACCCGCTCTGCCATACAGCCCAGCACGCCTACGATAAGGCGGCGCTGTTTGCGCTGCAACGAATGGAAATACTCCAATCGGTTCCAAATCTTCTGTTCGGCATTGTCGCGCACCGAGCAGGTATTCAAAAACACGGCATCGGCATCTTCGAGTGTTTCGGTTACCGAATAGCCCGCCATTTGCATCACCGAGGCGATTACTTCACTATCTGCCACGTTCATCTGGCAGCCGTAGGTCTCAATAAACAATCTTTTGTTGTCGTCGGCAGTTGCAGATTTAAAGTCTGCTCCTGTAAGTTGCTTCATAACAATAAGTTTTAAAAATTCGCGGCAAAGATAGCGAAAACAGCTATCTTTGCAGCCCATTAAAACCATTAAATAAGAACATATTATGTTAGTAATAAAAGACCTTCATGCCAATATCGACGGCAAAGAAATACTCAAAGGCATCAATCTGACGGTAAATGCAGGCGAAGTACACGCCATTATGGGACCCAACGGTTCGGGCAAAAGTACCCTGTCGGCAGTACTGGTGGGTAATCCCGCTTTCGAGGTGACACACGGCAGTGTAACCTTTCAAGGAAAAGACCTGCTCGAACTCTCGCCCGAAGAGCGCAGCCATGAAGGAGTCTTCCTCAGTTTTCAATATCCGGTAGAGATTCCGGGCGTGAGCATGGTCAACTTTATGCGTGCCGCCGTAAACGAACGGCGCAAGTATCACCAACTACCGCCGTTGACGGCAAGCGAGTTCCTGAAATTGATGCGCGAGAAACGTGCCGTGGTGGAACTCGACAATAAGCTTGCCAACCGCTCGGTGAACGAAGGCTTCTCGGGAGGCGAGAAGAAACGCAACGAAATCTTCCAAATGGCTATGCTGGAACCCCTGCTCAGCATACTCGACGAAACCGACTCGGGGTTGGATATCGACGCACTGCGTATCGTTGCCGAAGGAGTAAACAAACTCAAAACCCCCGACAACAGCACCATTGTCATTACACACTATCAGCGGTTGCTGGACTATATTAAGCCCGACTTCGTACACGTGCTCTATAAAGGGCGCATCGTGAAAAGTGCCGGTCCGGAACTGGCGCTCGAACTGGAACATCGTGGTTACGACTGGATAAAGGAGGAAGTGGGAGAATGAAGCCGGAACAACAATACATAGAACTCTTCCGTCAAACCGAAGGGATGATAGGTCGTCACAGTGCCGAAGGAATGAACGCACTGCGCGCCGCGGCTTTTGCCGATTTTGAACGTCTGGGATTCCCTACCCGCAAGCAAGAGGAGTACAAGTACACCGACGTCAGCCGCTTCTTTGAACCCGATTACGGGATGAACTTGAGCCGGTTGCACTTCCCCGTCAACCCTTACGAAGTCTTTAAGTGCGATGTCCCCAACATGAGTACTTCGCTCTACTTCGTGGTGAACGATACCTTCTACAGTCGCATACAACCCCGGGCGGCACTGCCCGAAGGAGTCGTTCTGGGCGGTTTGAAAGAGATGGCGGAGCAATACCCCGAACTGATAAAGAAGTACTACGGCAAGCTGGCGGACACTTCCAAAGACGGACTTACCGCCTTCAATACCGCCTTTGCACAAGACGGTGTTTTGCTCTATGTCCCCAAAAATACCGTTGTGGAACGTCCGTTGCAGATAGTTAACATCTTGCGAAGTGACGTGGACTTACTGGTGAACCGCCGCGTCCTCATCATTCTTGAGGAGGGAGCACAACTGCGCTTGCTGACTTGCGACCATGCCATGGATAGCGTAAACTTTCTGGCGACGCAGGTGATAGAGGTGTTTGTGGGAGCGGGCGCACACTTCGACTTGTACGAACTGGAAGAGACCCACGCTTCGACGGTACGCCTGAACAATCTCTATGTGAATCAGGAAGCCGGCAGCAATGTGTTGCTGAATAACATGACGCTTACCAACGGTTCTACCCGCAACACCACAAGCGTAACCCTGTCGGGCGAAAGTGCCGAACTCAATCTGTGCGGCATGGTGATAGCCGATCAAAATCAGCACGTGGACAATCATACGTTTGTAGACCATGCCGTGCCTCACTGCACCAGTAACGAACTCTTTAAATATGTACTCGACGATCATGCCACCGGCGCTTTTGCCGGCATGGTAATGGTGCGTCCCGGAGCACAGAAAACCGTCGCCCGGCAAACCAACCGTAACATCTGCGCTACACGCGAGGCATGTATGTACACCCAGCCGCAGCTGGAGATATATGCCGACGACGTAAAGTGCAGCCACGGAGCAACGGTGGGGCAATTGGACGAAAACGCACTGTTCTATATGCGTCAGCGCGGCATCCCCGAACGCGAAGCACGGTTGCTCTTGATGTTTGCTTTTGTCAACGAGGTCATAGACTCCATTCGCATCGATGCCCTTAAAGAGCGACTGCACCTGTTGGTCGAGAAGCGTTTTCGCGGCGAACTCTATAAGTGTCAGGGCTGTGCCGGATGCCGATAGGATTTTCGTTTCTTTACTGTTTTAGTTAAAACAATCTAAATAAAAGAAGATAACGGTCACTCTCATAGTAAATTTGCGCCAAATTAGGTGTGGTGTGGCAAATAAAATCACTATAAGAGTCTGTCCATTGTGTGGCGAAACGCAAATTAAACGTGCTATAACTTGTGTGGACCGTACTGTCTCCAGCGAACTGTTTTACCTGTGTCGTTGCGAGAAGTGTGGCTTTTTGTTTACGCAAGACTTCCCCGCCGAGGCGGAAATAGGTGCTTACTACAACGCAAGCAGTTACATCTCGCACTCGGATACTCACAAGGGTCTGGTAAATAAATTGTATCACGGGGTACGTAGTTTCATGCTTCAGCGCAAAGCGCATATCGTGGAGTGCGAATCACACCGTAAATCCGGACGCTTGCTCGACATAGGCACCGGCACAGGTTATTTTGCCGACACCATGCATCGCCAAGGCTGGACGGTAGAAGCCGTGGAGAAGAGTGCTTCGGCACGCGCATTTGCCCAAGAGCACTTTTCGCTGGAAGTAAAACCCGAAGAAGCCCTTACCGAATTTGCCCCCGAGAGTTTCGACGTGATTACGTTGTGGCATGTGCTGGAGCACATCGAACCGTTGAACAAAACGTTTGAGGTACTCAATCATCTGCTTGCCGACAACGGTGTGCTGATTGTTGCCGTACCCAATCACGGCTCGTTCGATGCCAAGAAGTACGGAGCTTATTGGGCGGCGTACGATGTGCCCCGTCACCTGTGGCACTTCACACCCGATACCATTCAGCGGTTTGGCAACAAACACGGGTTTGCCATGACAGCCCGTCGCCCCATGCCGTTCGATGCTTTTTATGTCTCTATCTTGAGCGAGCGGAACATGAAACACTCTTTTGCCTTTGTGCGAGGCATGGCAACAGGTTTGGCGGCATGGCTTGCTTCGTTGGCAAAGAAAGAGCGGAGCAGTTCCATGATATATGTTTTCAGGAAGAAGAAAACACCCAATAAACAAATGTCTTTTATCGTCTGACAATTCATGAAAAGAAGAAACAGAAAAGAGACCAATATCCGGTTGGACATGGGATTCATTACCGCCGGCATCAGCACTACCTTGGTATTGTTGCTGCTGGGTATGGTGGTTTTCTTTGTACTGATAGCCCACAACTTGTCGGTCTATGTCAAAGAAAACATCAACTTCTCGGTAGTGGTGAAAGACGAAATGAAAGAGGCGGATATTTTGAAACTGCAACAACGGCTGGACAAAGAACCTTTTGTGCGGCAGTCGGAATATATCTCGAAGAAGCAGGCACTCCAAGAGCAATCCGAAGCTATGGGTGCCGACCCGCAGGAGTTCTTGGGTTACAACCCGCTGAAAGCCTCTATCGAAATCAAACTCTATTCGCAATATGCCAATGCCGATAGCATTGCCGTCATAGAAAAAGCCATTTTGAAGAACGCCAACGTGCACGAAGTGCGCTATCAGCAAGACCTCATCGAACTGGTAAACAGCAACATTCGCAACATCAGCCTGCTGCTGTTGGGATTGGCGCTGCTGCTCACATTCATCTCGTTTGCGTTAATCAACAACACCATCCGGCTGACTATCTACGCCAAACGCTTCCTTATCCACACCATGAAGTTGGTAGGGGCAGGCTGGGATTTCATCCGCCGTCCGTTTTTGTTGCGCAACCTCAAAATCGGAGTGCTGGCTGCCCTCGCCGCCGACCTAATCTTGGGTGTGGGAGCCTACTGGCTGGTGCGCTACGAACCCGACTTGAGCGTGGTAGTCACCCCATCGGTACTGGTGCTGGTGTCGCTGTCGGTGCTGGCTTTCGGTATCTGCATCACTTGTCTTTGCGCCTACTTGTCTATCAACAAGTTCTTGCGGATGAAGGCAAGCACCCTCTATTATATATAAGGTATCATACGAAACAAGGTTAGAACTCATAAAACAGAAAATAAAGATGAAGAAAGAAAAATTCGCTTTTGACAAGACCAATTTCATCCTGCTGGGCATAGCCATGGCATTGGTGATTCTTGGCTTTGCGTTGATGTTAGGACCATCAACAACCCCCACACACTTCGAACCCGACATATTCAGCGTACGAAGAATCAAGGTTGCGCCATTGATAAGCTTGGCGGGCTTTGTTTTTATGATATATGCGGTGTTGCGTAAACCCAAAACTCAGAACGAATAAGAGATGGAGGATTTAAGTTTACTGCAAGTTATCATTATCGCTATTGTAGAAGGGTTAACCGAGTTTTTGCCGGTTTCATCGACCGGTCACATGATTATAGCGCAAAATTTACTGGGAGTAAATAGCACCGAGTTTGTGAAAGCTTTTACGGTGATTATTCAGTTTGGTGCTATCTTGTCGGTGGTATGGCTCTACTGGAAGCGTTTCTTCCGGTTGAACCGCGAGCCGCTGGGCGATAGCGCAAGTATGATGCAGCGATTTTTGCATCGGTTTGACTTTTACTGGAAACTGCTGATCGCTTTTATCCCTGCCGCCGTGCTGGGACTGGTGTTCAGCGACAAGATAGACGAAATGTTGGAGAGCGTTACCGTGGTAGCCGTTATGCTGGTGGTTGGCGGAGTGTTTATGCTGTTTTGCGACAAGATATTTTCGAAAGGCAGCCCCGACACTAAGCTCACCGAAAAGCGGGCGTTCCGCATTGGCTTGTTTCAGTGCATCGCTATGATTCCGGGCGTTTCGCGCTCCATGGCAACCATTGTGGGCGGCATGTCGCAAAAGATGACGCGCAAAGATGCGGCGGAGTTTTCGTTCTTTCTGGCTGTGCCTACCATGTTTGCGGCTACAGCCTACAAGTTGCTGAAGCTCTTTCTGGACGGAGGCACTACGATTATTGTCAACAACCTCACGGCACTCATCGTGGGCAATGTGGTGGCGTTCATCGTAGCTTTGCTGGCTATAAAGTTCTTCATAGGCTTTGTTACCAAGTACGGCTTCAAAGCTTTTGGCTGGTATCGCATTGTAGTGGGAGGTATTATTTTGGTGATGATGCTTGCCGGGTATCAATTGGAGATAATGTAATGAGGAACTTTCAAGAAGGAGAAATCCTTTATTTCAATAAGCCGGCCGGAAGAGAGTGGACATCGTTTAAACTGGTGGGACAGGTGCGTTACCTGCTTTGCCGCCGGCTTAAAACCCGCAAGCTGAAGGTGGGACATGCCGGAACGCTCGACCCGCTGGCTTCGGGAGTGATGATAATCTGCACCGGACGTGCAACCAAACGGATAGAAGAGTTTCAATATCAGACTAAGGAATATGTGGCAACCATCCGGTTGGGAGCTACTACTCCTTCGTACGATTTGGAACACGAGATTGATGCCACCTATCCCACCGCGCACATCACGCGCGAGTCGGTCGAAGAGGCTTTGCAGCATTTCGTAGGTGAGATAGAACAGGTGCCGCCGGCTTTCTCGGCATGTATGGTCAACGGAAAGCGAGCTTACGACTTGGCGCGTGCCGGCAAAGAAGTCGAACTAAAACCAAAACTGTTGGTTATTGATGAGATAGAACTTTTATCCTATGCAATGCCCGACATCGTGGTGCGAGTGGTGTGCAGCAAAGGCACCTACATCCGCGCATTGGCACGCGACATCGGCGAAGCATTGGGAAGCGGAGCACATCTGACAGCACTGCAACGCACGCGAGTGGGAAGCATTACATTGGCAGATTGCATGGACCCCGGCGATTTTAAAGAGTGGCTGGAACAACAAGAGATAGAACAACCAACAACTGAATAAATTAAAATTCTTATATAGCTTATGAAATTATCACAGTTTAAGTTTAAGCTACCCGAGGAACGGATAGCTTTGCATCCTACTAAGTTTAGAGATGAGTCGCGTCTCATGGTGCTTCATCGTCGCACCGGCGCGATTGAACATAAGATGTTTAAGGATATCTTGAATTACTTCAACGAAAAAGATGTCTTTGTCTTTAACGACACCAAGGTTTTTCCGGCACGCCTGTACGGCAATAAAGAAAAAACCGGTGCCCGTATAGAAGTATTCTTACTGCGAGAGCTGAGTGCCGAACTGCATTTGTGGGATGTGCTGGTAGACCCTGCACGCAAAATCCGCATCGGCAACAAGCTCTATTTTGGTGAAGATGATGCAATGGTAGCCGAGGTTATCGACAACACCACTTCGCGCGGACGTACGCTTCGTTTCTTGTACGACGGAACGCACGACGAGTTTAAACAGGCACTCTATGCCCTTGGCGAAACACCGCTGCCCCACAGCATCATCAACCGTCCGGTGGAACCCGACGACGCCGAACGTTTCCAGTCTATCTTCGCCCGCCACGAAGGAGCCGTTACCGCACCTACAGCGAACCTGCACTTCAGCCGCGAACTGATGAAGCGCATGGAGATTAAAGGCATTGACTTCGCCTTCATCACGCTGCATGCCGGACTGGGTAACTTCCGCGACATCGACGTGGAAGACCTCACCAAGCATAAAACCGACTCGGAACAGATGAAGGTGGACGAAACAGCCGTGGGAATTATCAATCACGCCAAAGACATCGATGCGCAGGTTTGCGCGGTGGGTACCACGGCAATGCGTGCCATAGAGAGCACCGTAAGTACCGACGGACACCTGAAACCCTACGACGGCTGGACGAACAAGTTTATCTTCCCGCCCTACGATTTTACCGTTGCCAACGCCATGGTGTCCAACTTCCACATGCCGCTTTCTACCTTATTAATGGTAGTAGCCGCCTTTGGCGGATACGAACAGGTGATGCACGCCTACGACGTAGCCATTAAAGAGGAATATCGTTTCGGCACCTACGGCGACGCCATGCTGATAACCGACAAGTAGATGCACGTTTACTTAGGTTTGGGTACCAACCTCGGCGACAAGGAGCAAAACCTCCGAACGGCGGCGACACACATAGAAGAGCGGATAGGGAAACTCGTTTCCCTGTCCGCTTTTTATGCTACCGAACCGTGGGGATTCACCTCAAGCCACTCGTTTCTCAATGCTGCCCTCTGCATAGACACCGGACTACCGCCCCTCGACATTCTGCACCTCACCCAATCCATCGAACAAGAAATGGGGCGCACCTGCAAATCGGTGAACGGACAATACCACGACCGCATCATCGACATCGACCTGCTGCTCTGCGGCAACCTTGTGCTGCACACTCCCCGGCTCACACTGCCTCACCCGCTGATGCACCAACGCCTCTTTGTGATGAAACCTCTCTCCGAGATTGCACCCGACGTGGTGCATCCTACCCTGCAACGTACCTTGCGCGAACTGTGCGAGGCGATAAAGGAGTAAAATAGTCGTTAATCCACAAATAATTGAGCGCTTTTTTTATACCTTTGCGCCCGATAATGAATGTGGAAAGATTTGAGTAGCTTGCAACCACAGAAAAAAATGCTAAAACAACATCCTTTTCTGTCGGCATCTGTGCCGTTATCTGTTCTACTCATCCCCTCCCCTCCATTCAGCATTTTAAATCATAATTCAAAAAGTTAAGAAGAATGGCTTATTTATTCACATCCGAATCGGTGTCTGAAGGACACCCCGACAAGGTAGCCGATCAAATATCGGATGCCGTACTGGACAAACTGTTGGCTTACGACTCCAGTTCGAAGGTAGCTTGCGAAACTCTGGTAACCACGGGACAAGTGGTGCTGGCCGGAGAAGTGAAAACCAAAGCGTATGTAGACCTGCAACTCATCGCCCGCGAAGTAATCAAACGAATCGGTTACACCAAAGGCGAGTACATGTTCGAAAGCAATTCGTGCGGGGTATTGTCGGCAATTCACGAACAAAGTCCCGACATCAACCGGGGCGTAGAACGACAAGACCCCATGGAGCAGGGCGCCGGCGACCAAGGTATGATGTTTGGTTATGCCACCAACGAAACCGAGAACTACATGCCGCTGTCGCTCGACCTCTCGCACCGCATCTTGCAGGTGCTTGCCGATATTCGGCGCGAAGGCAAAGAAATGACCTATCTGCGTCCCGATGCCAAAAGTCAGGTTACCATTGAATACGACGATAACGGCACCCCCGTGCGCATAGATACCATTGTAGTATCTACCCAGCACGACGACTTTATACAACCCAAAGGCGAGAGCGAAAAGGCTCAACTCGAAGCCGACGAAGAGATGCTTGCCGTTATCCGTCGCGATGTTATCAACATCCTGATGCCGCGCGTTATCGGTTCTATCCATGCCGAAAAGGTGCTGGCACTGTTCGATAATGACATCATCTATCACGTCAACCCCACAGGTAAGTTCGTTATCGGAGGTCCGCACGGCGACACGGGACTGACGGGACGCAAGATTATCGTCGATACCTATGGCGGCAAAGGTGCACACGGCGGCGGCGCCTTCTCGGGCAAAGACCCCAGCAAAGTAGACCGCAGCGCTGCGTATGCCGCCCGTCACATTGCCAAAAACATGGTGGCAGCCGGCGTAGCCGACGAAATGTTGGTGCAGGTGTCGTATGCCATTGGCGTGGCACGTCCTATCAATATCTACGTCAATACCTACGGTCGCGCACACGTTGCCATGAGCGACGGCGAAATAGCCCGCAAGATTGACGAACTGTTCGACCTCCGCCCCAAAGCCATCGAAGAGCGACTGAAACTGCGCAACCCCATCTATTTGGAAACGGCAGCTTACGGCCACATGGGACGCGAACCGCGCACGGTTACCAAACACTTTCACTCGCGTTACGAAGGCGACCGCACACTGGAAGTGGAACTGTTTACGTGGGAGAAATTGGACTATGTAGAAGCTATTAAGCAAGCTTTCGGTCTGTAAAGCAAGCTTTACTAACGGATAAAATGTGCAGAGGGCGTGTTGTCAAACAACACGCCCTCTGCTTGTATGGGGAAGATTGGCGTGGAGTTTGATGCCGAGACACGCAACTTGGGGCGTTGGTTGATAGAGGAGGAAGGCTAACCTTTATAATATATCATCGAGTGGCAAGTATGCAAACTGTATCTCGTCATCCAAAGAAAGAATAAGCCTGTTGTTGTTTTCGTCATAACGAAAGTCTTGAATTTGATACCCTACATCCAGCGTTTTAAGATAATCGCCCGACAAGTCAAAGACTAAGATTTGCGTAGGGCGCCAATTCGGTTGGAAATACTCTTTTCCATTGGAATACAGAGCTAATATTTTGTCTTTGCAAAATAGAGTCCCCATTATATATGCTTTTTCATTAGACATTTTGCTATTCCATTTTGGACCGTAGATATTGTACTTGAGATTGCCGTCTAAGGAGCAGATTGTAAGCAAATCATTATAACAATGCCCTTCTACATAGATGTTGTATTTTGAGGATGCGGCAAATTCTATTCGACTTCTCTTGATACTTGGGTGCTTATAGGGCATAGGCTCAATACTTCCCGTCATCATATTCCATTTAGAGGTAACCTCGTCAAATGTAGTGGGGCTTGTTATGTTATATACACCGCCTATGGATAGCGTGTCGCTAAAATATTGGTATTTAACCGGGATTAGATGGGCTGTTAACCGCGTTTTGATAACGGGTACATAATTGTTGGTGTGTAGCACGCTGTCTATGTCGTAACTGAAGATTATATTTTTCCCATTATCTGTAACATAAAACTTTCCGTCACGATTATTGGGCGCGATATGTACTAATAAGGTGACTTCGTGCGGTCCCTGTCCTAAGGGTGCGGTGCTTCCCAAATATTGATAGGTGTCGCTATTGAATATGTGTATCATTTCATTGTGTGCCTCTAAATCTCCAATGAGCAGGTAATGGTTTAATAAGCAAAGCATGTTATTACCTCCTATCAGCACATCATCTATGATTATCTCTTTTACTTTATCGTGTACATTTACATAGCTATCCCTTCTGTTTTGATATTTCTCTGTATCTCCCGATTTTGTATTACAACTGCAAATCAGAAACACACACCAACAAATCAGTGGGTATGTTTGGACTTTGTGTCTTTTCATAAAAATCGGATTTGGAGATTTATTCAAAACTCCTCAGCAGCGCAATCTCGTCTGCCCAGCGGCTTTCGTCGGGGGTTTCGAGTACGATGGGCATATTGTCGAAGCGCGGGTCTTTCATAAAGCGGCGGAAGAAATCCATGCCGAGCAATCCCTGCCCGATGCTGTCGTGACGGTCTACGTGGCTACCCAGTGTCTTTTTGGTTTCGTTGAGGTGGATGCCGCGCAGATAGCCGAAGCCTACGGTCTGCTCAAACTCATCGAACACTTTGTCGTACTGCGTCACAATGTCGTAGCCTGCCGAGTAGGTGTGGCAAGTGTCCAGACAGACACCCACCCGACTCTTGTCGTCCACGCGGTCGATGATGTAACGCAATTGCCAAAACTCGTTGCCCACGTTGCTGCCCTGTCCGGCGGTATTTTCGATGACAGCCGTCACGCCGGCGGTCTTGTCGAGCACTTGGTTGATTGATTCGGCAACCCGGTCGAGGCTCTCCTCTATGCTGATAGCTCTGAGGTGGCTGCCGGGATGGAAGTTCAGCAACTTCAAACCCAGCTGTTCGCACCGCTGCATCTCGTCGAGAAAGGCGGCGCGGCTCTTAGCCAAGCCTTCCGCTTCGGGATGCCCGAGGTTTATCAGGTAACTGTCGTGCGGCAAGATGTATTTTGCATCGAAGCCGTAGCGTTGGCAGTTGGCTTTGAAGTGGTCTATCTCCTCGGCGGTAAGCGGTTTGCCTACCCACTGCCGTTGGTTTTTGGTAAACAGGGCAAAGGCGTTTGCCCCTATGGCGTGTGCATTTACGGGGGCGTTGTCCACGCCTCCGCTGGCGCTTACATGTGCGCCGATATATTTTTTCATTGGTCTATGTTGTTTAGACTATCCTTTCGCCTCTTGATACAAGAACCGTTTAATGGAACGTTTCGGTGTCTTCTCAAACTCTTCGGGATAGATTTTAATTTTAAAGATTTGACTATATGCCTGCAGCATCTCGTTGAGTGCCACACGGTTTTCTTCCATAACGCGCTCAATGTCGCTATTGTTTAGTCCGTTGGCAAAAGCTTCTTCAAAGTCGGGGTAAACCAATCCCACCAAGCGTTCGTTTTGTTGAACGATAATCGATTCCGACACGTAGGGTAGGTTGTTGAGCTTGTCTTCTATCTCTTCGGGGTAGATGTTTTGTCCGTTACCGCCCAGCAGCATATTCTTGCTGCGTCCTTTTATGGTGACGTTACCGGCGGCATCCATCAGGGCAAGGTCGCCGGTGTGCAGCCAGCCGTCGGCATCAAGAGCTTCGCGAGTTGCCTCTTCGTTTTTGTAGTAGCCCAGCATCACGTTGGGACCTCGGCACACGATTTCGCCCGGAATGTTTTCGGGGTCGGGCGACAGAATCTTCACTTCCATGCGTGGCGCTGCTTTGCCGCACGAGCCTTGTTTAAAGTATTTCCAGTCTTCGTAGCAGATGATGGGACCGCATTCGGTCATGCCGTAGCCCACGGTGTAGGGAAACTCTATCTTGCGCAGGAACTGTTCCACCTCTTGGTTGAACGCGGCTCCGCCGATAATCACCTCCTCGAAATTGCCGCCGAAAGCCTGAATCACCTGTTCGCAAACGGTCGACTTTATCTTGTCGTTGATAATGGGTACCTTCATCAGCAGCTTCATGGTGGGTTTTTCCAGTTTGGGAAGTACATTTTTCTTGATAATCTTTTCAATGATGAGCGGCACGGCAATAACGATGCGCGGGCGTACTTCGGCGAAAGCCTGAAAAATAATCTTGGGACTGGGGGTGCGGGTCAGGAAGAACACTTGGCAACCGCATGCCACCTCGTAAAGAAATTCGAATGCCATGCCGTACATGTGAGCCATGGGGAGCATCGAGATAACTTTGTCGCCGGCTTTGAGCGGCAGCACTTGGAAGGCAAACGTGGTGTTCGACCACAAACTGCGGTAGGGTAGCATCACCCCTTTGGAGTAGCTGGTGGTTCCCGAGGTGTAGTTGATAAGGGCAAGCTCGTCGGGTTGGTCTTTGTGATAATGGATGTGCTCTTTGCGGAAGTTTTTGGGATATTTTCGCCCGAAAAGTTCGTTGAGATGTTCGCGTGCGTAATCTATTTTTTCGGTACGCGACACGAGGATGGAGAAGTCGCTCATCAGCATAATGCCTTCGAGTAGCGGCATGGCGGCTTCGTTGAGGTTTTCCCACACTTGGTCGCCCACAAATAAAAGTCTGGCTTCGGAGTGATTGACGATGTTGTGCACATTGTCGGCTTTAAACTCGTGGAGAATGGGCACGGCGACGGCGCCATAGGTCAGCGTGGCGAGGAAGGTTACTCCCCAGTGCGAACTGTTGCGTCCGCAGATCGCCACTTTGTCGCCTTTTTGCAAGCCGGCGGTTTCGAAGATGATGTGTACTTTCTCAATTTTGCGGGCCAAGTCTTTGTACTGCAAGGTAGCACCATTGTAGTCAGTCAAAGCATCGAGGTCCCAGTTTGCTTTAATGCTGTTCTCAATATAAGCGATAAAACTTTGTTCCATAGACGTTCTTTTATGGGTCTTTTTTGTTTGCACATTTTTATTTAAAGTGTGCAAATATATAGGTTTATTGAGAGGTGACAAATTTTTGCCGTAATTATTTGCTTTAGAGATTCGCCGAGATTTACTATCATTTTGACATTTTGTCGAAATAACCCCTCAAAAAACGCCCGTTTCTCGGGCAAGGGTACGGCTTGCTGGCTTTTGCGGCGATATAGCGCGTTAAACTATGTGAAAAATACCCCTTAACGCGCAATGCCACAGCTTGATAGGTGCTATAAATCCTTACAAATAAAAAGTGCGTTCAGCGCAAAGAAAATGGCGATTCGGCATCCTCGCAAAATTATCTCGGTGAGTTAGTGCGATATCTCGGTGAGTTAGCAGCGTAACTCAGTGAGATATCACACTTAACTCGGTAAGTTAGCGCGCTAACTCAGTGATTGCGCAAAATAAAACAGTGAGTTGATTGGCTCGAATCTTCTCTTTACTTGTGATTTCTTGAAGATAATTGCAGAAGTAGGTGTATCAGGCAAATGAAAGGGGTATAAAAAGTACGTGAACGGCTCGCTGAGCAGCTCTTTTTGAGAAAAGTACGGTTAGCTGAAAGGGTAAAATTGTAGCATTTTGATATAAAAACGGGGGAAATGCTAACGGGGTGATTTTGGCTGCTATCGTCGCAAAATATCTATACGGGTGTGCCGACAAGGTTCAACGTTTGCTTTTTTTCAAAAACACCCGATGAAACAGATCAAAAACACAGTATGAAATCGCTCAAAATCGCCCGATGACTTTGTCGGTTCAAAAGAATGTTGCACCTTTGTCGATGAAAACATATCACATATAAAAGTATGCAGTATCTGAAACGAATTGCCGACGAACAGCTTCGGCTTCGCTTAGAAGCTTTTGGGGCTGTTCAGATAAAAGGACCGAAATGGTGCGGAAAGACTACCACTGCCCAAATGCAGGCAAAGAGTGTGGTTAAGATGCAAAACCCTGATACACGCGAGGGTTACCTTGCCACGGCACGTACAAAGCCGTCGCTGCTGTTGAAAGGCGAAACGCCACGTTTGATAGACGAGTGGCAGGTGGCTCCCATGCTTTGGGATGCCGTGCGCAATGCGGTGGACGAGCGTAGGGCAAAAGGACAATTTATCCTTACGGGTTCGACCGTGATTGACGATAAAGAAATAATGCACACCGGCACGGGGCGGATATCGCAAATGGCGATGTTTCCCATGAGCCTTTATGAATCCCAAGAGTCTAACGGAAAAATCTCTTTGCAGGAGTTGTTCGACAACAAAGCATTGGATATAGACGGCATCGTTTCGACTTTAAGCATCGAGCAACTGATATTTGCAGCTTGTCGGGGAGGTTGGCCTGCTTCGTTGGACGCGATGAGTGATGCTGCCAAACTGCTGATAGCTAAGGATTATGTAAACATCATTTGCGAAGAAGATATATCGCGTGTGGACAAGCGGCAGCGAAATCCGTCGCTCGCACGCCTGATAATGCGCTCGTATGCCCGGAACCTTTGCACGCTGGCAAAAAAGACAAGCATGCTTGCCGATGTAACCGTTGAAATGGAGAACACTGTAATGTCGACCTTCGACGATTACGTATCGGCATTAGAAAAACTCTTTGTTGTGGAAGATATCGAAGCGTGGAGTCCTGCCATACGTTCGAAGACGGTAATCCGCTCGGGAAAAAAACGCTGTTTTGTCGACCCCTCTATCGCCGTGGCAGCTTTGGGAACTTCGCCTCGCAATCTGGAACTTGATTTAAAGACTTTTGGCTTTATCTACGAGTGCTTGTGTATACGCGACCTGAAGGCTTATTCGCAGGCATTGGGCGGACGCTTGTCGTATTATCACGACCGTTTAGATTTGGAAGCTGATGCGGTGCTTCATTTAGACGACGGGCGATATGCCCTGATAGAGTGCAAACTCGGAAGCCGCGAAATAGAAGAAGGGGCTAAGCATCTCCTTGCATTGCGACAGTTGATTGCCGAGAAGAACGAAAAAGAGGGACAAGTCAAAATGCGCCTGCCCGACCTGTTGATAGTCTTAACCGGCGGCGAGCTTGCCTATACCCGCGAGGACGACGTAAAGGTCATCCCCATAGGTTGCCTGAAGGATTAATCTTTGCTTGTTTACCCTTTTGCCTCCATATACAAGTACCGCTTAATGGAGCGTTTGGGAGTCTTTTCGAACTCTTCGGGGAAAATCTTCATCTTTGCCACCTGACTGTAGGCGGGAAGCATTCCGTTGAGTGCCACACGGTTCTCTTCCATGATGCGCTCTATGTCTTCGTTGCTCAATCCGTGGGCAAAGGCGTCGTCGTAGTCGGGATAAACCAGCCCCACCAGTTTGTCGTTTTGGCAGGTTACGATGCTTTCCGCCACATAGGGTAGGTTGTTGAGTTTGTCCTCTATCTCTTCGGGGTAGATGTTTTGTCCGTTCGCCCCCAACAGCAGATTCTTGCTGCGTCCCTTTATGGTGACGTTGCCTGCCGCATCCATCAGTCCGATGTCGCCGGTATGCAGCCACCCTTCGGCGTCGATGGCTTCGCGGGTTGCCTCTTCGTTTTTGTAGTAGCCCAGCATGACGTTGGGACCTCGGCAAACAATCTCGCCCGGAATGTGTTCGGGGTCGGGCGACAGAATCTTTACCTCTACGCGGTGAATGGGTTTGCCGCACGAGCCTTGCTTAAACTCTGTCCAATACTCGTAGCAAATCAGCGGACCGCATTCGGTCATGCCGTAGCCCACGGTGTAGGGAAACTCTATCAGACGCATAAACTGCTCCACCTCTTGGTTGAAAGCCGCGCCGCCTACCACCACTTCGACAAATTCGCCGCCAAAGGCGCCCACCACCTGTTTAAGTATGGTATGCTTTATCTTGTCGTTGACATAGGGAACTTTCATCAGCAGCTTCATGCCGGGCTTTTCTAATTTGGGGAGTACGTTTTTCTTGATAATCTTTTCGATGATGAGCGGAACGGCTATTATCAGGCGGGGCTTCACTTCGGCAAAGGCTTCGAAGATGATCTTCGGGCTGGGGGTGCGGGTCAGGAAGAAGACGTGGCAACCCATGGTAAATTCAAACAGAAACTCGAATGCCAATCCGTACATGTGTGCCAGCGGAAGCATGGAGATGATTTTTTCGCCGGGCTTCAGCGGCAACGCTTCCAAAGCGAAGGTGATGTTAGCCCACAAACTGCGGTAAGGAAGCATCACCCCTTTGGAGTAACTGGTGGTGCCCGATGTATAGTTGATGACCGCCAACTCTTCGGGTTGGTCTTTGTGATAAGCGATGTGTTCTTGCCGGAAGTTCTTGGGGTATTTCTTACCGAAGAGTTCGTTGAGGTGTTCGCGTGCATAGCTCAACTTTTCCGTACGTGCCACTCCCACGCTGAAGTCTGCCATGTGTATGATACCTTCGAGCAGCGGCATGGAAGCCTCGTTGAGGTTTTCCCACACTTGGTCGCCCACAAACAAGAGTTTGGATTCGGAGTGGTTGACAATGTGATGTACATTGTCGGCTTTAAATTCGTGGAGAATCGGCACTGCTACGGCACCATAGGTAATAATCGCCAGAAGCGTCACGCCCCAATGTGCACTGTTGCGTCCGCAGAGCGCAATTTTGTCACCTTTGCGGATGCCGCTGGTTTCGAACATGATATGAACTTTTTCGATTTTGCGGGCTACATCTTTGTAATGCAAAGAGGCTCCGTTATAATCGGTCAGTGCGGGTAAATCCCAGTTCTTCTTAACACTGTCTTCAATGTAAGCAATAAAACTGTGGTCCATAGTAGTGTGTCTTTATGCTATATTAGGGAAGCGGTATATACCCCGCAAAAATAAAGCTTATTTAATTGCGTACAAACTTTTAGTGTAAGTTTTTGAGTTTTAGGGTGGAAATGACAGGTTCGAAGTAAACGTATCTGCGGAGCTGTGCCCGCACAGAACGAAGGCTGTACCGCACAGAAAAGCCTCAGTTCATTGTCGAAATCACAAATAAGCTTTATATTTGCAGCAACGTAAACTAAACAAGAAAATATGAGTGTATTTATTAACCCCTTCACAGACTGGGGGTTT
>JAISHU010000022.1 GCA_031262385.1 Mediterranea sp. (in: CFB group bacteria)
ATGCTTGCCGACAAAAAGCTGGGCAAAATAACCTTCAACCTCAACGTGGAGGGAAAACACCCGCCCAAACAGTACCCCGACATTACGCTGGCAGGCAAGATAGCCTCGCTGGACTACAGCAACTACACCTACGAAAACATCACACTCGACGGCGAATACAAACAAGGCGGCTACACCGGCACCGTCGCCCTGAACGACGACAACGGCTCGGCACTGATTGGCGGCATGCTCAACATTACCGGAAGCACCCCGATGTTCGACTTTCGTGCCGACATAAACGGAGTACGTCCGCATCTGCTGAATCTCACCCCCAAATACGAAGGAGCCGAAGTGTCGGTTATCGTAAGAGCCAACTTCACCGGAGGTTCTATTGACGAGATGAACGGCGAAATCAATGTCGACAGTCTGCACTTCACCGCACCCGATAAGGACTACTTTCTGGATAACCTCAAAATCACGGCAAACCAGCGCAAAGGCGAGCGCAAACATCTGCGCATCAACTCCAACTTCTTGCAGGCAAACATCGAAGGCGACTACTCGTATCGCACCCTGCCCGCCACCGTATTCAACATCTTGCATCGCTACATGCCCGCCACCGTGCCCCTGAAAGCGCTACCCACCGGCATAAACAACTTCACGTTCGACATCAATCTCTATAACACCGAACTGCTTTCCACCGTGCTGGACATTCCGCTGAAAGTGTACACCCTCTCCACCCTGAAGGGAAGCATCAACGACCAAACCAACCAACTGTGGGTGGAAGGCTACTTCCCACGGTTGATGTACAAAAACCACTTCATAGAGTCGGGCATGCTGTTTTGCGAAAACTCCGACGAAGAGATGCGCATTCATGCACGCTTCAACAACCGTCGTCCACAAGGCTCCATCAATGTTTCGCTCGAAGCCAAAGCGCGGAACGACAGCATCGAAAGCGCACTGAACTGGGGAAACAACAGCACCGAGACCTACAGCGGAAAGCTTGCCTTGCTGGCGCACCTCACCCCTACCAAAAGCGTCGTGGATATACACCCTACCACCGTCATACTGAACGACACGGCATGGAGCATACACCCCTCGCAGGTGGTGGTGGATTCCGGCAAGGTGTACATCCACGACTTCGACTTCAGCCACCAAGAGCGCCACCTGCGCGCAACAGGTATCCTGTCGGAATCGCCCCAAGACACTGTGCGATTAGATTTGAAAGATATCAATATCGGCTATGTGTTCGACATCGCCCGCGTGGGAGTGGACTTCAGCGGCGAAGCTACCGGACCCGCCTATGCCTGCGGCACGCTAAAGAAACCGGTGATGTACACCGACCTCTCCATTCGCAACCTCGGCTTGAACGGCGGACTGCTGGGCGATGCACAAGTGCACGGCGAATGGCATAACGACGTACAGGGAATCTTCCTCGATGCACACGTCAAAGAGGGCGATATAGGCAGCGGACACGTGCAAGGCTATATCCATCCGCTGAAAGCCCAAAGCAGTCTCGACCTGAATATAGAAGCAGACAACACCAACCTGAAGTTTATCGAACACTACCTGGCAGACCTGACGTCGTACTTCGACGGACGGGCTACCGGCAACGTGCGCCTGTACGGTAAGTTCAACGGACTGACGCTGGACGGACGCGTACTTGCCGATGCCTCCATGAAGGTAGATATATTGAACACACTCTACAACGTACGCGACAGTGTCATCATAGTACCCGACGGGCTAATCTTCCCCGGTAATCGCATCTACGACACACAAGGGCACGACGGACGCATGAGCGGGCGGCTACACTACACCCACTTCAAAGAGATCTCGTACGACTTCCGACTGGATGCCAACAATATGCTGCTGATGAATATCGGCGAAACACCCGACTTCCCCTTCTACGGCACAGTGTACGGCACGGGCAACGCACATCTGGCGGGCAACGAACGCGATGGACTGAGCGTGGATGCCAACATCACCACCAACCGCAACAGCGAGTTTACCTACATCAAAGACTACATCTCGTCCGCCGTAAGCAACCGTTTCATCACCTTTGTCGATAAGACACCCCGACGTATACGGTTGGACTCCATTCAAACAGCCGACGACTACGAGCTGATGCAACTGGAAGCGGCACACAAGGAAGAGGTTGAGCAAGGTACTACCGACATCCACCTCAACATGCAGATAGAGGTAACGCCCGACGCTACCATGCGCATCATTATGGACCCGGTGGCAGGCGATTACATCAGCGGACGGGGCACGGGCAACATCCGCGTGGAGTATTATAATAAGGTGGACGAAATGAAGATGTTCGGCAACTACCGCATCGCACAGGGAGTGTATAAGTTCAGCTTACAAGAGGTGATACGCAAAGACTTCACCATTCTCGACGGCAGTACGGTGAACTTCCACGGACTGTTCGACGACACCACACTGGACATTCAGGCAAATTACGCCGTGAACTCCGTATCGCTGAACGACCTCATCCCCAACGCAGCAGACTATGTAAACCAAACCAACATCAGGGTGAACTGTACCATGAATCTGACCGGACAACTCACCTCGCCCACCCTCAAACTGGGACTGAACGTACCTTCCGAACGCGACGAGGTACAGGCACTGATACGCAACTACATCCCCACCGACGAGCAGATGAGCATGCAGATTCTCTATCTGCTGGGTATCGGTAAGTTCTATACACCCGAAAATGCGGGTATCAACTCCAACTCCAACATGATGGCATCGGTGGTGTCGTCTACATTGTCGGGGCAGCTCAACAACATGATTCAGGCACTCAACATCAAGAACCTCAACTTGGGTACCAGCGTCAACACCAACGAAGGTTGGCAAGACTGGGGAGCCGAAGCACTGCTATCGGCAAACCTGCTGAACAACCGGCTGCTTATCAACGGAAACTTCGGTTACCGCGAAAATCCCATGGCAAACACCAACTTTGTGGGCGACTTCGAAGCCGAATGGCTGGTAACCCCGGGCGGAGACATCCGACTGAAAGCCTACAACGAAACAAACGACCGTTATTACACCAAAACCAATCTTACCACACAAGGCATCGGCATCGTTTTCAAGAAAGATTTCAGCTATTGGCGCGAACTTATCTTCTGGAATAAACGAAAGTTAAGGCGATTAAACGAAGATTTAGGAAAAAGAGAAGGCAAATAACGAACAAAATAGATACCTTCGCGTTCTAAAAATTCAACGTTAGTTAAAAACCACCTTTTAAAAACTGTACCATTATGATTTTCAATGCGGGAAATATTCTGCTTATAGGTTCCATACTTCTTTTTGTCAGCATCATCGTAGGCAAAACAGGTTATCGTTTCGGCGTACCTGCCTTGCTTTTGTTTTTAGTCGTCGGCATGATATTCGGCAGCGACGGCTTGGGATTGCAGTTCCACAATGTCAAAGAAGCGCAGTTCATTGGTATGGTTGCCTTGAGCATCATCCTTTTTACGGGTGGTATGGACACCAAATTCAGCGAGATAAAACCGGTGTTGGTACAAGGTGTTTTGCTTTCCACCGTAGGCGTGCTGCTCACGGCGGTGTTTACCGGCTTATTTATATGGTGGGTGGCAGGCATGAGTTGGACGAACATTCACCTGCCCATCCTTACCTCGCTACTGCTTGCCTCTACCATGTCGTCGACCGACTCGGCATCGGTGTTCGCCATTCTGCGCTCGCAGAAAATGAATCTAAAGCACAACCTGCGCCCCATGCTCGAACTCGAAAGTGGAAGTAACGACCCCATGGCATACATGCTCACCATTGTACTGATACAGGTGATACAGTCGGGCGGCATGGGAGTAATGGGCATACTCGGCTCGTTCGTGGTGCAATTCGTGGTGGGTAGTGCGGCAGGATACCTGCTAGGCAAGCTTGCCATTCTGATGCTCAACCGTCTCAATATCGACAATCAAGCCCTCTACCCCATCCTATTGCTCGCCTTTGTATTTTTCACCTTTTCGGTGACCGACCTGCTGAAAGGCAACGGCTACTTAGCCGTTTACATTGCCGGCATGATGGTGGGCAACCACAAGTTTATGAACCGCCGCAATGTCTACACCTTTATGGACGGATTGACGTGGCTGATGCAAATCATTATGTTCCTCTGCCTCGGACTGCTGGTCAATCCGCGCGAGATGCTCGAAGTGGCAGGCGTAGCCACCCTCATCGGCATCTTCATGATACTCGTCGGTCGTCCCCTCAGTGTCTGGATTTGTCTGCTGCCCTTCGTCAAGAAGATGAATAGCAATTCGCGCCACTTCATCTCGTGGGTGGGCTTGCGCGGCGCCGTACCCATCATCTTTGCCACCTATCCCGTGGTGGCAGGTGTTCCCGGAGCCGGCGTCATCTTCAACATTGTCTTTTTCATTACTATCGTATCGCTGGTGATACAAGGCACCACCGTATCGTTGACGGCACTCAAACTCCACCTATCCATGCCTATGGAGAAGACAGGCAATGACTTTGGCGTGGAACTTCCCGAAGAAATGGATACGGAAACCGACCTGAAAGATATGACCGTTACCACCGAACTGCTGTTGCAAGGCGATACGTTGAAAGACATCACACTGCCGGGAGGCGCCTTGGTGATGATTGTAAAAAGAGGCTCCGAGTTTCTTATCCCCAACGGTTCGCTGAAACTCCATCTGGGAGATAAGTTGTTGTTGATTTCGGAGAAGAAAGAGGCAAAAAAATAACCCCCAAACAGCACTGCTGTCGTTGAAACAGCGCCATTATTGTTCTATTTTTCCTTTTTATTAGCTTTATCATAAAGAAAAAGAGGGATTATTTGCTCCATTAGGATACCCCATCTATCTTTGCACACACTCAACTAAAGTGCGCAAGTTACAAATGAAACAAGAAGGATTTATCGATTTAATCGAGCAAAGCATTATTCAGAATTGGGACTTAAACGCCTTGACCGACTATCAAGGCATTACGCTGCAATATAAAGACGTAGCCCGTAAAATATCCAAATTTCACATCGTATTAAAACAAGCCGGCATCCAACCCGGCGACCGGATAGCCGTGTGTGGACGCAACAGTGCCCATTGGGCGGTGACTTACCTTGCCACCTTAACCTATGGAGCGGTGATTGTGCCCATTCTTCACGAATTTAAAGCAGACAACATACATCACATCGTCAACCACTCCGAAAGCAAACTGCTCTTTGTAGGCGACCGTGTGTGGGAGAGTTTGGACGAAAATGTCATGCCCGGACTAATGGGGGTGCTGTTGATGAACGACTTCAGCCTCCTCATCTGCCGCGAGGCTAAGCTAAAGAAAGCCGTAGAAAACCGCAACTCGCTGTTTGGTGCTCTCTACCCCAAGAACTTCCGTCACGAACACATCAACTATCGCAAAGACAGTCCCGAAGAGTTGGCGGTCATCAACTACACATCGGGCACCACGGGCTATTCCAAAGGAGTGATGCTACCTTACCGCAGCTTGTGGTCGAACGTACGTTACGCCGAAGAAATCTTCCGCGTAAAAGCTGGCGATACCATGGTGGCTATACTGCCCATGGGACATGTATTCGGCATGTCGGCGGACTTTCTGTACGGCTTCACGATAGGTGCCCATCTCTACTTCCTCACACGGATGCCGACTCCCAAAATCATCACCGAGTCGTTTGCCGTTATCAAACCGCGCAGCATAGCCTGCGTGCCGCTCATCGTGGAGAAAATCATCAAAAAGAACATCTTACCGCGCGTAGACAATAAGTTAGGTAAGCTGTTGCTGCGCCTTCCTATTACGGGCGACCGCATCAAAGCACTGGCACGCAAAGAGGCAATGAAGATGTTTGGCGACAACTTCGACCAAATTATTATCGGCGGTGCACCGCTCAATGCCGAAGTAGAGCATTTCCTGAAACAGATAAACTTCCCCTACACCATAGGCTACGGCATGACCGAATGTGGTCCGTTCATCACGGCACACCGCTGGGACACACTGAAAGAAGGCTCGTGCGGAAAAGCAGCTTCGCGTATGGAAGTACGCATCGACTCACCCGACCCGCAAAACATTGCCGGCGAATTACTCTGCAGAGGCGACAACCTGATGCTGGGCTACTACAAAGACCCTGCCGTCACCGCCGAAGTGGTAGACAAAGAGGGTTGGCTGCACACAGGCGACTTAGGCACTATCGACACCGAAGGTTTTATAACCCTGCGCGGACGAAGCAAAAACATGCTACTCACCTCCAGCGGACAAAACATCTACCCCGAAGAGATAGAGAGCAAACTCAACAACATGCCCTACGTAGCCGAATCGCTGGTGGTATTGCAGAAAGAAAAGCCTGTGGCATTAATCTACCCCGATTTCGAAGAAGCCTTTGCCAACGGTCTGCAACAGTCGGACATCGAAACAGCCATGGAGAAGAACCGCGAAGAGCTGAACCGCCAGTTGCCCGCCTACGCACAAATTGCCAAAGTAAAGATACATTTTGAGGAGTTTGAGAAGACGGCTAAAAAATCTATAAAAAGATTCCTCTACCAAGAAGCAAAAGGTTAACAACCCGCACAATCTATTTAAACAATGTTATAAAACATACTTTCTTACTCGGAAAACTTGCAGATACACAGAAAACCCGTACCTTTGCAACGTGTTTTTCATAGTATTAGATTTAAGGTTAACAAAGGTTGGAGTACAGCGGTACTCCTTTTTTTTTGCCCGTATGTGAAGGGTGAAGGAGACGCACCAGTGAAGGAGTCTCTTTATCGCTCCCGTAAATATATTATGGTAGGAAGATGATCGCTATAACCGTTCAGCCACTCGCGTCCACCGAAGGTACGTAGCGGGGAACCTTTGTAACGTCCGTCTTGCTGGATGAGGTAATCGCGCATAAAGACCTCGTTGTGGTCGTAACACAATCCTTTTTTGGCTTTGAGCAACGGACGCGAGATCAGTATCTGATCGAACAAGTTCCATTTGCCGCGATAGAGCAACGTGCCCACCCCTTTGTCTTGAAGTGTTTCCCACCAAGGATTGTAAAACTCGCGCTTCCCCACCTTTTTGGCATATTTACGGGCACCAAGTGCTTGCAAGCTTTCGTCCATGGGGTCGTCGTTCAAATCGCCCATAATAATCAGTTTCAAATGCTTATCTTGAGTTAACAACGAATCTTTCAACGCTTTCACCTGTAGGGCGGCATGTACGCGCACCGGCGATTCGCCACCCCGCGAAGGCCAATGATTGACAATGACACACACACGTTCACCCGCCATGCGTCCGTCCACAATCAGAAAACCACGCGTCAGATGAGTGGTATCGCCTTGAAACGGCGTAGAGAGCACCAGCTTGGAAGCAGTGATGCTAAACTGTTGCGGGTCGTAGAGCAATGCGCAGTCTATGCCCCGTTTGTCGGGACCTTCGTAATGTATAAATTTATAGTTAGAGATAGGCGGCTGCGCAACCAAATCGGTCAGCACACGGCTGTTCTCCACTTCCGCCACACCAATCAATGCAGGTCCTTGCGGCACACGGTCGCGCGACAGTTCTCCCAGTACTTTTGCCATGTTCTTCAGCTTGCATTCATATCGCTCAGTCGTCCAACGATAAGAGCCGTCGGGCAAGAACTCGGCATCGTTTTTACCGGAGTCGTGAATCGTATCAAATAAGTTTTCCAAGTTATAGAAAGCGATGCTATACAGCCTTTTGTCCGGCTGTCCGGCAAAGACAAACGTTGCGCAAAGCAACAGAATTGCCATAAAAGATGATTTTTTCATAAGAAACTATACGTAATTAGTTGTGTATATACAGCTCGCAAAATAACTCCTTTTTTCGTTTACAGCCAACAGTTTTAGGCAACTAATAAAAAA
>JAISHU010000027.1 GCA_031262385.1 Mediterranea sp. (in: CFB group bacteria)
GGTTGACTGGATTTGACAGCGGGTAGAAATGGTGAGTAAGCATGCAGTGCGTCGTTGATTGGCACTTAAATCTCAGTCTTCCAAATTTTATCTGGCGAAACTCGTTACGCTCTCGCTGCCTAATCGAATCATAGTAGATACGGCTTCATTCCGACACAAGGTGTTGGAACGGGACATCACTCGGAAGCTCTTGCTCCGAAGCATTCCGGCAAAGTGGTGCAGTCATCTCGGAGATAGTTAGCGTTTGCCTCGAAACGTTGATGAAATTTTAGAGGATAAGGTTGTGGTTGATAGCTTTGGTTCTGCCGCAACTCGAAAATCTAAGCAAAGATAAGCATGTAGAAAGCTTATGATTTCCTCGTTTGGACGAGGGTTCGATTCCCTCCAGCTCCACTCCTAAGAAAGAAGTAACGTAAAGCAACTCCCTGATTTCCTCACGAAATCAGGGAGTTGCTGCAGTTAGAGGGTAGCAAAGGGAAACGAGATTGGATGGCTTTCACGTGGAGAATGAGGCAAGCCTGTCAGATTATTATGTCCTTTGGGAGAGCGGATAATTATCTGTGTTGGTACAGTTCGGTTGCCGCTGTATAAAGAGAGTGATTGTTCCGGTGTCAAACACCATTCGTCACCAAAACGAGCAGTGGCATACTCTCGAATGAAGTGCCAATAAGATGTATGCCAATTCGTGGTATCGCCCGGCGCAATGTCAGGACGTGACGAGATATACCAAGCCAAAGAATCGGCTAATCGTTCTTGTATGCTTGCCATGATTCACCCGTTTATTGCGCTGCACTGATACAAGTTTATCGCGCTGCACGGTTACACGTTTATTTTGCAAAATTACAGCTTTATTTCTAATTCCCAGTTAGTTTTTCCCTCTTTCCATTGCCCAATTCCGCCTTTTGCTTCCTGCTTTTTTTCCTCACCCCGCTGTTTTCTCTTCTATCCGCCTCTTTACTTTCTCCCAAGCATGGGTGTCAAACAGGCAGCTTTGCCGCATGGTGTCGTACATCTCTTTAAAGCGCGACATGGGTATGGTGAAGCTTAGTATATCTTTTTCGAAATAGATGCGTACCGAAGGGTCGAACAGTCCCAAGAATGTGCGTTTGCCACCCAATCGATTTTCGCGAATGGTGGTGGTGACTATGGAACTGCAACCCGAACCGAACGGAGTTACCATGGCATCGGGCGAGTTGGTGTCGTAGAAAGTCCATGTGGCAAGACCCGACAGCACATCCGGATTCACTAAAAAGAGTAAACCTTCTACGAGGTCGAATGTGGGCAAAGTGTCTAATCGTGCAAAGTGCAAATAGGCTCGGTCGGTACGTTCGGTACCAATCTGCTTTACATACTCGCATACCATTTCGGGGGTGCGTTTGTACTTTTCTTTCAGCGATACAAAGTTGGGCATAAAGTCGCTCATGTCGGTAAAGCCGGTGTATAGCTTGCCGCCACCACAGCCTATAACATCGGCATTCAGGCTGATGCCTTGACCGGCACATACGCGGTTCATGGCTTTAAAGAGACAGCCGTTAATCTTTTCGGTGGGGTACTCTTCGATATCTGAATACCAAAAGGCAATGGGAAGCTCCGTTTGTTCGCCAAAGGCTTCCCTGTAATTAGAGAGGAAGGTGGAAATGTTCATAGGTTTACTGTTTATAAGGATTGTTTTTCCTCTGCAATGATATTATCTTTTTGGGAAGAGACAAAACTTTTCCGCCGTTTTTTAGAAACTTTTCCCCGAAATGTACGGAAAACTGCGACTGACTTGTCTATAAGCCAACAACGCCCGGTGACGAAAGTCATCGGGCGTTGTCGGTTAAGTTGGGATATCTGGACTCGAACCAGAAATGACAGGACCAGAATCTGTAGTGTTACCATTACACCATATCCCAAAGTCTTTGCCTTAAAGGCGCTGCAAAGATACGAAGATTATCAAAACAAAAAATAAAATAGCTTGTTTTTTCATGGTGATAGAATATTTCACCGTATATTTGTCAACTGTTTTAAAGAAGTACAATAGAGAATGAATGAAACAAAAAAACTTATTAAACAAATAACAGAAGGTATTCAAAACAAAAAAGGTAAAAATATAGTCATTGCTGATTTGTCGGGCATTGATGATACTATCTGTAACTATCTTATTATATGTCAAGGCAACTCTGCAAGTCAGGTAAATGCGATTGTAGAGTCTGTCAGAGAGTATGCCGTCAAAGGTGCCCAAAGCAAACCGTTTTCTATTGACGGACTGCGCAATGCAGAGTGGGTAGCTATGGATTATTCCGACGTTTTGGTACATGTGTTTTTACCCGATAAGCGAGTGTTTTACAATTTAGAAACCCTTTGGGCTGATGCCCGATTAACCCAAATTCCAGATATTGAATAGCATTTATGGAGAATAATAACGCGAACAAGAAGCCAAACAAGGCAAATTTGCCCAAGTTTAATCTGAGTTGGTTATATATGATTATAGCCGTTGTTATCATTGGTGTATATTTAACCAGTGATAATGGATCGAGTACCCGGGATGTGTCGTACGATGTCTTTCAAGAGTACGTACATAACGGATATTTTAGCAGGATTATTGGATATGACGACAACTCGGTTGAGGCTTACGTAAAGCCACAGTATGTAAAGAATGTTTTTAGTGCCGATTCTACCAAGGTCGGCAGAAATGCCATGGTAACTACCGAAGCACCGTCGCGCGACAGCTTGGGAAGTTTCTTGCAAAAAGAAAAAGATGACGGACGTTTCGACGGCTCTATCAGCTACGACCGTCGGCGAAATTACTTTGGCGCCTTCTTGTGGCAGTTCTTGCCTATCTTACTCCTTATATTCTTATGGGTGTATATGTCGCGCCGACTCAGCGGCGGCGGAACCGGCGGAGGCGGAGGCATCTTCAGCGTAGGAAAAGCGCGTGCGCAACTCTTTGAGAAAGGCACGCACGTTAAGGTTACGTTTAAGGATGTAGCCGGTTTGGCGGAAGCTAAACAAGAGGTGGAAGAGATTGTGGAGTTCTTGAAAGAACCGCAGAAATATACCGATTTGGGAGGAAAGATTCCCAAAGGTGCTTTGTTGGTAGGACCTCCGGGAACAGGTAAAACGCTGCTTGCCAAGGCTGTTGCCGGCG
This sequence comes from Mediterranea sp. (in: CFB group bacteria), assembly GCA_031262385.1. Taxonomy (GTDB): domain Bacteria; phylum Bacteroidota; class Bacteroidia; order Bacteroidales; family Bacteroidaceae; genus Bacteroides. The sequence continues at coordinate 3,131 of JAISHU010000027.1, forward strand.
AAGCTAACGTGCCTTTCTTCTCGTTGGCGGGTTCGGACTTTGTGGAGATGTTTGTCGGTGTGGGTGCTTCGCGAGTGCGCGACCTGTTCCGTCAAGCCAAAGAGAAAGCGCCTTGCATCGTGTTTATCGACGAAATCGACGCCGTGGGACGTGCCCGTGCCAAAGCTGCAGCTATGGGCGGCAACGACGAACGCGAAAACACCCTGAATCAGTTGCTTACCGAAATGGATGGCTTCGGTTCGAACAGTGGTGTGATTATTCTTGCGGCAACCAACCGTGTGGATGTGCTGGACAAGGCGCTGCTGCGTGCAGGACGTTTCGACCGGCAGATTCATGTGGACTTACCCGACCTCAACGAACGCAAAGAGATATTTGGCGTGCACATGCGCCCCATTAAAATAGATAATACGGTGGATATGGATTTGCTGGCACGTCAGACTCCCGGTTTCTCGGGTGCCGACATTGCCAACGTCTGCAACGAAGCTGCATTGATTGCGGCACGTCACGGCAAGAAGTTCGTAGGCAAACAAGATTTTCTGGATGCCGTAGACCGCATTGTGGGCGGACTGGAAAAGAAAACCAAAATCACCACCGAGTCCGAACGGCGCTCCATTGCCATTCACGAGGCGGGACATGCTTCCATATCGTGGCTGCTCGAATACGCCAGTCCGCTGATTAAGGTGACGATAGTGCCGCGCGGACGTGCATTGGGTGCGGCATGGTATCTGCCCGAAGAGCGTCAGATAACCACCAAAGAGCAGATGCTCGACGAAATGTGTGCCACCTTGGGCGGACGTGCTGCCGAAGATCTGTTTCTGGGACGTACCTCTACCGGTGCGTTGAACGATTTGGAACGCGTCACCAAACAGGCATTCAGCATGATAGCCTATTTCGGTATGAGCGATAAGTTGCCCAACCTTTGCTATTACGACAACGACGAATATAGTTTCCAACGTCCGTACAGCGAGCAGACTGCACAGCTTATCGACGAAGAGGTGAAACGTATGGTGAACGAACAATACGAACGTGCCAAGTCCATTCTGTCGGAACACAAAGAGGGTCACGCTGCTCTGTCGCAATTGCTGATTGAGAAAGAGGTGATCTATAGTGAAGACGTGGAACATATCTTTGGTAAACGTCCTTGGGCATCGCGCTCGGAAGAGATTATGGGAAATGCCGACGCAACCAAACACGAGTCGGAAGCTCCGGAAGAGAACGACCCGGAGGAGAACGACGATGCTAATGCAACCACCGAAACGGACGTAAAGGCATGATAAACAAGAATCTTATTCAGCGCACCGTTACCGGTGTGCTGTTTGTGGCAATTATAGTGGGGTGCATTCTTTACAGTCCGCTGGCGTTTGGCGTGTTGTTTGCACTGATTGCCGCATTGAGCGTGTACGAATTTGGCGTGTTGGTGAACAGTTACGCCGGTGTGCAAGTCAACAAGTTGCTCACTGCGCTCAGCGGTGCTTACCTGTTTCTTGCCCTGATGAGCTTTGCCATTAACGCTGTGGGTTCGCAAATATTTTTGCCTTACCTGTTGTTGATGATGTATCTGCTGATAGCCGAACTCTATAAGAAGCAGCCCGACCCCGTAGCCAACTGGGCTTATTCTATGTTGAGCCAACTCTATGTGGCTCTGCCGTTTGCCGTGCTCAATATGTTGGCTTTCCACTACACACCCGCCTCGGGTAGCGTTAGTTACAATCCTATTTTGCCTCTGTCGGTATTTGTTTTTATATGGCTCAACGACACCGGTGCCTATTGCGTAGGTACGTTGTTGGGTAAGCATCGGCTCTTTGAGCGCATTTCACCCAAGAAGTCGTGGGAAGGCAGCATCGGAGGCGGTGTGGTAGCTTTGGTTGCGGCACTGGTTTTTGCTCACTACTTTCCTTTTATGCCGGTGTTGAAATGGATGGGACTGGCACTTACGGTGGTAGTATTCGGCACATGGGGCGACCTCACCGAATCGCTTCTGAAGCGTCATTTGGGTATAAAAGATTCGGGGCATATTCTACCCGGACACGGTGGTATGCTCGACCGTTTCGACAGTGCCTTGCTTGCCATTCCGGCGGCAGTGGTCTACCTGCATGCTTTTTCGTTGTTCTCCTAAAGCACTAAATTCAAAACATTTTTTAATAAACAAAGCCGAAGATATTCACATACCTTCGGCTTTGTTGTAACTGTATCATTCCCGCGGGAGCGGGAGTAGAAGGGTTACTCTAATTGCATCTTACTAAAATCCATATTTGTAGTATTTCTATTTGCTGCAATATTCGTATGACTGTCGAATGTCACTTCTATCGGTCCATTCACTTCGGAATTCAGTTTTATCTTTAACCCTTTGGAGTCGGCGGGGAAATTGAGCGGACTCAAGTTGAACGATACCAGTGCCGGTCGGTAATACCCGCTTGTGTCGCCGTAACTGTTGTAGCGAAGCTCCACGTGTACATATCCGTCGGCGTCTACACCGGGATTTTCTGCGTCGGTTTCTCTGCCCTCTTTGTTATCGGTAAAGTAGGCAGGGTCGGCAACCAAGCTGATGCGGTGTTTCGTATCGGGGCTTTTCGGCAGGTTTTGTTGGAAGATGATGTTGAGGTAACCGTTGCTTACGCTCATGTCACCTTTAAAGATATACACGCCGTCGTTACCCAGTGTATCGGTATTCTCTTCGGTAAGTTTCTCCGCACTTTTGGTAAGAGCATCGTTTATTTCGATGATTTTGACGGCATGGTCGTAGCCCTCAAAATTGTCGTAGATAGGACTAAAAAAGAGAAGTGCACGTTTGCCGTCTACTGCTTTGTAGTGGCCTAAGTTTAGGTTGACAGGCCAGCAGGTTCCCCATTCGTCACTGTCCAGATAGAAGGCACTGCCGGTAGTGCGTATGGTAGCCCAGTCGGCTGCCAATGCATCTACGGGATAGCCTTTGTCGTCGTCGCAAGCTTGTAGCATAGGTAATGTGATTGCTACACATGCCAATAAAATCAGTTTTTTAAACTTTTTCATAACTAAGTCTTTTCAGTTTATATAGAAACCGTTTTGAGTTCAAAGCAGTTTCTAATTCTTATTTTTACGGCTAAAACAAAAAAAGTCGGGCAATTACTGCACCGACTTTCTGTTTTTTAGTTTTTTTATGATTTGTTCTGCTGCTCGTTTAGGCGCTCCTGCATCGCCAAGCCTTCGTGTTACCTCGGCATAACCCTCGCGCATACGGTCGATGTAGTCGGTGTCGTGCAGCAAGCGATCGAGTTCGTTTCGTACGGATTCGACGCTCATGCCGTCGGCAACCAACTCTTTCACCACTTCGCGGTCGGCTATGAGGTTGACCAGCGAGATATAGCGTACCGTCAGAATCTTACGTTTCAAGAAGCCTATCAGTTTTTTCAGCGGAGTGTGGTAGCACACCACTTGCGGTACGTTCAGCAGTGCCGTTTCCAGCGTAGCCGTACCCGATGTGACAACGGCGGCTTGTGCGGCTTGCAACAACGCATAGGTTTGTTCGAAGACAATCTTCACGTTCGCCGTCTTCGTGTATCGGCGATAATAATCGGCTTCGATGCCCGGCGCACCGGCGATTACCGGTTGATAGTCGGGAAACGACGTCACCGCAGCCATTAGCTCGGGCAGGTTGTCTTTAATCTCCTGCCGACGGCTGCCCGGCAGCAAGGCGATAATAGGGCGTCGGGGCAAGGCGTGCGTATCAATAAAGGAGTTGTCGTTGGCATGTGCGGTGCGAAACGCGGTAACCTCGTCCACCGTGGGATTGCCTACATAGTGTATGGGATAGTGATGCTTTCCTTCGTAGAAGTTTGTTTCGAAGGGCAGGATAGAGAACAGCTCGTCCACGTCGCGGCGGATGTTTTTGATGCGATACTCCTTCCAAGCCCATATTTTCGGCGAGATGTAGTAATAGACCGGTATGTGCAGTTGGTGGTGCACATACCGGGCAATTTTCAGGTTAAAGCCGGGATAGTCCACCGGAATCACCACGTCGGGTTGCCAAGCACGGATGTCTTTTTTGCATTGCGACAAGTTGCGTAGAATTTCGGGCAGATGCAGCAGCACCGGCACGAAGCCCATGTACGCCATTTGCTTGTAATGTTTCACGAGCGTGCCGCCGACAGCTTTCATCAGGTCGCCGCCCAGAAAGCGGAACTCCGCCGCAGGGTCTGCTTGCTGCAAAGCAGTCATCAGGTGCGACGCGTGCAGGTCGCCCGAGGCTTCGCCGACTATGAGGTAGTACTTCACGATTACCGGAGAGTTAGAACCACGTTTGCATATCGTTCATCAGCGGATAAGCCGTTACGTCTACCGTTACAGGTGTAATGGCGACATATCCGTTAGCAAGTGCCCAGTGGTCGCTTTGCGGGTCTAAAGGCAGTTCGTCGGCAAACTCGCCCACCAGCCAGTAGTAGTGGTCGTCGTTGCGGTGAGCGAAGTTTTCCCACTCGTTGGTCCATTTGCCTTTGGACTGCTTGCACACTTTGATGCCCTGCAACTCGGTAGTAACGGGGATGTTTACATTTAGGCAGGTAAGCGGAGGCAATCCCTTGTCGAGCACCTTTTGAACGATTTCGCGTATATAAGGGCTACCCGGTTCGAAGTTGGCATTCGGTTCGTGCGAGCAGAGCGAGAAGCCTATGGACGGTATTCCTTTGAGGCATCCCTCAATCGCTACCCCCATGGTACCCGAATAGTGCACATTCATACCCGAGTTGTCGCCGTGGTTAATGCCGCCAATCACTAAGTCGGGTGTGCGGTCGAGAATGGCATGCAGAGCCAGTTTCACGCAATCTACCGGCGTACCCGAGCATTTGTAAACGGCGACTCCCACCTCTTTGCGCAGCAGTTGGTAGTGCACGGGTTGCGTCACGGTGATTGCTCCTGCGCTGCCCGAGCGGGGAGCATCGGGAGCTACCACTACTATCTCGCCCAGCGGACGCAACATGTTAATCAGTTCACTAATTCCCTTGGCAACGACGCCGTCGTCGTTCGAAATCAATATTAAAGGTCTTTGATGTTCCATCTTCATTTTTCTTAAGTCTTCGTATAATGCGCGGCAAAAGTACGACAAATATTGCAGTTGTAAAAGAGGGTGGGAGGGTAAGCGCCTCATTTGTCATTTTGACAAAACGTCAAACGAACCCTCGAAAAACGGGCTTATTTCGGACTAAAGTAGGGCTTGGTGGCTTTCGTTGGCTGTATAGCGCGTTAAACTATGTGAAATATGCTACTTAATTAGCACATCTACAGAAAGATATAAAGAAATTATGTCAAAAAACAAAAAGCGCCTTCAGCGCGAAAAAACAGCCCCAAAAAGGACTTTATGAAATTATCTTGCCGAGTTATCGCGCTAACTTGCCGAGATAACGCAACAATTCGGCGGGATATACAGATTAACTTGCCGAGATAATTTCTTAAGCCGGCAGTTGATTCATTGTTTTCGCGTCGACAGTTTGTTGTTTTCGTGCGGATGATTCGTTGTTTCCGCGGAGTTGATTCGTTGTTTTCCTGTTTGCAACGAACTAACTACGGCTTCGGAGTACATTATCTCCGGCTGAACAGCGTTTTTCTACAAAGTGACGGTTATGGAAATGGGCGAAATGGTGACAGATTGGTGGGGTATATGGGTGAAATGGTTACTTTTTTTTTCATCCTGCCATTTGTGCTCTCTTTTAAAAACTTGCCTTATCTTTGCGCCCGATTTCATGAAATAACTTTGTGAATTGATAATTGACAATTCAAACCTTATAAACTCAACCAAATGAATTGGATAGAAACTCTCTTGTGGGACACATCGTCCGTTGCCCACATCGTCAGCCTGTATGCTTTTGTTATAGCCGTAGGGGTATTGCTGGGAAAAATCAAGTTTTTCGGCATCTCGTTGGGCGTCACCTTTGTGCTCTTTGCCGGCATCTTTATGGGGCATTTCGGCTTTACGGGCGATGTACATATCTTACACTTCATTCGTGAGTTTGGACTGATACTCTTTGTATTCTGCATCGGATTACAGGTAGGTCCTTCGTTCTTTTCGTCGTTTAAGAAAGGCGGCATGACGCTCAATGTGCTGGCGGTAACCATTGTGTTGCTCAATATAGCCGTTGCGCTGGGATTGTATTATGTCGACGGCGACATTTCACTGCCCATGATGGTTGGTATTTTATATGGTGCCGTAACCAATACGCCCGGATTGGGTGCCGCACAAGAGGCACTCAACCAACTCAATTACAGCGGCGACCCCATTGCTTTGGGATACGCCTGTGCCTATCCGCTGGGAGTGGTAGGTATCATCGGTTCGGCTATTGCCGTACGCTACATCTGTCGCGTCAATTTCAAGAAAGAAGAGGCTCAGTTGGCGCACGACGGCGACCAGAAACATGCCCCGCATCTGCTTCATCTGGAGGTGCGCAACGAAGCACTCGACGGCAAAAAACTGAGTCGTGTGAAAGATTTCTTGGGTCGCCCTTTTGTCTGTTCGCGTATTCGCCACGACGGACACGTCAGCATTCCCGATAGCCGCACCGAGTTGCATATAGGCGACCAACTGTTTGTGGTGTGCTCGGAAGAAGATGCCGAATCGGTCACCGCATTTATAGGCAAGGAGATTGTGGTGGACTGGGAACAACAAGATATGCCCATGGTGTCGCGCCGCATCTTGGTAACCAAGTCGGAACTCAACGGAAAGAAACTGGGTGCCTTGCACTTCCGCAATCTCTACGACGTAAATGTGACGCGCGTCAACCGTTCGGGAGTCGACCTGTTTGCCGACCCTAATCTGACACTACAAGTAGGCGACCGCGTAATGGTGGTGGGACAACAAGATGCCGTAGAACGCGTTGCCGACGTGCTGGGCAACCAACTGAAACGTCTCGACACTCCCAATATCGTAACTATCTTCGTCGGAATCTTTCTCGGCATCTTGCTGGGTAGTCTGCCTCTTGCTTTTCCCGGTATGCCCACGCCCGTAAAATTAGGCTTGGCAGGCGGACCGCTGGTAGTTGCCATTCTGATAGGCCGCTTCGGACATCGCATCAAACTGGTGACCTACACCACCATGAGTGCCAACCTGATGTTGCGCGAAATTGGTATCGTGTTGTTTCTTGCCAGCGTAGGCATCGAAGCCGGCGGACACTTTGTGCAGACAGTCATCAATGGCGACGGATTGCTCTATGTTGCCTACGGATTTCTTATCACTGTGGTGCCGTTGCTGATAGTAGGTCTGATAGCCCGCCTACGCTTGCGAATCAACTACTTCACACTGATGGGTTTGATTGCAGGAAGCAACACCGACCCTCCGGCACTTGCTTATGCCAATCAGACGGCAGGCAACGATGCTCCGTCGGTAGGCTATTCCACCGTTTATCCGCTTACCATGTTCTTACGTATTCTGGCGGGACAGGTTATATTATTAATAATGTGACGAGATTAGCACATTATTATCTATCTTTGCGCCCTGTTTTTTTAACCCCCTTATTTACCGCTATGGCGTTTACGAATAACATTATGATTGTCCGCCACCGACTACTCACGGAGTTGGTGAAGCTTTGGAAGGACAACCAACTGACGGATAAGATAGACCGTCTGCCCATCGAATTAAGTCCCCGTCGCTCCAAACATGCCGGACGTTGCTGTGTTCACAAAGAACGTGCCGTATGGAAATACAAATCGCTGCCTTTGCTGGGGCTTGATATGGAAGACGAAACCGACGAACTCACGCCCTTGTCGGAGTATGCCGCCCGCGCACTTCACCGTGCCGAAACCGCTCGTCCCAAAGATAATATAATGTGTGTGATAGACGAAGCATGCTCGGCGTGTGTACAGATTAACTACGAAATTACCAACCTCTGCCGCGGATGTACGGCACGCAGTTGCCAAACCAATTGCCCCAAGAATGCCGTGCATGTAAATGCCGACGACGGTAAGGCGTGGATTGACCACGATACCTGCATCAGTTGCGGCATCTGCCAAAAGAGTTGCCCCTATCATGCCATTGTCTACATCCCTGTGCCGTGCGAAGAAGCTTGTCCGGTGAAGGCTATCAGCAAAGACAAAAAAGGCATCGAACATATCAACGAAGATAAATGTATCTATTGCGGTAAGTGTCTCAATGCTTGTCCCTTTGGTGCTATCTTCGAAATATCGCAGGTGTTCGATGTCCTGCACAAAATACGTTGCGGCGAGAAGCTGGTGGCGATTGTGGCACCCAGCATTCTGGGACAGTTCAACACCACCATAGAACAAGTGTACGGCGCCCTCAAAGAGGTAGGTTTTGCCGATGTGATAGAGGTTGCCCAAGGTGCTATGAGTACCGTGAGCAACGAAGCACACGAACTACTGGAGAAGCTTGACGAAGGACAGAAGTTTATGACGACTTCGTGCTGTCCCGCTTATATTGAGCTGGCAAACAAGCATATCCCCGGCATCAAACCCTACATATCAAGCACCGGTTCGCCTATGTATTACGCCGCCCGTATTGCCCGTGAGAAACATCCCGATGCCAAAGTGGTATTTATAGGTCCGTGCGTAGCCAAACGCAAAGAGGCACAACGCGACGAAGCGGTGGACTACGTGATGACCTTCGAAGAGGTGGCTTCGGTGTTCGACGGCTTGGATATACAATTGGAACAGGCACCTGTCTATTCCATGTCGTTTACCTCCGTACGCGAGGCACACGGCTTTGCACAGGCAGGCGGCGTAATGGGTGCCGTAAAAGCTTACCTCAAAGAGAAAGGAGACGCCGTTTCCGCTCTTCAGCTTGCCAATCTGGACAAGAAAAATATAGGCTCTCTGCGCGCATATGCCAAAACGGGCAAGGCACCGACACAGTTTATCGAAGTCATGGCGTGCGAAGGAGGCTGCATCACCGGTCCTTGTACTTATAACGAACTCGTGGCAGGCAAACGACAGCTTGCGCAGGAACTGACGAAACAGGAAGAAACTTATTGAAAACCCTAATTGATAAACTGCACCATGAACACCGCCTCACTCCCGAGGAGTACAGGCTGTTGTTGCTCGACGAAAACGTTGACAACTTGTCGTATCTGCACCAACGGGCACGTGAGGTGGCATGCGAACGTTTCGGCAACCGCATTTTCATACGAGGGCTGATAGAAATCACCAACTGTTGCCGCAACAACTGTTACTACTGCGGTATCAGGCACGACAATCGCAACGTGCAACGCTACATGCTTAGCCCCGACGATATTTTGAACTGTTGTCGCGAAGGTTATCGCTTAGGCTTCCGCACCTTTGTAATGCAAGGGGGTGAACTGCCTACCGCTTACGACGACCGCATGACGGAGGTGATTCGTAGCATCCGGAGTGAGTTCCCCGACTGTGCTATCACCCTGTCGCTGGGCGAACGAACGCGCGAAGTCTACGAACAGTTCTACCGCGCCGGAGCCAATCGCTACCTGCTGCGTCACGAAACACACAACGCCGACCACTACCGCCAGTTGCATCCTGCCGTCATGTCGTCCGAACATCGACTGCAATGTCTTGCATGGCTCAAAGAGATAGGATTCCAAACGGGCACCGGCATTATGGTGGGCAGCCCGGGACAAACTGTCGACTATCTGCTGGAAGACATCCTTTTTATAGAACAACTGCATCCCGAAATGATAGGCATCGGTCCGTTTATACCGCACCGCGACACACCCTTTGGGGAATATCCCTCCGGCAGCATCACGCTTACGTTGAAGCTGCTTTCTATCTTCCGTCTGATGAATCCCAACGTGTTGTTGCCCTCGACCACCGCCCTTGCCACACTTGCCGCCGACGGACGCGAACAGGGTATCTTGGCAGGTGCCAATGTGGTGATGCCCAATCTGTCGCCGGGCGACTGCCGTGCCAACTATTCGCTTTACGACGGCAAAGCCACCCTTGGAGCCGAAGCTGCCGAGGGACTTTTATTATTAGAAAACAAACTGGCAGCCATAGGTTATAGGCTGTCTAAAGATAAAGGAGACTATGTACAACGTTAATTCTACCCTCGCCACCGAGTTTATCGATCATCAAGAAATACTTGACACTCTGACATATGCGGAGCAAAATAAAAGCAATCGCCCCCTCATCGAAGAGCTGCTTGCCAAGGCTGCCGATTGCAAAGGATTGTCGCACCGCGAAGCATTGGTGTTACTGGAGTGCGACCAGCCCGACCTCACCGAGCGCATGTTTGCTCTCGCCAAAGAGATAAAGCAGCGCCTCTACGGCAACCGCATCGTGATGTTTGCCCCGCTCTACCTCTCTAACTATTGTGTGAACGGATGCACCTATTGTCCCTATCATGCTAAGAACCACACCATTGCGCGCAAGAAGTTGTCGCAAGACGATATACGCCGCGAAGTAATCGCTCTGCAAGACATGGGACACAAGCGTCTGGCACTCGAAGCCGGTGAACATCCCACACTTAATCCGCTGGAATACATCTTGGAGTCGATACAGACCATTTATGGCATCCATCACAAAAACGGCGCCATTCGCCGTGTGAACGTCAACATCGCAGCCACTACCGTAGAAAACTACCGCCGGCTGAAAGAGGCAGGCATCGGCACCTACATCTTGTTTCAAGAAACTTATCACAAACCAAACTACGAGATGTTGCATCCGCGCGGTCCCAAAAGCGACTACGCATGGCACACCGAAGCCATGGATCGCGCCATGGAAGGTGGCATAGACGATGTGGGTCTGGGAGTATTGTTTGGTTTGAATACCTACCGTTACGACTTTGCGGGACTGATGATGCATGCCGAACACCTTGAAGCACGCTTTGGTGTGGGACCGCATACCATTAGCGTACCGCGCATCTGTCCGGCAGACGACATCGACACCGACGACTTCCCCAACTCCATCAGCGACGATACTTTTGCCCACATCGTAGCGGTGATTCGCCTTGCCGTGCCTTACACCGGTATGATTATTTCTACACGCGAGAGCGAAGTAGTGCGCCGCCGTGTGCTCGAATTGGGTATCTCACAGATTAGCGGAGGTTCGCGCACCAGTGTGGGCGGTTATGCCGACCCCGAAGCTCCGGAAGAAAACTCGGCACAATTCGACGTGAGCGACCGTCGCACACTCGACGAAGTAGTGAGCTGGCTGCTCGACTTGGGACATACTCCCAGTTTCTGTACCGCCTGCTATCGCGAAGGTCGCACAGGCGACCGCTTTATGTCGTTAGTAAAACGCGGACAGATAGGCAACTGCTGTCAACCCAATGCCCTGATGACGCTCAAGGAATACCTCATGGACTACGCCTCGCCCGAAGTAAAAGCCAAAGGTCTCCGCCTGATAGCCGAAGAGATACAGCATGTGTCAAGCCCCAAGATAAAGGAGATTGCACTAAAGAATCTGAAATTGATAGAGGAGGGAAGGAGAGATTTTAGGTTCTAATATATCTCCCTCGCCACCTCTTTTATACTGTCTGCCGCTCCAATGGAATAGAAATGTATGGACGGTACTCCTGCCTGTATCAGTTCGCGGCACTGCTTGATGCACCATTCAATACCCACTGCACGGACATCAGCGTCCGTGCGGCACTTGGCTGCTTCGCGGGCAAGTGTTTCGGGAATATCTACCTTGAAGGTTTGGGGAACGACGGTGAGTTGCGACAGCTTCTTGAGGGGTTTGATGCCGGGGATAATGGGGATGTTGATACCTTCGGCACGTACCCGTTCGCAGAAGTCAAAGTACTTGCGGTTGTCGTAAAACAGTTGGGTTACGGCATATTCGGCACCGGCTTCCACTTTCTTTTTCAGCCAATAGATATCCGACTCAAGGTTAGGTGCTTCTTCGTGCTTTTCGGGGTAGCATGCCACTCCATACGAGAAGGGGGTGTGAGTGATTTTCATCTCCGATCCGTCGACGAAGATGCCCCGGTTGAAGTTGTTTATCTGCCCTTGCAGCTCTATGGCGTGGTGGTAACCGTCGCCTTCGGGAGTAAACACGTGTTCGTGTTTGGCTTTGTCTCCCCTCAATACCAGCAGGTCGGTGATGCCCAGAAACTGCAAGTCGAGCAGTACATACTCGGTCTCTTCGCGTGTGAAGCCGCTGCACAAAATGTGGGGCACCACCGTAATACCATACTTGTAGCGAATTGCCGCCGCCACAGCCACCGTTCCCGGACGTCGGCGCAGACGGTTGCGTTCAAACAGTCCGCCGCCCAAATCGCGGTACACATATTCGCTGCGATGCGTGGTGATGTTGATATATTTGGGGTCGAACTCGCGCAGCAGGTCAATGGTTTCGTACAGTTTTTCGATGCCCGTGCCTTTAAGCGGAGGCAATATTTCGTACGAGAAAGCTGTTTTCTTACTGCTGTGTATCAAATCGATAATCTTCATAAAGATGAATTTATTTGGTTGTACAATGGCGCAAAGGTAGGTAATAATGTGCGAATGTGCTAACTTAATACACCATCAACCCCAGTAGCCCGCACAGCACGATTACCAGTATGGGGTTTACCTTGAAGCGGCGCGTAGCCACAAAAGCTGCCGCAAAGATGCCGCAACTGATAAGGAACGTGCGCGTATCGTCGGTGGGTGAACCGAAGTTGGCTGTGTTCATCAGCACCAAGGCGGCGGCAGCCAGCAAGCCTACTACGGCGGGGCGCAGTCCCTTAAACACCGATTCTACTATCGGATGAGTGTGGTACTTCAGAAAGAAACGACTGATGGCGAGCATCAGTATAAACGAAGGAAGCACCACGGCAAAGGTTGCTATCACCGAACCCCACACGCTTCCGGTAGCAGCAAAGCCTACGTAGGTAGCAGAGTTGATGCCGATAGGACCGGGAGTCATTTGGCTGACGGCAACAATGTCGGTAAACTCTTGTGTGGTGAGCCAGCCGTGGCGTGTCACTACTTCGCCCTGTATCATGGAGAGCATGGCGTAACCTCCGCCGAAACCGAACAGTCCTATCTTAAAAAAGGTGTAAAACAGTTGCAGGAATATCATGCGGCACCTCCCTTCTTTGCTTTCCACTTGCCGTAGAGAAAGCCGCCGATGCCTGCCGCCGCAATAATCCATACCGGCGAAAAGTTCAGTAACCAGATAAGCAGTGCCGATACCACCGGAATCCACAGCGTATAACGGTTGATGCGTGCCGACCGTGCCATGCTGAATGTGGGTGCGGCAATCAGTGCTACCACTGCGGGACGAATGCCTTTGAAGATGCGCTCCACCACCGTGTTGTCTTTAAAGTTGTGGAAAAACAGAGCTATTGCCAAAATGATGAGAAACGAGGGCAGAATGGTGCCCAGTGTGGTGACAAGGCTACCGCGCAAACCGCGCAGACGATACCCCACAAAGATAGATATGTTGACCGCCAGCACTCCCGGCGACGACTGTGCGATAGCCAGCAGGTTGATAAACTCTTCCTGCTTCATCCAATGCTTGCGGTCTACGATTTCGTTTTCTATCAGCGGCACCATGGCATATCCCCCGCCAATGGTAAACGCGCCTATCTTGAAGAAGATGCAAAAGGCTTCCCAGTACTTCATGGTTCTGTGTGCTATGTTTGCTTAACGTATTGACTGGGACTTACCTGATAATGTTTCTTGAACACTTCGCGGAAATACTTGGCATCGCTAAAGCCGGTCATATCGGCAATTTCCGCTATTGAGTAGCGGCGTTCGCGCAGCAGTCTTGCGGCTTGTTTCAGGCGAATCAGGCGGATGTAGTCGGCGGGAGGTTGTCCGGTGAGTGCCTTTATCTTGTTGTAGAAGCTGGTGCGGCTCATGAAGAGCAGCGTGCAGAGCGAATCGACGTTGAAGTTGGTCTTATCCAAGTTGTCTTCGATGTGTCCGCGGACGGTCTTGAGGAACTCACGGTCCAGTTCGCTACAGTTGATACATACGATGGCATCGTCTTCGGGCACGTCGTCGGGTTCCAAGCTGGTGTAGCGTTGGCGCAGCAAGGCTCGGTTGTTCAGCAGACTGGCGATGTTGGCACGTAAGATACCTATGTTGAACGGCTTCACGATGTACTTGTCGGCACCGGTGTTCAGTCCCTCAATGATGTTTTCGTCGGTAGCAAGTGCGGTAAGCAGGATAATGGGGATGTGCGAAGTTTCGATGTCGTTTTTCAGGATGTTGCACAGTTCGTCGCCGCGCATCTCGGGCATCATCACGTCCGATATGATAAGGTCGGGTTTGTGATGTTCTCTTATCAGTTCGAGTGCTGCCTTGCCGTTGTCGCACACTTGCACGGTATAGTTGTCCGATAGGGTGCTGAGCAGATAGCTGCGCAGTTCGTCATTGTCTTCGACTACCAAGATAGACGGTTGCTCTTTCTGTGTTTGGCTCACCGGCTTTTCGTTGCTTTCGGGCAGGTTTTGCGGTACTCCGGCATCCGAGTAGAGAATGGGTTCGGATGCAGGTTTGAGGCGGTGCACCGACTTGTGGTAATACTTTTCGGCGATAGGGAAGGCCACTCGTACCTCGGTACCTTCGCCTTCGGCACTGTGGAAGTTGACCTTACCTTTGTGTATGCGCACCAGTTTCCACACCAACATCAGTCCGATGCCGCTGCCGGTAACTTTGGAGTTGATGGCGTTACTGCTGCGGAAGTGGGTTTTAAAGAGATTCTTTTGTTCGGAGGCGGGTACGCCGATGCCGTTGTCTTTTATCTCTACGCTCCACTGATGTTCGTCCACGTGGGTATTGATGTGTACCTTACCACCTTCGGGTGTATATTTCAATGCGTTAGAGAGTATATTCTTCAAAATGGAGTCCATTTTGTCTTTATCAATCAGCACGTTTTGGTAGGCGAAGTTCGATTCGTACGTCAGGTGTATCTGTTTGCTTTCGGCATACGCACGGAAGGAGCTTACTATCTCGTTCATGTAGGCGCCCAGTTCGTAGGTCGATACGTAGAGCACGGACGAGTAGATGTCGGCACGTTCAAAGTTTATTAGGTTGTTGGTGAGGCGCAGCAGTGCATTTACATTGCGCAGGGCGGTGTTGAGGTTGCTTCGTCCGCTCAAGGTGAGTTCTTCTTTTTCGCTGACCTCTTCGAGCGGTGCTTTGATAAGCGTCAGCGGGGTGCGGATGTCGTGTGCGGTATTTACGAAGAAGCCAATCTTTTCGTTCGAAGCCAAGCGTTGTCGGCGCATATTGATGTAGCGCAGCACGGCGTAGGCGATGCTTCCCGCTATCAGTGCATAGAGTAGCCACGCCCACACGGTAAGCCAGATGGGTTGACTGATGACGATGGTCATGCTACGTTCGTTGAGCGTGAGGCGTTGGTCTTCGCCGGAAATAACGCGCACGTACAATACATATTTGCCGGGGTTAAGGTTGGTGAAGCGTATGCGGTTGTTCTCGTCGGGTTGGCTCCATTGGTCGTAGAATCCGTCGAGTTTCCACGTGTAGAGCGGTAGCGACGGGTAGTCGTAGTTAATGGAAGATACCTGTATGGAGAAACTGTTTTGGTCGTAGCGCAACTTCAGTTCGTCGGTCTCGTTGATAGGTTGTTTCAGCGGCGAATTTGCATCTCCGGGATAGACGGTGCGGTAGAATATGCTCAGGCTGCTGAAGATGATGTTGAAGTCGTACTTGACGGGCAACGTCAGGTGTTTGTTAAACTCCACGGCTCCGTCGCTACTGCCGAATACAAAGTTGCCGTTGCGGCACAAGATGCCTGCCTGCGGATTGAAGTGTTCTATTTTCAAGCCCTGATCTTTGGTCCAGTTACGAAACTGCTTGGTGGAGCTGTTAAATTTGCTCAGTCCGTGGTCGGTACTCAGCACGAGGTCGCCCTGTTCGTCGCCGAGAATGGCGTTGATGCAATTGGATAGCAGACCGCTATTGTCGGCATAAAAGCGTTCGAATGTTTTCTCTTGGGGGTCGTAGACAATCATTCCCGAACTGTTGGTGCCGATGTAGAGTAATCCGTCGGTTGTCTGATAGAGTGTTGTGACGTAGAACGATTCGGTGGGCAGGTGGATGTTTTGGAAACTGCCGTCCTCTTTGTGGAGCAGGTAGAGACCGGTGGAGGTGCCTATCCACATATAGTTTCTGTCTTTCTCTATAATATCGGTAACGCCGTTGATACCCGAATATATCCGCAGTTTTTTTTCGTTGTAGTCCAGCCGTTTGAGGTTGTAGTAGCCACCCGACCATATCATGCCTGCCGAGTCGGTGTAGATAGTGCGTATCATCTTGTCGGGCGGCAAGTCGTGAGCTTTGTATTCGGCAGGTTCTAAATTCCGTACCGACAGAGAGTTCTTGTGAAACTCATAAATGGTGTATCCGTATCCCGAAGCCCAAATCACGCCGGGGCGTACTTCGCACATCGTCAGAATGATGTGGGGTTGATTGTTGGCGTGCGATTGGTTGAGGAACGAATGCCACGTGCGTGTATGTGTGCGGTAGAGGCTGATGCCGTTGTTGGTGGCATACCACAGGTCGCCGTCGCTGTCTTCGAGGAGGTAGTTCACCTGATTGTTGACAAGCGATTGCGGGTTGCCTACGGCATGTTTGATCCATTGGTAGGCAGGAAACTGGTTGTCGCGCATGGTGATGCCCACGGGATAGTTGGACATCCATATACGGTTATTGTCCACGTAGAGGTCGTAGATGTTGTTGCCGTTCATGCTGTTGTAACTGCTGTAATCCGCCACAATATAAGGTTCGCACTCGTAGCTTCGGATATTCATCTTGTAAACGCCCGAGCCGTTGGTGGCAATCAGCAGTTCGTCGTCGTTGAAGGGGCGGATGCAGGTGGTTATGGCATTGTTCAGTCCGTTGCCTACTATGGTGCGGAGTGTTCTCAGGCGGGTGTCGTACAGGCGTATGTTCTGCATCAGTGTGGCGATAAAGAGTTGACCGGTTTCTTTGTGCAGATACATGGCATCCACTTGTATGTCGGTGTCGGTTATCCGCCGGCTGTCGGTTAGTGTGGGTTGTCCGTTCTCTTGTTCGAGATGGGCAACATACACGCCGTTGGTGGTACCCAGATAATAAGTGGTGGAATCTTGTTGCACCACGGAGAGTATTTCCACACCCGTAACGTTGGGCATCGTAAAGTCTTTCCGCGTGCGCGAGTCATACAGATGAATGCTTCTTTTTTGGAAGAACCATGCACGGCTTTGGTCGTCTATGAAAGCATAGTCTACCACGATTCTGTCCGATTCGAACAGGGAGTCGGGCAACTGGTATATCATATTAAAAGAGTCGTGATTATAATCGTAGCGAAACAGATGCCCTCGTCTTCCCACTTCCCACAGCGAGCTGTCGGGCGTAACGTACAACCACCCCAAACTAAACATGGAGTTTACCTCTATTTCTCCGTCGAATAGTTTGTAGTGAGTGATATTTTTCCCGTCATAGCGATCGACACCATATCGGGTAAGAAACCACATATAGCCTTTTGTCCCTTTCTGAATAGAGAACACCTGCTGATCACTCAACCCGTCTTCTACTCCAATATACTTATATATTTGCGCCTGACCGAAGAGGGGAATGATACTCAGTATAAAAAACAATATCTTCCTCATATAAAAAGAAGGAATTAAACGAAACTTTTTAGTTTCGATTGCGACAAAAGTAGCATATTTTTTATTACGCACAAAAAATAACTAATGTTATTTAATAATGTGCGAATCTGTTGATGTGCGAATGTGTTGATGAGGCGGTGCGTGGAATGTGATAAGTTATACTTTGCAAAGTGTCAAAACGTCAAACGAAGCCTCGAAAAACGGGCTTATTTCGGACTGAAGGACGGATTGGTGACTTTCGTGCGAGTATAGCGCGTTAAACTATGTAAAAATAGTACCTTAATGCGCATACTTACAGAAAGATACGAAGAAATTATGTCAAAAAACAAAAAGCGTGTTCAGCGCGAAAAAACAGCCCCAAAAAGGACTTTATGAAATTATCTTGCCGAGTT
>JAISHU010000007.1 GCA_031262385.1 Mediterranea sp. (in: CFB group bacteria)
GCCGTTTTTCTATCTCTTCTTTGTCGGTAAAATGATTCTTCAACCATTTTGCCAGTAGTTCCCTGCCTACGGGCGTGCAAGTGCGGTTGATGCACTGAAACAGTGATTGTTTACCAAAAATATCGAGGTCGTAGGTGTACAGATGGGTAGGGTCGATGTAAGCGCTTCCGTCGTTGAATGCCGAGAAGTCGTAGTCTAAGGCATTCAGTTCGTCGACAGCCATTTTGTTCCATGTCTCCATGTATAATCGGAAGTCGTACAAACGACTGTGGATAAGCATCAGAAGTGCGAATATTACGATGCCGCCGCCGGCAATAAGTAGAGGCAGATACAGTGGCGAGTTCCATGTGTGATAAAGCCCCGCAAAGGTGGCGATGACAACAAACAGACGTAGCGAGCCTACAAGGTGAATGCGCTTGCTAAAGTGTTCGGCTCTCTCGCGGGTTCCTTTGACGGTGTTACTGTAACGGGTAATTAAATCTTCTAAAGTGGTCATAATGGTATTTGATTACTGTTATTGAGGGCGCAAAAATAATGCTTTTTTTATAGGGTGTGCTTCAATTTGTCGTACTTTTGTGCCATTCTGATAACTCTATATACTAATTCCCATGAAACATACCCTGATTATTAGTTGCATAACCTTGTTAAGTATGACAACAACAACCGGCGCCCGCGCGCAAAACGAACAGTTTGAAAGAGGCAAACGCCAAGTGGCAGCTTTGTGGCAAGAGAAAGACGGCGATAAAGCAGCAATGGAGGCATTCTGTCGCGACCACTTTATTGCCGACCCTAAAGAACGGGAAGCGGCTTTCACCAAGATAAGCGGCTATCTGGATGCCATTTACGGTTACTTCGGAGCCATGTCCGTGCGATTGGACTGGAACGTCACCGTCGACAACGGGGCGTTGCTGCCTATCGACCGTAAGTTCGCTTCGTTCAGTCCCTCGTCGCACCTCTCGGACGACTTGTATGCCAACAAGCTGGCGTTCTACATCGCCCTAAACTTCCCCGAACTGACCCTACGGGAGAAAGAAGCGTTGGGTACCGACCGTCTGGCATGGGCTTATGCGCGACTGGGCGACTATTACACCAAGCGAATACCCGCATCGGTACGCCAAAAAAGTGCGGAGGTTAACAACGACGGTGAGATGTATATCGCCGCCTACAATATCTATATGGGGCATCTGCTGAACAACAAAGGCGAACGCCTCTTTCCCGAAGAGATGATATTATTGTCGCACTGGAATCTGCGCGACGAAATAAAAGCAAACTATAGCCAAGGCACCGTCGGACTGGAGAAACAGCGCATGGTGTACGAGGTGATGAAGCGTATCATCGATCAATCTATCCCCAACGAAGTAATCAACCGGGGCACCTACAACTGGAATCCCTATATAAATAAGGTGTACGACGACGGTGCACGCGAGGTGGCTTATACCCCCGAAGGCAACGTACGCTACCAAAAGATGCTGAACATCTTCCACCTGATGCAACAGACGGATGCCTACACCGGCAACACCTATATCGACCGCAACTTCAACAACGACATGGAAGTGGGGGTGGACGAACTAAGCGGATTGTTCCATAAGTTTCTGTCGGCACCCGAACTGCAACAGGTAGGCAAGATAATCGCTAAACGTTTGGGACGCAAACTCGAAGCCTTCGACATCTGGTACGACGGCTTTAAGAGTCGTAGCAACCTCGACGAAGCCAAGCTGAGCGAACAGACCCGCGCCCTCTATCCCGATGCACCCGCACTGGAAAAAGATCTGCCGAACATCCTGATAAAACTGGGCTTCGACACCGAACGCGCCCACTATCTGGCAAGTAAGATTGCCGTCGATGCCGCACGCGGCTCGGGACATGCACTGGGCGCTCCCATGATAGGAGAGAAGTCGCGCCTGCGCACCCGCATCCCTGCCGGCGGACTGGATTACAAAGGTTACAACATCGCCATTCATGAGTTTGGACACAATGTGGAGCAAACCATTTCGCTCTACGACATGGACTATGGCATGTTGAGCGGCGTACCCAACACCTCGTTCACCGAAGCGTTGGCATTTATGTTCCAAAAACGCGACCTCAAAATATTGGGCATCGATGACTCCAATCCCGAAAAAGAGAGCATGGATGTGCTCGATAAGATGTGGAGCATGTACGAGATATGCGGCGTTTCAATGCTCGACATCGCCGTTTGGAAATGGCTGTATGCCCACCCGTCGGCAACCGCCGGCGAACTGCGCGATGCCGTGATGCATCTCTCGAAAGAGATATGGAACCGCTACTATGCACCGGTATTCGGCATCAAAGACCAAACCGTACTGGCGGTTTACTCGCACATGATAAGCTATCCGCTCTATCTGTCGGCA
Organism: Mediterranea sp. (in: CFB group bacteria); assembly: GCA_031262385.1. Taxonomy (GTDB): domain Bacteria; phylum Bacteroidota; class Bacteroidia; order Bacteroidales; family Bacteroidaceae; genus Bacteroides. Next base: position 2,370 of record JAISHU010000007.1, read on the forward strand.
TATGCCTTCGGTCAGATTATAGAGTTCCAACTCGAAAACTATATCGCGAACAAAGACTTTGCCGCCGAAGTAAACCGCATCTATCGCTTGGGACGGCTTACTCCCAACGTATGGATGAAACAGGCAACAGGCGAACAGGTAAGTGTGGAATCAATGCTTGCGGCGTTGCGCCGGGTACTGTCAAAGTGACAGGTAACAATCAAATAAATCGTCCCACCGGCATGAATCGTCTGTTTGGCAGAGTTTTTGCTGGTGGGAGAACTAAAAAATAACAGTAATATGACCCCTAAAGAAAAAGAGGAAATTCTCAACGACGAAGAGGCGTTGATGGAAGACCAAGACAGACCCGCGTGCGAAGGAATTGACGATACCGACGATTCCGAACAAGTGGAAATGGAGGAACTCGCCGGATTGTTGGACCAAGCCAACCAAACCATCGAACAAGAAAAAGATAAATACCTGCGCCTTTCGGCGGAGTTTGATAACTACCGCAAACGCACCATGAAAGAGAAAGCCGAGCTTATCTTGAATGGAGGCGAGAAGACTATCAGTGCCATTCTGCCGGTGGTAGACGACTTCGAACGTGCCTTGCAAAATATGGCATCGGCAACCGACATCGCTGCGGTGAAAGAGGGTGTGGAACTTATCTATACCAAGTTTATGTCGGTGCTCGGTCAGAACGGAGTGAAAACCATCGATGCCGTGGGACGCCCGCTCGATACCGATTACCACGAAGCCATTGCCGTAGTGCCTGCCCCCGAAGAGGCACAGAAAGGCGTAATCATTGATTGCGTGCAAACCGGTTATACGCTGAACGACAAAGTGATTCGCCACGCTAAAGTGGTTGTAGGAGAATAATGTACAGATAATAATGGAGAAAAGAGATTATTATGAAGTGCTGGGCGTGGAGAAAAATGCGACAGCCGACGAAATAAAAAAAGCCTATCGCAAGAAGGCAATTCAGTATCACCCCGACAAGAATCCGGGCGACAAAGCAGCCGAAGAGAAGTTTAAAGAGGCTGCCGAAGCTTATGATGTGCTGAGTAATCCCGACAAACGTGCACGCTACGACCAGTTCGGGCATGCCGGTATGAGCGGAGCGGCAGGCAACGGCGGACCGTTCGGCGGATTTAGCGAGGGTGGCATGTCTATGGACGACATCTTCTCCATGTTTGGCGACATCTTTGGCGGACGACGCGGCTTTAGCGGAGGATTCAGCAGCGGCTTCGGAGGCGTCGGTGGGGGCGGCGAACAGCGTCCGCGCTTCCGGGGTTCGGACTTGCGCGTAAAGGTGAAGCTGACTCTCAAAGAGGTTTCTACCGGCGTAGAGAAGAAGTTCAAACTGAAGAACTCTGTTACCTGCGATCACTGTCACGGCTCGGGAGCCGCAGGCAACAGCGGCGTAGAAACCTGTCCTACCTGTAAAGGTACCGGCTCGGTAGTTCGCAACCAGCAAACCATTCTCGGTACCATGCAGACACGTGTGACCTGCTCTACTTGCGGCGGCGACGGTAAGATTGTGAAAGATAAATGCAAGGTGTGCAGCGGCGAAGGTATCGTGTACGGCGAAGAGGTGGTGAGCGTCAATATCCCCAAAGGGGTAGCCGAAGGTATGCAACTCTCTATGAGCGGCAAAGGAAATGCCGGTAAACGCAACGGTGTGCCGGGCGACCTGCTTATCTTGGTAGAAGAAGAACCGAACAGCGAACTCATCCGCGACGAAAACGACCTGATATACAACCTGCTGCTTAGTGTTCCCACGGCGGCATTGGGCGGTGCGGTAGAGATACCCACCATCGACGGACGTGTGAAGGTAAAGATTGAACCGGGTACGCAACCGGGCAAAGTGCTGCGCTTACGTGGTAAAGGTTTGCCCGTGCTCAACGGCTATAACACGGGTGACCTGCTGGTGAATGTCAGCGTTTATGTGCCCGAGACATTGAGCCGCGAAGAGAAAAAAGCACTCGAAGAGATGGAAACATCGGACAACTTTAAGCCCAACGCTTCGGTGAAAGAGAAGATATTCCGTAAATTCAAAAGTATGTTTGATTAACGGTAATTCTCATTACTTACATACAAGAGGCGGGCACTATTCCCAATGGGGGAGTAGTGCCCGCTTTAAGTTATCTGCCATCAGCGATGGATGCGGAACCAATCCACATCTACCCATCCGCCGTCGTTGGTAACAATGGCGGGGCGGGTGCAGAACAGACCCACTTTGGCACCTATCCACTTGCCTTCCCGGGCTTGGAACGGTTTGCCGAATGGTTGGTACTTCTTCCCGTCGAGGCTATAACTGAACCGGCACATCACCCGCAGGTCGTGTCCGCCTTCGCTGCTACTTATCTTTGTTCCGTCGGCAGTGAACTTCACACGCAGATAGACCGTAGTGTCGGCGAGGCTTATGTCGGCATTCACTTGTTCGGTTTCTCCCCGGTCGGCTTTGAGGCAGGTCACTTGCGAAAGCACCAGTCCGTTGTCCGTATTCTCCAGTATCAGACCGGCATAATCCATGCCCATAACCACCAGCCCGGTGCGTTCGCCCGTGTATCGGTCGCTCGGCATAAAGGTGAGCTTGACGGTTGCCGTGAAATTGTCGGCAGGTGTCTTCTGCAACAGCAGGTTGGCTACATCCCACAGATTTTTATACTCCTTCACCACCGGATACGAGTAGAGACGGGCAAAGCCCCGGTTGCCGGCGTAATAAGCCCATTTCTCGTTGGTGTTGGCATGCCATTGCCATTGCGGTGAAAGGGTGTAACCGTCGAACTCGTCGCTCTCTTGCGGTGTGCAGATAGCTACGGGTTGCGAACTCTTCGGTTTGGTGTGGGTAAGCACGGGTTCTCCGCAGCCGTCACCGTCTTTATCGATGCCGATGACAGGCCATCCGTCCACCCACTTCACGGGTTGCAGATGCACCAAACGTCCGTAAGCGCCCACATCCTGAAAGTGTAAAAACCAATCTTCGCCCAACGGCGTGTCCACCCAAGCACCTTGATGCGGACCGTTGACGGAGGTATTGCCTTGTGCCAGCACAATCTTCCACTCGTACGGTCCGTAAACATTCTTAGAACGTTGTACCACCTGCCAGCCGGTAGGCACTCCGCCCGCAGGATGAAAGATGTAGTAATAATCGCCGCGCTTGTAAAACTTAGGTCCTTCGCACGTGGGGTGCGTGCCGTGTCCGTCGATGATAATGCGCGAAGGGGTGACGGCTTTCGTTGCTTCGGCATTGAGTTCGCAGATAGCAATCACGCTTTTGAATTGGGCGCGACTACCGGCGTAAGCATGCACCATGTAGATGCGTCCGTCGTCGTCCCACAACGGACAGGTGTCGATAATGCCTTTTCCCGGTTTCACCAGCACAGGTTCCGTCCACGGTCCTTTAGGGTCGCGGGCTTTCACCATAAAGGCACCTTGGTCGGGGTCGCCCCAGAAGATAAAGAACTCACCGTTGTGATGGCGTATGGCGGGTGCCCACACACGGTTGCCGTGTTCGGGACGTTCGGGTGTTTCGACAGGTGGCAGGGCGTAAGGCACTGCCGCGCCGATGATGCTCCAGTTCACCAAATCTTTGGAATGAAGTATCTGTAATCCCGGCAGGCAGTTAAAACTCGACGAGGTCATGTAATAATCATCGCCCACACGACAAGCATCGGGGTCGGAGTAGTCGGCATAAAGTACCGGATTCTTATACTTGCCGTTGCCAAGGTCGGACACCCAAACCTCGGAGATGTAACGACGGTCTACCTGCTGTGCATCCAGCGAAGTAAGAACACATAGCAAAGTAAGTACCGTAAGGGATTTCTGCATGTTCATCATGGATTGGTTTTATCTATTTGCAAAGCTTTCATGGTCGCTTCCGGATAGTCGTAGCTATTGCCGTTGACGGTCAATGCCCGTACCTTTTTTACTTGCAACGGTTCGCTTTCACTGCTGATGTGCGCCTCGTCTATGGTAACGTTGGCAGCCTCGCTGATGACGATACCCTGTCGGGCGTCGGTAATCACCACGTTCTTCACCGTCACGTTTTCGATAGGCATTTCGGGCAGACCGTTGAAGAACATGGCACGTCCGGCACCACGGCAGGTGATGTTGCTAATGTGAATGTTGCGGAAGACAGGCGTCTTTTCGGTCACGGGCGGAATGCTGCTTGCCATTCGTCCTGCCAACTCCTCCTCACTCTCTTCGCCCGCCGCTTTGCCGCCATAGAAGAGGTCGAACAGCAATGCCTCGTGCGGAATGTTTATCATATTGATGTTGTTGATATAGATGCCTTCGACCACTCCGCCGCGTCCGCGTGTGCTCTTGAAACGCAAGCCTACGTCGGTTCCCAAGAAGGTACAGTTGGTGACATAGATATTCTTTACGCCGCCCGACATTTCGCTGCCCACCACAAAGCCGCCGTGCCCGTGCAGCACGATGTTGTCGCGCACCACCACGTTCTCTGTCGGCACACCGCGTCGGCGTCCGTCTTCGTCCTTGCCCGACTTGATACAGATAGCATCGTCGCCGGCATCGAAAACATTGTTTATGATGAGTGCGTTGCGACACGACTCAAGGTCGAGTGCGTCGCCGTTTTGCGAATACCACGGATTAAACACCTTGACGTTACGAATGGTGATGTGTTCGCACATCAGCGGATGCAGGCACCACGCGGGAGAGTTCTTGAACGTGACCCCTTCGAGCAACACACGCTTGCTTTTCACAATGTTGAGTAATACCGGACGCAGCCACGGACGGATTTCGTTCCACTCCGCATCGGTCGTCAGTCCCTCGGGGTTATTGAATTGCTGTGTGGCGGAAGCTCCCTTGAGGGCACCGACAGTAGGATACCACGTTTGTCCGCTCGGGTCTGTCACGCCTCCCGATGCCAGCAGTTCGCGCCATTGACTTTCGGTCATCTTGCTGCGTTTCACCGGGCGCCAACTGTCGCCTGCCCCGTCGAACACGCCCTGTCCGGTGATGGCAATGTTCTCGGCATTCATAGCCGATATGGGCGACTGGCAACGAAGTGTTTCCAGTCCCTCGAACGAAGTATGGATAATGGGATATGCCTCAAAGTCGCCGGTGAAGAGCACCAGTGCATTCTGTCGGGCATGCAGATTGACATTGCTCAACAGCACGATAGGACCGGTCAGCCACAATCCTTCGGGGATAATAACCGTGCCGCCGCCTCTTTCGTTGACTGCCTTGATAGCATTATTGATAGCTTCGGTGTTGAGAGCAATGCCATCGCCCTTGGCACCAAAGTCGCTGATGCTGACTTGATAGTCGGGGAAAACGGGTTGCTCTACGCGAGGCATGTCGAACGGGAGGTTGGCATAAATGCTGTCATCGGCGCTGCCCGTTGTGATTTGCCCGCCCGGTCCGGCGCATGCCGTTAGCAGCAGAGCAAAAGCAATCGACCGGACGTTCTTAATGAGTGTGTTCATTGGCGTATATATTAAGTAAGATAGAGATGTGATTATCGAGTGCAAAGTTACGCGGCTATTTGTATTATGATGTGGAATAATTGATACTCTTCTCGTATTTTTTGTGTGGGACGTGATTCGTGATGATGTGTACACGTATAAAAACAAAAAATCCTCATACGGGAGGAAAATATCGTGTACTTTTGTAGATAACAAACAATTACCCTAACAAAGAAGAACATGGGAAAGAAATTTATCTTACTACTGCTATGCGCGGCGGGATGTTTACCGGTCACGGCACAACAACCCGGACGCCCGCTCTTGAGCCTGACAGACACCGCCTTCTTCAATACCGCAGAGGCGCGACGTATCGGCGAACAGCTGCTTGCCTATCAACGTAACACGGGTGGGTGGTCGAAGAACATCGACATGGCACGCCCTTTGAACGGCAAGGAACTGAAAGAGGTGTTGAAAGATAAGTCGCGCAGCGACGACTCTACCATCGACAACGGAGCCACCACACAGCAGATGAACTTCCTTGCTCGCCTCTACCACCAAACCGGCGATACACGCTACCGTGACGCTTTCCGTCGTGCCGTGCTATACCTGCTTAGCGGTCAGTACGACAACGGCGGATGGCCGCAGTTTTGGCCGAATGCGCGCGGCTATCAGGTGCACATTACATTCAACGACGACGCCATGGTCAACACGCTCAACTTGCTGCGTAGCCTTGCGGAGGCTCAACCGCCCTACGAAGGTGACTTAATCGGCGAAGCGTTGCGCAAGCAGACTTCCGAAGCTTTCGATAAAGGCATTGAGTGCATACTTGCCACGCAGATAATAGTGGACGGACAGCCTACGGTGTGGTGCCAGCAACACGACCGCATCACGCTGAAGCCTGCGGCGGCACGTGCCTACGAACTGCCTTCGTTCTGCTCGCAAGAGAGCGCCGCCATTGTGCAACTGCTTATGACATTACCCTGTCCTGACGACCGCACGAAGCGTGCCGTCGAAGGTGCCATGAAGTGGCTCGATGCTCACAAAATTGTAACGCCCGACGCACAGGCAGCTCCTATTTGGGCACGCTTCTACGATTTGGAGGAAGAGAAACCTTTCTTTTGCGACCGCGACGGCATTCCGCGTCGACGGTTGGAGGAGATTGGCGATGAACGTCGCTACGGCTACAGTTGGTACAACAACCGTGCAGCTTCGCTCTACCCGCAGTACGACGAGTGGGCGCAACGGCATATTGGCATATTAGCACATTAGTAATTTATCGCTTCTGTTTCAGCAACCATAGCAGGTGACCGTACTCTGTCTCTTCTGTCGTCCAGTGCTCGTTGATAGGAGTGATGAGTGCCTCTTTGGGGCACGTCAACACGTTCCATACGGCATAACTGGTGGTAGGCGGACAAACATCGTCGTTGAAGCCCCACGTCATGCGGGTAGGGACGGTGATTAAACGGGCAAAGTTCACCACGTCGTAGTAAGCCATGGTGCGCAGCTTGTTGGGGGTAAACATATCGTTCAATCGGTTCATGTGCGGCCATCCGCCGGTGTGTCCGGGCAGACTGTAGCCACCCATGTCGCTGATAGCGGGATGATTGGCTACGCAGGCGGTTACGCGCGGGTCGAGTGCTGCGGTGACAAGCGTCAGCGCACCACCCTGACTGCCGCCGTGCACAAACACATTCTTACCGTCCCATTGGGGAAGCGAGGTGAGCAAGTCGATGCTGCGGATGCAAGCCAGATAGACGCGCTTCATGTAGTAGTTGTCGCGGTTGTCCAATCCGTTCTGCATATAGCCGTTGTTGCCACTGTTGAAGGCGGCGCTGATTTCGGCAAACTGTGTGTCGCTCATGCGCGGGTCGAGACCGTGAATCTCGATGACGAAGCGTATGCAGCCCTGCTCGGTGTAGTAGAGTTTGCTTTGTGGGTTCTTAATGGTTTTTACGCCTGCTCCCGGCGGACAGAATACCACGGGGCATGTGCCCGGCTCGGCATCTTTGGGGATGAATAGGTAGCCGTAGATGCATTGGCTACGGTTCAGTGCCAGTCGCACAAGATAGCAGTCGGCGATGTCGGAGCAATACTCCTCGACTCGTTCGCGGGTGTAACTCAGCGGGAAGCGTGCGGCTTCAGCCTTGTTCTTGTCCCAAAAGTCACGGAAGTCCGCAGGCATCTGCGTAAACGGCTCAATCTTTTCGGGCGAGAAAGCCAGTTTGATGTGGTGTTTCCAACTCTTTCCACCAACGACGGCGGTCAGCCGCAGGTCGCGAAAGCCCGGTTTGCGTGCCGTGCCGATGTTGATCGTTGCCTTGCCGTTTTTCAGCGTTACACGACCGGATGCATCGGCGGGAAGCATGTCGTCGCCAATTTCGTACGTCACTTCCAGCCCGTCTTGGGGGATGCCGTAGCAATAAAGTTGCACCTCTACGTTGGCTCGTTCGCCGGTGCGGTACGTCCAGTCGGCATGGTCGGGCACGGTTACCCACAACACGTCGCTGCGATACGGATAGTTTTCGGTGGGCGTATTGAGCCTGCTGTTTTTTGCCACTACCAAGTCGTAACGGCGGACATACTGCGACAGTGCAGGCACTTCGCGTGCCACGGCATCCATGAGCAAACCGGCTATGCGGCGTGCTCCTTGTTCGTTAAGGTGCGTATCGTCTTGTTTCCCTTCGGGTTTGGCGGCTATGGTGTTGGGAGCGAACCATAGATAGAGCTGCTTAGAGGATTCGTCACCCAAGTCTGCCACCAATTGGTGGGTGATGCGGTTGGCGTCGACAAAGGGCACATTTAGTTCCTGTGCCACGCGGCGGGGCGCATCAAGGTAGGCACCGTGGGTATCGGTGAGCACACCGTCTACGAAGTGGCGGCGTACGATAGCGTTGAACAACACCGGCACGGCACCCTTGGCACGACTCTGCCGCACGTAGCGCCGCAGGTTCTCGTCGAAGGTAGAACCGGGTTCGGTGTGGCGTGCCGTGTCGGGCTTCTCGTCGTTGTGTCCGAACTGGATAAAGACGTAGTCGCCCGGCTTGAGTAGTGCGAGTACCTTGTCCCAACGCCCTTCGTCGATAAAGCTTTTCGAACTGCGACCGTTCTGTGCATGATTATCCACCCGTATTTCTTCCGACAGGCATTCGGGCAACATTTGCGCCCATCCTCTTTCGGGGTTTCCGCCGGCAAGCGGTTTGTTTGCCATGGTCGAGTCGCCTATCGTGAAGATAGTGAACCGGGCAGGGGGCGGTGTGTCGGCAGCAACGAGCAGAAGGTAGAGTGCCGAGAGTAAGATAAATCTCTGTTTCATAAGTTAGCCGAAATGAGTTTGAGGAGTTGTTCCGCTTCTTTCTTGGTCAACTGCTTTGACCACTTCACGCGGGCGGTACTCTTCGCTCCTTCGCCCGTGTTGTTGTATTCGGCATAGCGTGCTGTTTTTTCATTTTCAACCTTGCTCCAGTTATGCCATCCTGCGGGAATGATGTGTCGTCCCAACTCGCAATTCATGAAGACCGTCATACCGTAAGGACGCCACGGGCGACCCAGATAAACCTTGTCGACATCGGCAGCCGCAGTGAGCCGGCAACGGTTGAATACATAGCCGACAGCAATCTCTTTCGGTGTGGAAGCAGCGGTGATGTACGAGTTGCGTTTGCTGTGTATCTCGCAATCTTCGAACAGTGCGGTGGACGATCCGAAGATAAAGTCGGTAGTACCCTCGATGTAACAGTTCTTGAAGTAGAGAAATCCGCCCGCATAGCCCGTGTACACCGTATCTTGATTACCCAGCAAGCGGCAACCGACGAACATCAATTGCTTGCCTTGCGTGTACAGTGCTACGGCTTGCCCCATTTGCGGGGCGTTGTTCTAGATAGTCAGGTTGCGGAAAGTGATGTTATTGCCGTCTACCCGCACGGTGTAGGTGCGGAAGGTACCCATGTTGTTAATGTTGGCATGGTCGTCGTAAGTGATAATGGTATGGTCGGCATCTTCGCCCTCGATTACGACGTTGTTTAGCCAAGCAGGTATAACGACCTTTTCTTTGTACACCCCTTTTTTGATATGCACCGTCACCGTGTAGTCCATAGAGGCACGTATGCCGTCCATCGCTTCGGTGAGGCTGCGATAGTCGCCCGTGCCGTCGCGAGCAACGACCAGCCTGCTTTTGTAACCCGACTGCACAGCAGCCTGTTTCACGGAGATGATGCGTTCGTCTTCTTGCAGTTGTTCCCACTCCAGACTGGCGAGGATGAAGGGAGCGACAGCCTTGGCGTCGTTGGTGCGGATAGGTTCGTTGATGTAGTAGTTGTAGTCGCCCATGCGATAGTTCTTGCCGCCTAATCCCGCTACGGCACAGGCACGGGTGATGCTCACTAATCCATTATCGTCGACCTCGATGAACTGTTTCATTATGCCTTGATAGCCCTTAATGGCAGTGGTGAGGTACGAGCGATTCAGATAGCCTTTGCGCACTCCCTTGAAGAGCGCGTAGGTAAACATTGCCGAGCACGATGACTCCAAATAGTTGTCTGCATCGCCGCTGCGGTCGAGTACCTGATACCATACGCCGCTCTTTTCGTCCTGTCGTTGCTTTATCATCTCCGCCAACGAGTTGAATACCGTGAGCATCGAATCGCGTCCCGCTTCGTGTTTGGGGATGAAGTCGAGCGCATCGACAAAAGCCATGGCATACCAGCCCATGGCGCGCCCCCAACTGTGCTGCGACTGTCCGGTGACGGGGTCAGCCCACTGTTCTTTGCGGCTGACGTCGCAGGCATGACGGAAGAGATTGTTCTTCGCATCGTAGGTGTGGCGCGCCGCCATAAGGAATTGAAAGATGACGTCTTGATAGTCGTTTACCCTGTCGTTGCGGTAGGCATACTCGGCATAGAAAGGTGCACCCATATAGACGCCGTCCAGCCACACTTGGTTGGGATAGACTTGTTTGTGCCAGAAGCCGCCGTCGGCATTGCGCGGGTGGGTGTCGAGCTGGCTGCGCAGCAACGCCAAGGCAATGCGGTATTTATCCTCTTTGGTCTGCTCGTAGATGCGGAAGAGAAACTTGCCGGGATTGACACGGTCCAGACTGTACTCTTCCACACGGTATTTCTTGATGCTTCCGTCAACATTGACCATGGTATCGGCATACGCCAGCGCGTAGCGGTATATCTTCTCGTCGCCGTAGCGGTCGTACACATCGAGCATCGCTTGTAGCTCCAGTCCGTGACAGTAATCCCATTTTAGTTGAGGCTGGAAGTCGAGTTGCCACGATTCGGGGTTACGAATCATTTCCGACTGTGTCATGCGTACCGACCACGGCAGCGTGGTGCTGACCTGCGGCGACTGTTGCGCCCGTAGCAACAAGGCGGTGAGGAGCGACAAGCATAGCATCGTCCGTCGTCTGCTAAAGATTATATTCTTCATCTATCTTGATTTGTTATGTTTTATGGTAATACAAAAGTAGTAATTGTTGCCTTTACTTTATTGTGAGGCTAACCTTTTGCAAGGCTTGTTCTTTGGAACTTCCGCCTACCTGCAAAGTATAACTGCCCGGAGTAACCTCTACGCTGTTCGATTCGGGGTTCCACCACTCCAATTCTTTATCACCCAACTCAAAGCTGACTTCCACCGTCTGTCCGGCTGGAATGTGCACACGGCGAAATGCACGCAAGGTACGTAACGGACCTTCGGAATCGTGTTCTTTGGCAAAGTAGAGTTGCACTACCTCTTCGCCGTCGCGTATGCCGCTGTTGGTTACGGGCACGGTAAGGATGAGGGTGCGTCCTGCCGAGAAGCTGTTTTTGCTCAAGGCGACGGAACCGTAGCTGTAAGTGGTGTACGACAAACCGTGTCCAAAGGGGAACAGCGGTTCCACATCCATGTAACGATAGGTGCGACCGTTCATGTTGTAATCTTCGAAGTCGGGAAGTTGCGACAGCGAGCGATAGAAAGTAACGGGCAAGCGTCCTGCGGGATTGTAACGACCAAAGAGCACATCGGCTACCGCCGTGCCTCCTTGCTGTCCCGGATACCAAGCCTGTAGGAGGGCGTCGCACGATTCGGTTTCGGGCACTAATGCGATGGGCGAACCCGAACAATTTACCAATACTATTTTTTTGCCGGCACGATGCAGAGCGGCGATAAGTTCGCGCTGTGCGGCAGGAAGTTCGATGTCGGTGCGGTCACCACGGCGGAAACCGGGCAGGTCTACCCCCATTTCTTCACCTTCCAGCGAAGGCGATATGCCCCCCACAAAGATGACTACATCGGCACTGCGTACCCGTTCCACGGAGCGGGCTACGTTCATCTCTTCTTTAAAGCCCAAGTCGAAGTTTAGTTGTGCGTCGCTACGCAGATACTCGAACTCCAGTTCGATGTCGTACTTCTTTCCTGCCTGTACGTTGAGCGTATGGCTTGATTTGCGACTGCCGTGATTGTTGCGGAACGAACGTACTTCGTTGCCGTCGATGCGCAGTCGACCGGTGCCGTAGCTGTAAATTTCAAACACCACTTCGCCCGAACGTTCGGGTGTAAAGGTGCTGTTGTAGGTGGCGGTAAAGTCGGTGAGGTTGACGCCCGGTGCAAAGACGGTAGCACCGGAGGTACAGAAGCGGAAGGGCGTAGAGACGTGTGTCGTTACGTCGGGCGCTCCTTCGCGGGTAGTGTTGTTCCAGTAGCGGGCACTGAAACCTGTTTGCCCGTTGGTTTGACATTGCGCAAAGACACTCTTTATGAGCGAGCGTTCCACCCATGCGCAACCCTGTTCGTATATCAGTTTATCGTTTTCTCCCAATGCAGCTTGTATGCCTTGTAAGATAGTAACGGTGCGCTGCGGCATACCGTTGTAGTTGCCCCATTGCATCACCGAGTCGTTGGCGTTGGGTCCCATTACGGCGATAGTCAGTCCGTCCGCCGAACTTTGCAAAGGCAGCAGAGCGTTGCGATTTTGCAGCAAGGTCATGGAACGGCGTGCGGCATCGAGTGCCAGCGAATCGTGGGCTGCCGATGCTACTACCGAGAAAGGAATGCGCGACCACGACACCTCTTCGGGGTCATCCATTTCGCCTAAGGCGAAGCGGGCACGCAACAATCTTTTCACCGAGCGGTTTATGGTTGCTTCGTCGATAAATCCTTTCTGCACACTCTCCACCAACGCTTTGTAACTGGAGCCGCAGTCTAAGTCGGTACCGCTTTTAACGGCTGCCGCCGAAGCATCCGCCGCATGGGTATGGGTGTGATGTCCGCGTTCGTTGTAGAAATCGGCAATGGCACCGCAGTCGGCAACCACAATACCGTCGAATCCCCATTCGTTGCGCAAGATGTGGTGCAGCAGTTCGTCGCTACCGCAGCAAGGGTCGCCTTCAAATCGGTTGTAGGCACACATCACCTCCTGTACATTACCCTCTTTCACCAGAGCTTCAAAGGCTGGCAGATAGGTTTCGTAGAGGTCGCGTGGGTTGATGTTCTCGGCGTTAAACTCGTGTCGATTCCATTCGGGACCGCTGTGTACGGCGAAGTGTTTGGCACAGGCATGAAGCTTGTCGTACCGACCGTCGTTGGTTCCTTGTAAGCCCTTAACCACGGCTACCCCCATTCGTGCGGTAAGGTAAGGGTCTTCGCCATAAGTCTCTATGCCGCGTCCCCAGCGCGGGTCGCGAAAGAGGTTGATAGTAGGCGTCCACATGGTAAGTCCCTGATAGCGTTCGTATTCGCCGCGCGAAGCGTAGTAGGTATGTTTGGCGCGTGCCTCGTCGGACACCGATTCGTAAACTCGTTGTATAGCAGGCACATCGAATGTGGCAGCCAGTCCGATAGGTTGCGGATAGACCGTAGCCAGTCCGGCGCGTGCCACGCCATGAAGTGCTTCGTTCCACCAATTATACGGTTTGATGCCCAACCGTTCTATGGGGGCGGAAGCATCTTGCATCAGTTGCACCTTCTCTTCCAATGTGAGGAGTGCCAGCAAGGCGTCAGCCCTTTCGTCGGGCGAGAGATTGCGGTTTGTGTACGAAGTATCGCACGCCATAGCCGCAAAGAGTAGCGATAAAAATAATGGAATGTGTATAAACTTCATGGTCCTATTTGTTTTGTATGCAAGAGACCACCCGTTTATCGGGCAGTCTCTTACTAAAGTTTCAGTATCTAAAAATTAACAGTTTTATTGTTGCGGTAGTCCGTATCCGTTGGTTACCATGCCTTTGGACTGGCTAATGGTAGAGAACGGTATAGGATGATAATAGCGCGGTGCATTACCTGCGGTGCCCAGTCCGGAAAGGATGTTGCGGTCGTAGATAGTGGTTTTGTTGGCTACGATAGTAGCACCCCAGTCTCTGCGTTCGTATCCGTCGGCTTCCAGTGCGGCTGCTTCGGGTCCGTCGGGGTCGATGTATTCGTACAGACCTTTCACGGCAATGTTGTTGTCGGTCGTCGTTACTAATGCAGCTACCAACGGAATGGTGGTAAAGTCGAACTGTCCTCGCCAACCGGGATAGAGAGCGGGGTTGTCGCGGTCTTCGGGAGCGCAGTCGAAAGTCAGCGGATTGTCCAAATGAACATACTTCCACCACACGTAGTTGGAGATAGTGCGACCGTTCTCGAAGGTATAGTAACCGTCGGCTTCCAGTCCCGCAATCATGTCCGCCATCTGCTTGCGCACGGCTAAGGTGCGTTCGGTGAACTTACCCGAACGAATCATATCCCAACGGATGTCGCCTTCGCCCAGCAGTTCCAGCTTGCGTTCCGCCCAGATGGCGTCGAGCAGTGCTTCGCCCGACAAGCCGCTGATGTCGTGACTGTTGTTACCGAAGGCACGTGCACGTACTTGGTTCACCAAGCTCATGGCGCCCTGGCTGTCGCCGGTGTAGGCTTTGGCTTCGGCAAGCATCAGCATGGCATCTGCCATACGCAACACACCATAATTCATACCCGAGGTGCGGCGAGCCACCAAGTAAGGATTCTCGGAACGGTTGTCGTCCCACTTATTGATGGAGATACCGCCGTTGGCACGGTTGCCCGGCGCAAGGGTAAGCAGTAATTCCTGTCCGCGTCCGGTGCTGCCGGTGATAACCATACTGGCATCACGACGCTTGTCGTCGTCTTCGTAGGCACTGTAATAGAACGAGGGGATGATACGGATAGCTCCGAATACATTGACCGGTGCTGCGTTGTTGTTAGCACCCGGACAGGGGCGACCCATACTGTACGGGTATTCGCTGTTGCCGGTGCTTTGACGGTTGCCCACCTCGAAGAACGATTCAGGGCTGACGGTCCAGTTATTGATGTGGTGGAAGTGGAACTGGAAGGGATTGTTGGCATACGACCGTGTATCCTCTGTGAGCAGGCGTACCGTCCCGTTGTGGTTGTTGATGGCAGCGCCCAGATACTGTTCAGCCGTTCGCATGTAATCCAGATAGTCCGTGCGTCGTGCGTACACGCAGCCGTTGGCTTCCGTTCCTTTGGTCTCGAATTGTACATCGCCGTACAGCCCGCTCACGTCGGTGCGAATGGTTTGCCACCCGCCGGCGTGTAAGGCAATCTCGCCACAGAGGGCGTTGGCAAACGAGCGCGACATACGTTCGGCGGTAATGTCTGCCTCGCCCACCTTGTACATCAGCGGTTCCACGCGTTTCAGGTCGGCAATGAGGGCATCCATGATGTCGAAGCGCGAGGTCAACGCATACTCCGTCACCGGCGTGTTCTCGTAGCCATAAGGCACATCGCCGAAGTGGCGCACCAGCTCGTAGTAGCAGAAGGCGCGCAACGTAACAGCCTCGCCGTAGAGTTGCGTCCACTCGTTGGTGGTTCCCGCCTCGGCGGCGGCTATGTACTCTGCTTTGCCGGCCAAGATTCCGGCGATGCGCGCCGCACGTCCCAGCACGGCGTTCAGTCCGTTGAATTGAGCCTCTTTGGCGCC
>JAISHU010000009.1 GCA_031262385.1 Mediterranea sp. (in: CFB group bacteria)
CCACCGGCATTATTGCCGAGTTCAAACGCCGTTCGCCCTCCAAAGGATGGTTGTATCAACAGGCGTCTCCCGACAAAGTATGTCCCGCCTACGAACGTGCCGGTGCCGCCGCACTCTCCATACTGACGGACGAGCATTTCTTCGGCGGTTCCCTGCGCGACCTGCGTACGGCACGCTCCGTGGTAAACATTCCCATTCTGCGCAAAGACTTTATCATCGACGAGTACCAACTGCTGCAAGCCCGCGTTGTAGGTGCCGATGCCGTGTTGCTCATTGCCGCTTGCCTCACTCCCGACATGTGCGCCATGCTCACCACACAAGCCCATCGCCTCGGATTGGAAGTGTTGCTCGAAATACACAGCGTCAACGAACTTGCCTACATCCACAACGACATTGACATGGTGGGAGTGAACAACCGCAACCTTGGCAGCTTCGTTACCGACGTAGCCAATTCGTTTAGCCTCGGCGGATGGCTGCAAACCAGCGGTTGCGACTGTTTTGTTTCCGAAAGCGGTATCTCGCAACCCGACACCATCTGCCGTCTGCGCGATGCAGGCTATCGCGGTTTTCTTATCGGCGAAACATTTATGAAGACCGGCGAGCCGGCAGAGACACTGCGGGGATTACTGGCATCTTTGTAAAATCGGCACTCACTCGTCGGCAGGCAATTCCACCCGAATGGTCTTGCCGGTGAGCGGATGCACAAACTCTATCATTTCGGCATGCAGATACATGCGGTCGGCACGTGTACCATAGAGCGGGTCGCCTACGATAGGCGCATTCAATCCTTGCGGATGCGCCGCATGTACGCGCAGTTGGTGCGTACGTCCCGTTTGCGGATAAAACGCCACGCGGGTGGATGACTCCTTCCGTTCCAGCACTTCGTAGCGAGTCACCGAGTGTTTGCCGTGAGCAAAATCCACCCGTTGCCGCGGCATATCCAATCGGTCGGGCGAGAGCGGCAGACTTATCACACCCTCGTCGCTCTCCACCACGCCGTTTAGCAATGCCACATAACGCTTCGTCAGAGTGTGCCGGCTAAACTGTCGTTGCAAATGTTTGTACACCTGCGCACCTTTCGCCACAATCACCAACCCCGACGTATCCATGTCCAACCGATGCGCCATCATCAAACTCTTCACGTGCGGATAGTCGGCACAGAGGTACTCGTAGAGCGATAGCGACAGACCTTTGCCGGGCACGGACAGCATACCTGCCGGTTTGGCAACCACCAGCAAAGCTTCGTCTTCGTAAACAACATGCGGTCGGTGCACGCCCTGCGAAGCTGTCGACAGCACACACTTCTCAACATCCAATCCCTGCAACATGTGCTTCAAGATAGGTTCGCACTTACCTTTGCAAGCCGGATAAAAATAACCGTGACGCCGAAGTTCGTTTACGGGAGAGTTGCCCCACCAGAACTCCGCCATTGCCACAGGCTTTAAGTCGTTGAGATAAGCATACTGCAACAGTTTGGGTACGGCACATTCGCCGGCTCCGGCAGGAGGAGTGCGATGCACGGTATCGGCAAACAGTTGACACAAGTCTTTGACCTCCCCCCGATAGTTCAGCAACTTGAACTGTTCGAACAACCACTGTTGCAGACTTGCCGAACGTTGTTTACGTTCGTGCTTCAATGTCCGGATGCGTATATTCCAAACTTCCACCGCCGCCTGTGCCGCATCCGTGCGCTCCCGATGCAGACGTTCCAAACGTTTGTACGATGCCTTTTGATGCTGACTTTCGCGTATCATATCCGCCTCTTCGGAAGTAGCAAGGCAACAGCTTTGCCGGCGGATATCGCGCAATGTTTTGGCTGCTTTCAGTGCCGACAGTGCCTCGGCGAGTTCGGCTTGTCCCTTCTGCACACTGTCGTTGTATGCTTCGCGCAGACAGATGTAATGCGCATCTTCTTCCAGTTGACGAATCTGCCGGTTGATAGCCGTAATCCGGGCTTCTTCGCGCCGAAAGTAACCGTCGCTCCGCAACAAGTCGTACACAGGCGGCACAAAGTAATCGTGCCGGTTGCTTCCGCCCAACGTACCCGAGAAAGCTGCCAAGAAACCCACCTCGCCTGTCGGAGCCTGCACCGCCAACACACCAAACATCTTACCTTGTTGCAGTTCGTCGTGCCAGACAGTCTGCTCCTCAAGATAGTGCTGCACGGCGGCGGCAGCTTCCAAACACAGCGGGTGAGGGATATAACCAAAAGGGTTGGTAAACTTCTGCGGCAACGAAACGGACGAAGAAGATAAGGGATGTATATACATTAGCTAAACAAATTATGTTGCAAAGATAAGCTTTCTAATTCTCGTACAGTAAGATACTGTCTTAAAAACCTGCACTTCTTACCGTCCGACCAACGTCGGACGAGCGTACGCCCAACGTCGGACGGTCGTACAACCAACGTCGGACGGTCGTCCGACGTCGGTCGGACGGTAATCGAAACAGTCTACGCAGACAATCACACACTGATAAAAGATTATTAACTACCTAATGAAGATATGTTTTCTACGAAAATACCGTACCTTTGCGCCACGAGAATACCATACAACCACGCTCTCTATGCTCATCAAAGTCTGCGGGATGACCCGCGCCGACAACATACGCGAAATAGATAATTTAGGAGTAGACCTGATAGGTTTTATCTTCTACCCCCGCTCGCCCCGTTACTTGTGCGAAGTACCCTCGTACCTGCCCGTTCGGGCACAGCGCGTAGGCGTTTTTGTAAACGAGCACAAAGCCGTAATGCTGGAAACAGCTCGTCGTTTCGGTTTGGACTATCTGCAACTGCATGGAGACGAATCGCCCCACCTGTGCCGCGAACTTACAGACGAAGGATTTCAAGTTATTAAAGCCACCACCGTTGCCAATGCCGCACGCTATTCCAAGGATGCGGTGAGGTATCTCCTTTTCGACACCCCCACCCCGTCGTACGGCGGTTCGGGACAATCGTTCGACTGGAAGTTGTTGCAACACTACACGGGCGATGTGCCTTTCTTACTCAGCGGAGGCATTGGCGCCGATAGCGTAGAGGCAATCAAAACCTTTGCCCACGCCCGTCTTGCCGGCATTGACCTCAACAGCCGCTTTGAAACGGAACCCGGAATTAAAAATATCGAACTATTACGAACTTTTATAGAACAAATCAGATGAACCGAATAAACCAACTCTTTGCAAGCAACCCCCGCAACTTGCTTTCCGTCTACTTCTGCGCCGGATGCCCCACACTCGACGGTACCGCCGATGTAATCCGCACCCTCGAAAAGCACGGTGTGAACATGATAGAGATAGGAATCCCTTTCAGCGACCCTATGGCGGACGGCGTGGTGATACAAGAGGCGGCAACCCGTGCCCTGCAAAACGGCATGTCGCTCAGCCTACTCTTCGAACAACTACACAACATCCGTCGCGACGGCGTACAGATACCGTTGCTCCTCATGGGTTATCTCAATCCCATTATGCAATTTGGCTTTGAACGCTTCTGTGAGGCTTGTGTGCAGTGCGGCATCGACGGCGTCATCATCCCCGACTTGCCTTTCCGCGACTACATCAACGACTACAAACCCTTAGCCGACCGCTACGACCTGCGCGTTATCATGCTTATCACTCCCGAAACAAGCGAAGAACGCGTGCACGAAATAGACAACCACACCGATGGCTTTATATATATGGTGTCGAGCGCAGCTACCACCGGCGCACAACAATCGTTCGGCGAACAAAAACTCGCCTACTTCGAGCGCATCGAAGCATTGGAATTACGCAATCCGCGCATGATAGGATTCGGCATCAGTAACCGCGAAACCTTCGAAGCAGCCTGTGCCCATGCATCGGGAGCCATTATCGGCAGTAAATTTGTAAGCCTGCTTAATGCCGCCAACGGAAATGCAGAAAAAGCAACCGAACAGTTAAAAACCTCTATTACAACAAATAATTATTATCAATAACAGCCAAGTAATAAAAAAATATATCTATTTTTGGCGGTTGAAAATATACTTATTTGTAACCAATCGCATTAAACTATAACATGAAACAAAAAATCTTGTTAGTCGATGATTATGAGCCTCTTGGCGTATTATTGCGCAAATACTTCGAATCATACGATGTAACCCATGTAATGAATGGTCTACAAGCTATCGAATGGCTGCAAGACCATGATGTTGACCTTATTATCACAGATATTCGTATGCCCCAGATGAACGGCATAAAGCTCTTCAACTACCTAAAAAATAACGAACTGTTTAACCACATTCCTGTTATTATACTCTCCAGCGAAGAAAACACCAGCGAACGCATCGATTTGTTGGAAAGAGGAGCTGTTGACTACATATTGAAACCTTTCAATCCAAGGGAACTATTAATACGCGTCGGGAAAGCATTAAAACCCGGTCCATAAATAAGTGTACAATAAAAAGAAACGGCTATGTTCTATTATATATACATAGGAACAGATAGCTATATTATCAGGCATTTAAACAAGCTCACGAGTGGTGTATTCATACAAGTCGCCACCTCGGAGCAAGCTGACGTGTATATAAAAGAGATAGCCGAACGATATAACATCGTCGTGCTTTACGAACACAAAGAGATAGAAGAAGACATCGCAAACATCACACGGCTACATGCCACCTTCCCGCGAGTTTACATATTGCTTGTCATCGACCACCTGTCGGTCGACGAAAGCAAGCGCTACCTGCAAGCCGGCGTAAACAACACGGTAAATCCGCAGGTAAATGAGGTCTATTTTGCAACACTGAACAGCTATTTGCAGTTGCGCAAGCAGAACAAAGTAAAGGAGTTCAGCCAATCGCATAAGAATCGCCTCACCGCCTATCATCTACCTGTTTGGAAACGCATTTTCGACATCATATTCTCCGTCGGTGCCATCGTTGTGCTCTCGCCGGTATTCCTCATCACCGCCATCGCCATCCGCATGGAAAGCAAAGGATGTGTCTTCTATACATCGCAACGGGTGGGTTCTAACTACCATATATTCCCCTTCCTGAAATTCAGGTCGATGTTTACCAATTCCGACAAACGGCTGAAAGAGCTAAACACCCTGAACCAATACGCGAAGGAAGAAACCGATGCAACACCTCCCGAAGAACATTACATACAACCCGAAGAATTTGTCGGCAACGAGGGAAACACCCCCGACTTGACAGTGGCGGACAACCAAGTGCTGCTGATTTCGGACGACGGCATACTCATTAAAGAAGATACTCCCAAAGCCGACAAGCGCGAAAGAAACATCTTTGTAAAGCTACAGAACGACCCGCGCATCACCCGCGTGGGACACTTCATCCGCAAATACAGCATCGACGAGTTACCCCAGCTCTTCAATGTGCTGATTGGCGACATGAGCATTGTGGGTAACCGACCCCTACCGCTCTACGAAGCCGAACAACTGACCAGCGACAAATACATAGAGCGCTTCATGGCACCCGCTGGTCTCACCGGTTTGTGGCAAGTAGAAAAGCGTGGAGAAACAGGCAGACTGTCCACCGAAGAACGGCAACAACTCGACATCGAGTATGCCCGCCATTTCTCGCTGAAGCTCGACCTTAAAATATTATTCAAAACCATTACTGCATTTATTCAGAAAGAAGACGTATAACTATATGTATAAAAAACTCGTTTGCTTCGCACTGCTGCTACTCCCGCTGCTCCTTTCCGCTCAGGAAATGAGCCGTGAAGAGCGCGTCCGTCTGCTGGAACTTCTCAAAGCCGAAGATACCAAGTTGGAAACATTGGCAAACATAAAGGGTAGTTCTTCGCTGCCCGTCGAAGCCGACAAGCTGACCCTCCAACCGCTCTCCATCTTTTTGGATGCCGTTACCGAAAATGCCACCGTAAAGCTTGCCCAATCGCAGATTGAACAGGTAAGAAACAAATACCGGTTGGAAAAACGCGACTGGCTGAATTGGTTCAGAGTAAACGGTGCATATGCCTTCGGACGATTCAACATACTAAGCAACAGCAGTGACACATACACACCTATCTACCAAACCATGACCGCCAGCAATCAGCACACCTTCAACGTCGGTGCAAGCATCAGCTTTGGCTTGGGCGACCTCATCAACCGCCCGCTCAAACTGAAAGATTATCAATACCAAATAGAGCAGTTGCAATTTACGCGCGACCAAGTAATGGAAGAGCGAAAACTCAAGGTATTGGAAGCCTATAATGCCGTTACCGAGCAACTTGCCACCATTAAAGCCAAAGCGGAGAGCGCAGCTCTCTATAATGCTCAAATGAAGATATCCGAGAATGACTTTATTCAAGGCAAGATAGACATCATCACTTTATCACTCGAACGCTCCCGCCGTTCGGGTGCCGTAGTGAGTTACGAAGAGGCGCGCGTAACGCTGCATAACGCCATTACACTGCTTGAGATGCTCACCGATGTAAAAGTTATCAAAGAAGAGTAAGCGCATGGACATAGGTAAATTCATAGCACAATTCTTTTACCGCATCCGCTACAGCATCGTGTGGGGGACATTTATTGTCACGGCATTGGTGGTTTACTTTACCCAATTTCTTCCTTTCAGTTACACAGTGGAAGGAAGCATCTATGCCGGTGTAACCAATGCTACTTCAATAGACGGTTCCAGCATCAACGTTACTGCCGTAAACAGCACTTTCGAAAATCTGGTTAACCTTGCCAAATCGCGCAGTACTTTGGAAAAGACTTCCATAAAACTGCTGGCAATAGCCTTGACTTATGGCGAAGAATGGAAAGACAATTCGTACATACAGGCTAAGCACTACCGCCAGTTGCTGCAAGCTACTCCGCGTGAAGTGCTAACATTAGTAGACCGTGATAGCGTAAATCTTACACTGGAACAACTTCAAAAGTACAGGAAAGAAGACCGAAACAACTATGTTTATCAGATGTTCCATCTCACCATGCCCTTTTTCAGTGCGAAGGCGCTGAATAGTGTTGAAATCAAACGAGCCGGCAACAGTGATATTTTGAATATTACATACACTTCGCCCGATCCGGGTATGACGCAAAAAACGGTAGAAATCATTATCAGCGAACTCCAAGAAGCCTACGAAATACTACGTTTTAAATCGACTAACGATGTCATTGCTTACTACGAAGAACAGGTTCGGCTTGCCAAAGAGGAACTAAATGATATGGAAGACGATCTTACGGCATATAATGTTTCACAGCAGATTATTAACTACAACGAAGAGACTAAAGCACTTGCCATCACCCGCTATGCCGTAGAAGACCGATTAGAGCTGGCACACCGAACCTACGAGGCAGCAATAGCCATACGGCAAGAACTCGAAGGGAGTATGGACATTCGTGGTAAAATTATGCGCGACAACACCAATTTCCTCCAGCAATTGGACAAAATTAGTATACTTAACGAAGAAATCATAAAACAAGAAATTTTTGCTTCAGATAAAAGTCTTGCCAACAACGAGAAACTTAAAAAAGACAGGGAAGCCCTACAAAAAGCGGAGGAGAACATCGGTCTTATATCGGATGAACTCAATCAAATGAACTTCACCAAAGAGGGAGTAGGATTGGACGACATGATCCTTGAATGGCTTCATGCTATCATTGACGAAACCAAATCTGCTGCCGAAGTCAAAGTGCTCGACGAACGCATTCAGGATATACTCAGACAATTTGCTCACATGTCCCCAATCGGCACTCAAGTTAGTCGTAAAGAACGAGCTGTGGGCATTGCCGAAACGAACTACAAAACCCAAATCGAAGGCTTGTCAGACGCGCATCTGCGCCAAAAGAATATAGAGATGAGTACCAGTAATTTGCAAACCATAGCACCGCCTTCCTATCCGCTGACCGACAACGGAAGACAACGCGTACTTTATATCGTGATTGCATTCCTTGGAAGCTTAGTATTCATTATAACCTTTCATCTGATTATTGAGTTAATGGACCGCACACTGCGTGATCCTGTTCGTAGCAAACGACTAACCGGTCTACCTGTTGTTGCAGCCTTCAACGGTACCAGCAATCTTAAGTTCCGTGGTTACCTCAAGGCATGCAACCGTACAGCCGCAGCCTACTGCTGCCGGAATCTCAATCAGTATATACAAACCGAACGACCTACCGTAATCAACCTTCTCAGTATGGAACCCGGAGAAGGGAAAAGCTTTTTGGCACGTTACTTCGTCCAGTACTGGGCAACCGAAGGATTGCGTGTACGCATCGTCAGCCACAGTGTCGATTATACCGTAACAGACTCCGCATACATACAGGCACAACAGCTTTCTGACTTCTGGGTGCTGAACGAAGCCGAACAAAAGCCGGACATTATTTTAGTAGAATATCCCGCTACCCATACGGCTACCGTTCCACTAACTGTCTTACAGAAAGCCGATGCCAATTTGTTTATAGCCAATGCAGAACGCCTCTGGCGCGATAGCGACGACACGACACTCGAACCTATCCGAAAAGCATTGGCAGATACTCCTTTCTACCTCTACTTGAACAATGCCAGTCGAGATGTAGTGGAATCGTTTACAGGCGAACTCCCTCCCTATACTCCGATACACTCGTTCTTCAGCAGGCTATCACAATTGGGACTGACCTCCCGTAAAGTATCTATCAGATAATCGGAAAGAACAAGTAATATGATGATACATACCCTCGCACAGCAGCCCATGCATACCCTCTCCCCGCAGATGCTTATCCGTCTGTTTATGGTCACGGGAATTCTTGCTTTAGCCTATGCCCTCATTACGCAAAAACTATTATTCGCATTAGGCATTGCTATACTTCCGACAGCATTACTCGTTAGTCTGTATTGCATCCGTCGCCCCCGTTTTGGACTGATTCTATATCTTTTTATGTCGTACTATTTGACGACTTTTTCACGTTATACCTACACTGAAAAATGGAGTGTTGTGCTCGACATATTATTGGTTTTCATTTTTATTACCATACTTATTCACACTGTAATCCATAAAGAAAACATACGCTGGTTAAACGGCTTAAATATACTAACCGGTAGCTATGTTGTGTGGATGATATTTGTCCTAATACAACTTCGTCACACTGCATCCGATGAGTACATCATGGCTATTCGCGCATGGTTGGTGGGGATCCCTATACTTTATTTCTTACTTTCCATATCCCTTGATAATCTTAAAGCATTGAGAATTGGTCTCATTGTACTGGGAGTCTTTACCATTACCGCTTTTGTTAAAGTTCTCTATCAAAAGTATTATTGGTTTGATGCTGCCGAAGTTACTTGGCTAATGCAAGGAAATTGGGTTACTCACATACTCAGCACAGGCATTCGCTATTTCTCTATTTTCTCGGATGCAGGCAACTTCGGCATACACATGGGCATGGCAACAATCGTCTATTTTCTTATCGCCTTACAAACACCCGAAAAGCTACTACGATTGTTCTACTTGTTTATTTCGGTTATAGCTGCTTTT
Source organism: Mediterranea sp. (in: CFB group bacteria) (assembly GCA_031262385.1). GTDB lineage: Bacteria > Bacteroidota > Bacteroidia > Bacteroidales > Bacteroidaceae > Bacteroides. Next base: position 9,433 of record JAISHU010000009.1, read on the forward strand.
TGTCTTTTTATGTCGGGTACACGTGCCGCAATTGCTGTTCCCATAGCAGGGCTTGCACTTTTTACATTACTCAGTTTGAAACCTAAAATCATGATTACCACTGCTATTGGCGGTGTACTCTTTTACGCTTTCTTTGCTTTTACTACTATTGGTGACGATAATCCGTTTATCCGACGCATGCGTACTGCTTTTGCTCCCACAGAAGATGCTTCCATGAATGTTCGCCTGAAAAACCGTAAACAAATCTCCGAATACCTCAAAACACATCCATGGGGAGTTGGTCTTGGCAGATTAGTTCCCCGGGTAGTTGAACAAAACGGAGTATATAAAGACGGTTTTATCCCATCTGACTCTCATTTTGTGCGTATTTGGATGCAAACAGGCACTGTGGGATTACTCATCTACATAGCTTTTTACGTCATTGTCTTAATACGCTGTTGCTATATTGTAATGTTCCGCATCCGCAACCAGCAAATCCAACTGATACTGGCCGCACTACTATCCGGTGTATTCGGCATGTTGGTCAGTGGATATGCCGGCGAAGCCATGAGTCTCCCACCCAATAATTTCCTTATACCGGCAATGCTGGCCTTTGTACTGAACGGACCTTACATAGAGAAAAAAGAATGTACCTCTACCCCAATAACCATTAATACATAATGTATGGATGAACTATTTAACATATTCAATCCCGCTTGGTGGATGAACGAGAACAATAATGCACCGGAGATTATTGATGCCATCATCTTTCTATTGCTACTCGCACCAGTGGCTTATCTGTTTGTGTTTACCCTTGCTTCACTCAGCAAACAAAAGCATATCTATCCACCTGCACCCACTACATGTAAATTCTTGGTACTTTACTGCGTACGTCATAACGGTCATGAGGTAATTGGTGCCATCGACTATTTCTTCGATACGCAACTCTACCCTCGCGAAATGTACGATATAGTGGTAGCAGCCTCCGAACTGCCCGAAGAAGAGCTTATAGCCTTGTTGGAAATGCCTATTAACATTGTGGTGCCCGATCAAGAAAAGAGTAGTAAGATATATTCCATACAGCAGGTCATGGAACGCTACTCACCCAACGAGTACGATATGGTGCTAATCTTCAATTCGGACAACCGTATTATGCCGAGTGCCCTCGAATTGTTCAACAATGCCTATTATTCAGGCTGCGACGCCATTCAGGCACACCGCATGACGGAGAATCTCACCACACCCGTAGCCGTGCTCAATGCCACCAGCGAAGAGATTAACAATAACATCTTCCGCAAAGGACATACCAAACTGAACTTTTCGGCAGCATTGATAGGCTCTGCCATTGCATTGGACTTCAATATCTTCCACAAGCTTGCTCCCAAGCTAAGCGGCAACGACCTTAGTAAAGCACTTGAGATGGCTTTGCTGCGCGAGAATATCTACATCGAATACTTGGAAGAAGTAATCTGTTATGCCAAAAAAGAAGAGAGTTACAAAGAGTACGGTCAGAAACGTACCCATTGGTCGTCAGCCCGTTGGAACAGTTTCTTCTTTTCACTCACTCATCTACCCGAAGCATTTATCAAAGGGAATTGGGACTATTGCAACAAACTGTTTCAATGGATTATCCCTTCGCGTTTTCTGCTGATTGTGTTGATTTTGGCAGCAGCATTTATCACTACCGTCATTAACTGGCCACTCAGCATTAAATGGTATTCGCTGTTGTTGGGCTACTTCCTTACATTAGTGCTGGCTATGCCCGGAGGTGAGATAAGCCGTCAATTCCGGTATTCCATTAAAAGCATACCCAAGCATATTCTCCATACGTTGCTGAACCGATTTATTAAAAAGTAACAGATTATGAAGATAGCCATTGAAGCACAGCGCATCTTCCGTCACGATAAGCACGGTATGGATTTCGTGATACTGGAGGTACTTCGTGAACTGCAGAAGTTGGACGATGGCAACCATTACTATGTCATTGTAGCACCGGGAGAAGATGTTTGTCTTACTCCATCGAACAACCTATCCATTATTGAACTAAAATGTCCTACCTACCCGTTGTGGGAACAGATAGCCTTACCGCGTGCTGTGCGCCGGTTGGGAGTAGACTTACTACACTGTACATCAAACACCGCTCCTTTGCACAGTCCGGTTCCTTTGATACTTACCCTGCACGACATCATCTATCTGGAGCCGCGTACACATCGCAGCCTTTCTCTTTATCAGGAGATGGGACGCTACTACCGACGGTGGGTGGTACCGCGCATCGTTCGCCGCTGCCGTCATATCATTACAGTGTCGCAATTTGAACAAGAATGCATTCGACGTGCCCTGCACATAGCGCCACAACACATCAGTGCGGTCTACAACGGCTATAACTTACGTTTTCGCGAGCAAAATATCATTGATATCAACATTGTGCAGCAATATCTGCCGCAAACCGACTACTTGTTTTTTTTGGGAAACACCGACCCTAAAAAGAACACAGTCGGTACATTGAAAGCATACAGCCTCTATTTGAAAGAATCGCGTATCAAACGCCCGTTGCTGATAGCCGACCTGAAAGAAAGCTATATTGACCGAATACTATTATCGGAAAGACTTGAATCAATCAAACCGTATCTTTATCATCCGGGCTACATTCCGCATCTCCATCTGCCTACTCTCTATAATGCAGCGTTTGCATTTTTGTACCCTTCGCTTCGCGAAAGCTTCGGGATTCCCCTGCTTGAGTCAATGGCATGCGGCACACCTGTTATCAGCAGTAACACGTCTGCCATTCCCGAAATAGCCGGAGATGGAGCCTTACTGGTAGACCCTTATCAACCACAAGCCATAGCCGACGCATTACTGCGATTAGAAAACGAATCCGAATTTTACCAACAACAGATGGCATACGGGCTGAAACGTGCTCAAAAGTTCTCGTGGGCACAAACGGCACAGGCTTATAGTACTATCTATCAAAAAATAACGAAGTCATGAAAGGATACGATTTCATAATTACCACTGTACAAACGTGGGATATACAGATAGGAAGTACTATCAAGAACATTGCATTGGAAATAGCCAAACGGAACAGGGTACTTTTCGTCAATAGCCCACTGGATATTTCTACCCGATTACGTACTGCCTGTAAACCAGTACAGAAACCAACAAAAGAGTTCGAACAACGAATGGCTGTAATCAAAGGGAAACGTTCGCCTATACGAAACATTCAGCCAAACCTGTGGGTAGTAGACTGTCCGTTCACACTCCTACCCGTAAGTAAACTACCCACTCCGCTGTTTGAACAGGTCAACAAATACAATAATCGGCTCATAGGACAGTACATATTGCAGCAAGCCGAGCAACTGGGATTCAAAGATTATATTCTTTTTATAGACAACGACCTGTTTCGTAGTCTGCATCTCAAACAAATCATCGCACCGAAACTCACCGTTTATTATCGGCGCGACTACTTCCATGCGACACCTTACTGGATGAAACACGGTCGACGTTGCGAAGAACGCATTGCACACAATGCCGATGTGGTAATAGCTAACTCACAACTCTTTGTTGACGAACTCAAGCCATTCAATACCAATGCACACTATGCTCCCACAGGTGTTGACCTTCGCCTCTACGATGCAACGATAAGCAGAACAAAACCTGCCGACATGCAACACATCCATTCACCCATAATAGGCTATACCGGTGCACTGCTGGAGAGTAGGCTCAACACACAAATGCTATATCAAGTCGCCGAACACATGCCGCAATGCAACTTTGTATTGGTAGGTCCGGAAGACCGTCATTTCGCAGAGCACGCATTGCATAGCCTATCTAATGTCTATTTTTTGGGAAGCAAACAAGTAGAACAGTTACCCGACTATATAGAATTCTTTGATGTTTGTATCAATCCGCAAATAGTCAACGCTATTACTGACGGAAACTATCCGCTCAAAATTGATGAATATCTGGCAATGGGTAAGCCGATAGTAGCAACAACCACTCATGCCATGCGCGATATATTTGCACCCTATACCCATTTGGCTGCCAATGCCAACGAGTTTATCGACAGCTTGAATATCGCCCTACACGAAACAACCAATCTGAAACTGCGCGAAGCACGAATTGCCTTTGCTCACACCCACAGTTGGAGTAATAGCATGGAGAAAATTTACGTAGCCATTGAAGACACTTTGCTGTATCAGAAGGAAAAATCGCGTGCAAGTAACATATAAACAAATAGATTCTATATGAAAACAAGAACCCCTTTTGACCGTCATAATTTGTATATTAGTCGTCGAGACAAGGTTGTAGAAATAGGCTCAGGACACGATCCTATGTATCGTTCGGATGTTATCGTTGAGAAGTACATCAATAACAACTATCATCGTTGTGGAGACGTAAAAATATACCCGCATCAACAGTTTGTAAATGCCGATGGCGAGCAATTGCCTTTTATTGATAGCCAGTTTGATTATGCCATTTCTAATCATGTGATAGAGCATGCTGAGCACCCTGATCTCTTTATCAGAGAACTGACACGGGTAGCATCGCGGGGATACATTGAAAGCCCCTCGTTGATAGGCGAGTATCTTTTCCCTAAGAAATCGCATAAATGGGTTATTCTCGACATTGACGGAAAACTTGTTTTCTATGAAAAAGCACTGCTCGGCGAAAACTATAAGCACGATTATGGGGGTCTGTTTTTAAACTATTTACCCTATCAGTCATTACCCTACAAGTTGCTGTGGTACACCGAAGGTGCTCTTATGCTTAATCGCTACGAATGGAAAGACGGCATTGATTTTCTCATTAATCCGACTGATGACTTCTATCGCTCGTTCTTCACCCAACCATGGAGTAGGGAGATGGCGGAATATCTTTTCCCACCACGTAGCCTTTCACATGAGTTGAAACAGACATTCGTAGCCATAGGACACTTAATCAGAGGTAAAATGAGACAGCTATCCGACAAACATAACCAACTCATGACTATAGAAGATTATATTAAACAAGCAAATACATAAAAACAAAAATGACGTGTCGTATTGATTTACAGAATCAGCCTCTTGTTTCCATAATCACCATCAATTACAATGGTTGGCAAGATACTTGCCAACTCATTGATTCATTGAATCAGTATGAGACTTATCCTCACGAAATAATTGTGGTAGACAACGCTTCAACCGGTGACGACGTACATTGTATCTGTACCGCTCACCCAGAAGTAAAAGTAATAACCAGCAGCTACAATCGTGGATTTGCTGGTGGAAATAATTTGGGGTGGAAACACGCACACGGTGAATACGTTTTCTTTCTCAATAATGATACGGTAGTGTGCGCCCCTATTCTGCAAACATTAGTACAACGCCTCGAAGTTTCACCACACAACGGAGGTGTTTCGCCCATGATAAAGGATTATACAACCAAACACCTCTTACAATTTACAGGTTTTACACCTTTTACACGCGTCACAATACGCAACCGAGCTATTGGATTTAACTTACCCGACAATAATATAGCATGGCGCATTCCCCAAGTAACCCCCTACTTACACGGAGCAGCCATGATGATTCCACGCCGGATTATAGAACAAGTGGGATTGATGTTTGAAGGCTATTTCCTATTTTACGAAGAGTTTGATTACAGCATGACCATTCGACGTGCACAGTACGAATTATGGTACGAGCCGAATGCCGTGATCTACCATAAGGGAGGACAAAGCATATCCTCTCTGTCACCACTGCGAGAGTACTATCTAACTCGTAGTCGCATGATATATGCCCGACGCAACTGTATGGGTTGGCAAAAAATCCTGTCGTGCTTTTATCAACTTATGGTAGCATCCTATAAGAGCCTTGTTTATTTTTGCAAAGGTAAACCAAGGTTATCTTTGGCTATGCTGAAAGGAGTTTTTAATGGATTGATA
>JAISHU010000104.1 GCA_031262385.1 Mediterranea sp. (in: CFB group bacteria)
CAGGATTACTACTTTGCCGCCCTGCGCCGCCTGCTCAAAGAGGGACGCCTGCACGAAGAAGATATGGTGGGATACCTCAGCAGCGGTAAGGCAGGTACGCAAACTTCGTTCCTTGAAATTAACGTGGTGGGTGACGCATTGAAATATGCCGGCGAAAGCGTGCTTCCCAACAAGAACCGCTACCTGTGACACTCGATGACTACATTTTGCAGCACATCGACGAGGAGAGCGATTACCTAAAGGCACTCTATCGCGACACGCACCTCAAATTGCTCTATCCGCGCATGGCGTCGGGGCATTTGCAGGGACGGATACTGAAGATGCTTGTGCGGATGATGCGTCCCCGACGAGTGCTGGAGATTGGTACGTATAGCGGATATTCCGCCCTTTGCATGGCAGAAGGCTTGCCGAACGACGGACATCTCTACACCTTCGAGATAAACGACGAACAGGAAGAGTTTACCCGCCCGTGGCTGGAAGGCTCGCCCTACGCCGATAAGATAACATTTTACATAGGCGATGCGCTGCAACTGGCACCCCACTTGGGCGAAACGTTCGACCTGACCTTTATCGACGGCGATAAGCGAAAGTACACCGACTACTACGAGATGGCACTTTCGCTGACTACCGACGGTGGTTTCTTGATTGCGGACAACACCCTATGGGACGGACATGTGATAGACCCTGATATGCGCGATGCACAAACCATGAGCATCCGTACGTTTAACGACACCGTAAAACAAGACCCACGGGTGGAAAAGGTAATCCTCCCCCTGCGCGACGGATTGACGGTGATAAGAAAAAAATAGACCTGTCACCGCTTCCTCATAACTCATAAATTCATAACTTAAAAAACTTATAAACTCATCCAAATGGAAACTACCAGACAGAATAAGATAGCCCGTCTGCTTCAGAAAGAGCTAAGCGAAATATTTCTGCTACAGGCAAAATCCATGCACGGCATGTTGGTATCGGTAAGTGCGGTACGCATCAGTCCCGACCTCAGTGTGGCACGTGCCTATCTCAGTATCTTTCCGTCCGAAAAGGCGGAAGAAACGATACAAAGCATCAACAAAAACATGAAGTCCATTCGCTACGAACTGGGCACACGTGTACGCCATCAGCTCCGCATCATCCCCGAGCTGAAATTCTTTGTGGACGATTCGCTGGATTATCTGGAAAAGATTGACGAGTTGCTCAAGTGAACCTACCGTTCTACATTGCCCGCCGCTACCTCTTCTCCAAAAAGAAGCACAATGCCGTCAATATCATCTCGGCCGTATCGGTGTGCGGGGTGACATTGGCTGCACTGGCAATGGTGTGCACCCTTTCGGTATTCAACGGCTTTCAGGAAATGGTAGCCGGTTTGTTTACCGCTTTCGACCCACAACTCAAAATTACCGTGCGCCAAGGCAAGGTGTTCAATCCCGATGACTCCCTGCTTTTACAGGTGCGCGCACTGCCCGAAGTGGCACTCTGCACCGAGACACTCGAAGAAAACGCCATGGTACAATACAAGAACAACCAAGCCATGGTTACCATTAAAGGAGTGGAGGACAGCTTTCAGGAACTTACCGACATCGACAGTCTGCTGTTTGGCGCGGGAACGTTTCTGTTGCACGACTCTGTGGTGGAATACGGCATCATGGGTGCCGAACTTATCTCGCTACTGGGTACAGGCATTCAGCATGTCGATCCGCTGCAAGTCTATGCTCCCAAGCGGCAAGCACGGGTCAACATTGCCAATCCGTTGACCTCCTTCAATCGTGGTTATCTCTTTTCGCCCGGCGCGGTGTTTGTGGTAGGACAATCCGAATACGACGGGCACTACATTCTCACTTCGCTGCCATTTGCCCGTCAATTGTTCGATTACGACCACGAAGTATCAGCCCTTGAGCTGAAGCTGAAGCCCGATGCATCCGAGGCGGCAGTAGAAAAAAAGATAGCCCGCATGCTGGGCGAAACGTATGTGGTGGAAAACCGCTACGAACAACAAGCCGATGTGTTTCGCGTAATGGAGATTGAGAAGATGGTCTCTTACTTGTTCCTTGTATTCATTCTGGTGGTGGCTTGCTTCAATATCATCGGCTCACTCTCCATGTTGATTCTGGATAAGCGCGAGGACGTGGAAACGTTGCGTCATCTGGGTGCCGACAACCGACTGATAGCCCGTGTCTTTCTGTTCGAGGGTTGTTTGATTTCCCTTTTCGGTGCTCTTGTCGGCATCGTACTGGGGGTATTGCTTTGTTATTTGCAACAGACCTTCGGACTTATTTCGCTGGGTGGCGGTAACGGCAGCTTTATTGTGGATGCCTATCCTGTAAGCGTGCATGCCACCGACGTATTACTGGTATTCGCCACAGTGGTGGTGGTAGGATTCCTGTCGGTGTGGTATCCGGTGCGATACTTTACACGGAGATTGTTGTAAAATAGCCATTCACTTTAGTTGACGGAAAGAACTATTATTTCTACCTTTGCCGTCACAACAAACCTAATTTCTTACACGACTAACGAATTATTACGACAATGCAACTGTTTAAAAACATCTTAATCGGTATCTGTTATAAGCGTTGGAGCTTGTATGTCTCTTTGCTTTATCTGATAAGAAAAGTCTTACAAGTGCTTCATTGTAGAAGCAATGGTTTCTCAACGTATTATGTAAAAGCCAACAATAAAAATTTCGTCAAGAACTGGCTCAAAAAAAGTAATGGCACTGCGTACTTCGACTTTGTGGTAGCTAAAATGCCTAACTGCTCTGAATCCAAAGGCATGTTAACCTCTCTGACTTATGCCTTTGATGATATCTATCTTATTCCTGTATTTTTCAACGAAAACTATGATTCTCGTCTATTCGGACGACTTGACCCTGCTCTGCCCGAAGGTCCCTATTGTTATACAAATAAGGCTCTTGACATAGATGTGACCCTGCATAAAGGAGATGTGGTTATTGATGCGGGAGCATGGATCGGCGATTTTAGTGCATATGCATCTGCGAAAGGGGCTATATGCTATGCCTTCGAACCGGTAAGCTCCACACAAGAGTGGCTGAAACAGACTATCAACCTCAACAAACAAGCCGAAGGAAAGATTATTCCGGTTCAACAAGCTTTGAGCAATCATACCGGCGAAATGGAAATATCCATAACAGAACATGGCGGCGGAGTTGTTAACTCAATCACACAAACTGTCGGTTTAAAAGGTGAAATAATACAACTGACTACAATAGATCGATTTGTTGAAGATAAGAATATTAATTGTGTAGATTTTATCAAAGCCGACATTGAAGGTGCCGAAAGGGATATGCTTCGCGGTGCGACTGACACTCTCCGGCGTTTTGCTCCGAAATTAGCAATTTGTACCTACCATCTTCCGGATGATCCGCAAGTGCTTACGCAAATAATCATGGAGGCAAATCCGAAGTATCGAATCGCTTATACAAAGCACAAACTGTTTGCCGTTGCAGAACGGGAAATCTGATCACACCGTTATACGGGAACTATCTGCCCAAGCGCATAAGTATGCCGGGCTACTGATTAAACATCTGAATCTTTAAACACTTACGACTACATCGTTATGCCTAATCTACCTAATATATCTATAATCTTTGCATTTAGAGACAGGGATTATTTACGCGTAAAACGCTGCCTTGATTCATTGGCAGAACAAACCTATAAAGATATTGAAGTACTGTTTATTGACTATGGAAGTCAGCGCAATACAAAACAGTGCATCTCTGAATTAGTGAAATCATACTCCTTTACCAAGTATCTGTACATATACACAGAAGGAATGATCTGGAATAAACCACATGCCCTGAATATCGGTATTCAAAAAGCAATATCTCCCTATATTCTTATAGGTGATATTGACCTGATATACTCAACTCAAGCCATAGATGCATTATGGAACAACAGAGACAAAGAGGGTGTAGTTTGCCCTGAAGTATTGAATTTATTACCTAAAAACATGAGTATGCGTAACTTAAAAAGCACGAACGACATACGGGCGTTTCTTTTAGTCCGGAGGGAAGTGCTCATTCAAATAAGAGGTTTTGACGAATACTATTGCTTCTGGGGTGTAGAAGATAGAGATCTGTACAGCAGGCTGACATATGTTATGAGAATGCCTTGTATGCTGCTTGATGAAACAAAATGCCGGATATATCATCAATGGCACCCGATTGTTTCGGATAGAAAGAAAGGCTTCTTTCCGGATAGATGGTGGGATGATATGAATATTTATTATGCAATCAATATCAATAATGTGATACGAAATACAGAAGGATGGGGGCGGCTATTGACCGAGGAAGACCGTCCTATATTCACTGCGATAGAGACTTCTTACGATATTCCATATACAATTGCAAACTCATATCAGAAAGCATCTGTTTATGAAAGTATTATCACCTCTGTCATGCAGTTAAAACAGAATGAATGTTTGTCGGTTCGTGTACGAATCCCCAAACACTATCGGCTACTCTATAAGTCATTGCATTTTATCAACTCCATTCTACGCAAAATAAGGTTTCCTGTCGGATTCGACGAAATGACAAGCGTTGAGCGGGAACGTTTTTTTTATCCGCGATATGACATTCTTTACCTCATTTGGCATCTCATAAAAAAGGAAGGACTTATTCGGGATTACCACATTCAATCCCAGAAAGACCAAATCACGATAAAGCTCATGCGATAAATCTGACAAAGGGGATGACTCGCATGAATCATCCCCTTTGTCGTTACAGTCTCTTCGACCGGCTTATTTTGCCAAGTCTGCAATCACCTGCATAATCTGCTCACCGATTTCTTCGGCAGCTTCTTGTGTGGAAGCTTCGCTGTACACACGGATAATGGGCTCGGTATTGCTTTTGCGCAAGTGCACCCATTTGTCGGCGAAGTCAATCTTCACACCGTCAATGTCGTTCACCTCTTCGCTGGCATAGAGTGCTTTCATTTTGGCAAGGATAGCATCTACGTCGGTATCGGGGGTGAGGTCGATGCGGTTCTTTGCCATGAAGTATGCGGGATAGGAGGCGCGCAGTTCGGTCATGGTTTTGCCTTCGTGCGCCAGATGACTAAGGAACAAAGCAATGCCCACCAGTGCGTCGCGTCCGTAGTGCGAAGCGGGATAGATAACACCGCCGTTGCCTTCACCGCCAATGACGGCGCCTACCTCTTTCATTTTGGCTACCACGTTGACTTCGCCCACAGCCGAAGCAGAATATTGCTGTCCGTATTTGCGGGTAATGTCGCGCAGTGCTCGGGTAGAGCTGAGGTTCGACACGGTATTGCCCGGTGTGTGTTTCAACACATAGTCGGCTACACTTACCAGCGTGTACTCTTCGCCGTACATGGTACCATCTTGACTAATCATTGCCAGACGGTCTACGTCGGGGTCTACCACAAAGGCTACATCGGCTACCCCTTTGCTCATCAGTCCCATGATATCGCCCAAGTTCTTCTCCAACGGTTCGGGGTTGTGTTGAAACTCGCCCGTAGGTTCGCAGTAAAGCTTCTCAATGTGCTTCACGCCCAACTGTTCCAGCAGTTGCGGCAAGATGATGCCGCCCACGGAGTTCACACAGTCGATAGCTACGCGGAAATCGGCTTTGCGGATGGCTTCTACATCAACCAAGTCGAGTGCCAGTACGGCATCAATATGTTTTTGATTGTAAGTGAGGTCTTTTCGGTAACTGCCCAAATGGTCTACATCGGCATAGTCGAAAGCTTCGGCTTCGGCAATGCGCAGCACCTCATTTCCTTCGGCGGCATTGAGGAACTCGCCGCGTTCGTTGAGCAGCTTCAGTGCATTCCACTGTTTGGGATTGTGCGACGCAGTAAGGATGATACCTCCTGCGGCACCTTCCATGGTAACGGCGAGTTCGGTGGTAGGTGTAGTAGCAAGGTCGATGTCTACTACATCCCAGCCCATTCCCATGAGCGTGCCTACAACGACGTTTTTCACCATTTCGCCCGAGATGCGGGCGTCGCGTCCGACAACAATTTTATTGCTTTCCACCGTAGCGTTGCGACGGATAAGCGTAGCATAAGCAGAGGTAAATTTCACAATGTCGAGAGGATTCAGTCCCTCTCCCGCACCGCCGCCAATAGTGCCGCGGATGCCCGAGATTGATTTAATTAGGGTCATTATTTATAAATTTGATATTTGCGTATATCGTAAAAATAAGGATAGACATATTGTATAGCCGTCTGGTGTCCCATTTTAGAGGGGACGATGAGGCGTACATGCGCTTTGTCGTGAATGTAGTTCAACGGCACCAGCCAGCCGGCAGGAACTGCCGAGCCGTAGTATTGCAACATGTAACCTTCGGTAAAGAGTCCGGCAATGGAACTGCTACTTACCGTGTAGCGGAACGCGTCGACCGTTTCGGGCGAGTTGAGGTTAGACAGCGTGGTGTCTTTCTCTATCAGTCCGTACTCCATGAAACGTACCAAGATAACATCGTTTGCTTTGATGGTGTCGGTAGACGTCGAATCGCTAACAATTTGCATATAGACGCCGCTTGCCAGTTGCACGTATTCGTTTGCCTCGGGACTGGCGTCGGTGGTCGAGTCGTTTGCGTAAAACTCACTCTGTGAAATCACATGAATGTTGTTGGCTTCAATAAACTGTGCTATGGCATCTTTCTCTTCTTCCAGCATCTCTGCATAAGATTTGGTATCGCTGCACGACTGTATGGCAGCGCCCAACAGTAAGAGTAGAATAAAGCATGACGGGATTAAATTCTTCATGAACTATATTTTATATTTTGGCACAAATGTATCGGTTTTTTATCCTTCGGCATTCAGTAAAGGCTTAAACTTTGCTAATGCTTGTTCCCACACCTGTTTTGCTTCTTCCATGGTTCCGTAAAATTCGCCACCCGAAGCGTTGAGGTGTCCGCCTCCGTTGAAAAACTCGGCAGCCAGTTGGTTGCAAGGGAAATTACCCACCGAGCGTAGCGAAATCTTTATCATGGGGCGTTCGGTGTCCTCGCGCAGGAAGCACGACAGCACCACTCCTTTGATGCTAAGCGGTATGTTCACAAAGCCTTCGCTGTCGCCACGTATGTAGCTGAAGTTACTTTGCTCTTTTTTGGTCAGCGAAATCATGGCGGCACGACTGTCGGGATAGGTCTGCATCTGCGACAGCACATAACCCATCAGTCGCAAGCGGCTTTCCGAATAGGTGTTGTACACCTTGCGGTAGATATCGTCTTTGTCGATGCCTTTGGAAAGCAATTCGCCAATGATGAAATAGATTTCGCGGTTGTTGGAGTTATAGGTAAAGGCACCCGTATCGGTAATCATGCCGGTGTAGATACACTGTGCCACTTCGTAGCTGATGTTGTCGAAATCGCCCATGCGGCAGATAAGGCGGAAAATCAATTCGGAAGTCGACGATATTTCGGGATGCGAAATGGTGATGTCGCAAAAGGCTTCGGGGTAAAGATGATGATCGATGAGTATCTTCTTGGCAGTGGCATTCTTCACAAAGCCCGCCAGTGCCTCAATGCGGTTGAGTGCGTTAAAGTCAAGGCAGCAGATGATGTCGGCTTCGCCTATCAGCCGTGCCGCCGCGTCGTGGTGTCGGTCGTAGAACAAGATGTCTCCGCTTCCCGGCATCCATTTCAGGAAATCGGGGAAGGCGTTGGGCACGATGACACGTACCGATTTGTCTTGCGAAAGCAAATAGTGGAACAAGCCCAAAGAGGCTCCTATCGCATCGCCATCGGGCGACACATGTCCTATGATGATTATCTTTTCGGCGCGCTCCAACCAACGGGAGAAGCGGTCTATTTTCGATTGATCTATGACTTTAGTCAGCATATTGTTTTGTTATTCACTGGTTTTGAGAGCGCAAAAGTACAATAAAAAGGAGAATGGCGTGTGAATAATCTATATTATTCGGGAAAAGGAATTACTTTTGCGCCTAAATATAAATAGGTAATCGCCATGCGGATATTGTTAGTTAATACATCCGAACGAATAGGGGGCGCTGCCGTAGCAGCCGGCCGATTAGTAGAAGCACTGAAGAACAACGGTGTAAAAACCAAGTTGTTGGTGCGCGATAAACAAACCGACCACATTGATGTGGTACCACTCAACCATAGTTGGCAATTGTTGTGGAAGTTCGTATGGGAGCGCATCGTCATCTGGCGTGCCAACCGTTTCAAAAAACATCATCTCTTTGCGGTAGACATTGCCAATACGGGTACCGACATCACCACACTGCCCGAATTTAAACAAGCCGACATCGTACATCTTCACTGGATTAACCAAGGCATGCTTTCGCTGAAAAATATCGAAAAGATATTGGCTTCGGGTAAACCTGTGGTGTGGACATTGCACGACATGTGGCCTTTTACGGGCATCTGTCACTACGCGGGCAACTGCATCAACTACCGCACCGCATGTAATCGTTGCCCTATATTATATGGTGGAGGCGCGAAGAAAGATTTGTCGTATCGCACGTTCCGCCGCAAGAAAGAGCTTTATACGGGTCGCCGCATCGCCTTTGCAGCATGCAGCCGATGGCTCGAAGGATGCGCCAAGTCGAGCGCGCTGCTGACGGGACAAACCATAGTAAGCATTCCCAATGCCATTAACACCAATCTCTTTAAACCTCACAAGAAACAAGAGGCACGTCTGAAGTGCGAACTTCCTACAGAAGGAAAACTCCTGCTGTTCGGTTCGGTGAAGATTACCGACGAGCGTAAAGGTGCAAAATACCTGATAGAAGCTTGCCACCTGCTCGCCGAACAGCATCCCGAGCTTACGGAACAGTTGGGCGTGATAGTGCTCGGCAACTACTCCCGACAGTTGGAACCTCTGCTTCCGTTCAAAGTCTACTCCATGGACTTTATTATCGAAGAGCGCAGGTTGGCGGAAGTCTACAACGCAGCCGATATCTTTGTGCTTCCGTCGTTGGAAGACAATCTTCCCAATACCATTATGGAAGCTATGGCGTGCGGCGTGCCTTGCGTAAGTTTCCACACGGGCGGCATCCCCGAAATGATAGACCACTTGCACAACGGATATGTGGCGAGGTATCGTTCGTCCGAAGATCTTGCCGAAGGCATCTATTGGCTACTTACCGACCCCGAGTACGACACCATTTCCGAACAGGCTTCGCGCAAAGCGGTGTCGAGTTATGCCGAAAGTGTTGTCGCCAAGCGCTACATCGAACTCTACAACAAAGTTTCCGGTCGCCGTGTATAAATCTGCCACACCCACGTTCAGCATCATCACCGTAACTTACAATGCGGAGGCTGTTCTCGACGATACGTTGCAAAGCGTCATCGCCCAAAGCTATCATCGTGTGGAATACATCTTGATTGACGGAGCCTCTACCGACGGAACCCTTGCCATAGCCGAAAGATACAAGACACACATCACTCACTTGGTAAGCGAGCCGGACAAGGGATTGTACGATGCCATGAACAAAGGGCTTGCACTGGCGAGCGGTGATTATGTCTGCTTTCTCAATGCAGGCGATGCGTTTCATTCGTCGGACACCTTGTTACAGATGGTACATACGTTACCCAAAGGCAGTATGCCCGACATAATATATGGCGAAACAGCGCTGGTGGATGCCCATCGTCACTTTGTACGCATGCGCCGTCTTTCCACTCCCGAAGTGCTTACTTGGAAGAGTTTTAAGCAAGGTATGTTGGTCAGCCATCAAGCTTTCTTTGCCAAGCGCACCCTCACCGAACCCTACAACCTGCAATACCGCTTTTCGGCGGACTTTGACTGGTGCATCCGTGTGATGAAAAAGGCGCAAACCTTGCACAACACGCACCTCACCCTCATCGACTATTTGGAAGAAGGTATGACTACGCGAAACCGACGCAAGTCGCTCATCGAACGCTTTCGCATCATGGCAGTTTATTACGGATGGGGAAGTACCGTGGCACGCCACCTTGGGTTTGTGTGGCGGCTGGTGAAGGTGAGGTAGTTCTTTAATAGTTGTCGGATAATATCCTGTTTACGCATCAAAATGTCACAATATTGCGCTTTCTGCTAACTCGTACTTTGCAAAAAAAGAGTGCTCAGCCGGAAGACAACGCACTCCGAAGCCGTAGCCAATTCGTTGCAAACGCGAAAACAACGAATCAACTCGGCGGAAACAACGAATCATCCGCACGAAAACAACGAACTGTCGGCACGAAAACAACGAATCAACTGCCGGCTTAGCAAATTATCCCGGCAAGTTAAGCTGTATTTCCCGGCAAATTATTGTGTTATCCCGGCAAGTTATCACGCTAACTTGCCGGGATAATTTCATAAAGTTCTTTTTGAGGCTGTTTTTTCGCGCTGAAGGCGCTTTTTGTTTCTTGACATAATTTCTTCATATCTTTCTGTAAGTATGCGGATTAAATAGCGTATTTTACATAGTTTAACGCGCTATACTCGCACGAAAGTCACCAAGCCGTCCCTTAGTCCGAAATAAGCCCGTTTTTCGAGGGTTCGTTTGACGTTTTGACACTTTGTCAATGGATGCGTCTCCCAACTTCTACCCGTACACGACCTGCCAAAAAAGGGAAACCGCCCTCTCCCTTTGACAGGAAAAGACAGTCTCCCGGATATAGAAACGAAGATTAGATATAACTAACGACCCTTTCTATCTTATATATTTAGCTAACAGGGATCCCTTCGGGAGTTATCCGCAGATGCCTTTCGGCTTCTCCGCGTTCCAGTTCGATGACATAGAAATTGCCGGTAGGAGTTTCGAAATAGTCTGCGTCGTCAACGTAATAACCGCTGAAATTGGCAGATATATAAGCTGCTACGGCAGAAGGTAATTCGGAGGAACGTACTTCCCACGAGGTGGAAATCCATTCGAACGTCGTAGAATTTAGGCGCACCTCTTTGCCGCGGTTCACATTCAAGTCGATAATATCGACTTCGATAGAACTATATTCGCGTTCAATCTCAATGATACGTGCATTGGGAAAGAGTTTCGCAATGGCATCTTGCACCGAAGTATAAGTGCCGGTAGGAGTTGTCGGTAGCAAAGCTCCGGTGTCGCCGCCTGCAGTTGCACCGTTGCCGGTACTACCGGTGTCGCCGCCCGTTCCGGTATTACCCGAATTGCTGTTGGTGCTGTTGCCGCGTTCGTCAACGCCCATTACAAAGATACCGTCTTCGGTGTAATACAAATCCCAGTCCACTTCGCCCACAAGGGTTTCTACGTCTATAATGTAAACCGATTTGGAGTTGAGGCGCTCCACAAAGTCCACTTCGCCGTCGCGACGTTCGTAAACAGTCCGGTCGTTATATTCGCTACTTTCAAAAATGTTTTTAACAGCTTGCGGGATGGCAGCGTACGGCATCTCGGTAATCGTCATATACCACGTACCGTCGGGAGCATACCATACTTCGGTTTCATAGCCTTGGGCGTTTCTAAAAGTCGCTCTGTAATAGTTGGATGCCGAAACATTGCGCGTCTCCCAATTCAAATTCGAAGCACCCGCATAGTTTTGCTCAAAAGCTTTAGTAACAGGGTCGGGCACATTGTACAGGGAAGGGTTGTCGTTCTTTGTGCAACTATGCAGAGCAATCATTCCCATTGTTATCAAAATAAAATACATTTTCTTCATAATCTACTTGTTTTATGTGTTAGTGATGGTTTCTACGACAAAGGTGCGGTACAAATCTGGAAAAAATTGGGCTTTTTATAAAAAAAAGTTAGGAGGTTCGGTTCTCTTCAAATAAAACACGTACTTTTGCGCAACATTTAACGCAAATGATTGATTAAAAGAATCATTCATTTCAAACCAAACAAAAAAATATGGATAAATTTAGTTACGCACTCGGCCTCGGCATAGGTCAGAATTTAGTGAGCATGGGAACCAACGTCATTGTAGTAGACGATTTTGCAAAAGCAGTGAAAGATGTTTTGGAAGGTAACGAAACCGCCATCACACACGCAGAAGCCCGCGAAATGTTGAACAACTATTTTGCCGAACGCCAGCAACAGATGAATGCCGAAAGCATAGAACAAGGCAAAACTTTTCTGGACGAAAACAAAAAACGCCCCGAAGTAGTGACATTGCCCAGCGGACTGCAATACGAGATTCTCGAAGAAGGAACACCCGGCAAACGCGCCAAAGCCACCGACCAAGTGCGTTGCCACTACGAAGGCACACTGATTGACGGCACCCTGTTCGACAGCTCCATCAAACGCGGACAACCTGCCGTGTTTGGCGTCAATCAAGTTATAAAAGGTTGGGTGGAAGCCCTGCAACTGATGAACGAAGGCGCTAAATGGCGGCTTTACATTCCTGCCGAACTGGGCTACGGTGCACAAGGCGCAGGCGATATGATTCCCCCACACAGCGTACTGCTGTTTGATGTCGAATTACTCGAAATTCTCTAATAGAAACTTCATTCAAAAATTTAATAGGAAAAGCAAAATGAAAAAGATTACATTGTTTATGGCAATTGCAGTTGCCGCCGGTTTGGCATCCTGCACAGCACAAGCCCCCAAGGCCAATCTGAAAACAGAAGTAGACACACTCTCGTATGCCATCGGTATGGCTCGCACCGAAGGTTTAACTCAGTATCTGGGACAAGCGGGCATCGAAGCGTCGCAAATGGGCGACTTCATGAAAGGTCTCATAGAAGGCTCTAAGATGGTTGACCCCAAAGACAATGCCTATATGCAGGGTCTGCAAATCGGTCAAACCGTTGCTACCTTGTGGGTGGAAAACCTCACACGCGACATCTTCGGCAGCGACTCTACCCAAAGCATCAGCCGCGACAATATGCTTGCCGGATTTATCGCCGGTGTCAAAGTCGACAGCACCATCATGAAGAAAGATGCGGCTACGGCTTACATGCAAACCAACATTGAGCGCATCAGAGAAAAAGCATTGGAAATCCAGTATGCCGACAATAAAGCTGCCGGTGAAAAATTCTTGGCGGAAAACAAAACCAAAGAAGGTGTGATTACCACTCCCAGCGGTTTGCAATACAAAATCCTGAAAGAAGGTAAGGGTGCCATCCCCGCCGATACCTCCATAGTAAACGTGAACTACAGAGGCACACTGATTGACGGAAAAGAGTTCGATAGCTCGTACAAAAACAACAAACCCATCTCTTTCCGCGCCAACTTAGTAATCAAAGGATGGACCGAAGCATTGCAGATGATGCCCGTAGGATCTAAGTGGGAACTCTACATCCCGCAAGATTTGGCTTATGGCAAACAACAAAGCGGTCCCGACATCAAACCTTTCTCTGCACTGATTTTCGAAGTAGAATTGGTAGGCATTGAGAAGTAAAGACAAACCGTCGCCATACCATTGCAGGCGACAAGTTGTAACGGGAGGTGGAACAGAACTTTTTTCATTTAAGAGGGATGTTCCACCTCTTTTTATTAGAAACTGTTTTAAATTTATTGGAATAGATTCAAAACGGTTTTTTATTACCTAAGTCTTAAAAAAAACGACAAAACAGTAGACGAACTAAATAAAATACCTACATTTGCTTACTTTTTGACAGAGTAATCATTTTACCCTAATTATTTTTGTTATGGAAAAAATAGATAATTTAGACAGGCAAATACTGGAAATCATTTCGCAAAATGCCCGTATTCCTTTCAAAGACGTTGCTGCCGAATGCGGCGTCTCTCGTGCAGCCATTCATCAGCGCGTACAGCGACTGATAGATTTGGGCGTAATAGTAGGCTCCGGTTACCATGTTAATCCCAAATCGCTGGGATACAGAACCTGCACCTACGTCGGCATCAAGCTGGAAAAAGCATCTATGTATAAGGCTGTGGTATGCGAACTACAAAAGATACCCGAAGTCGTAGAGTGTCATTTTACCACCGGTCCTTACACCATGCTTACCAAAGTCTATGCCCGCGATAACGAACATCTCATGGATTTGTTGAACAACAAGATGCAAGAGATTTCGGGCGTCACCTCGACCGAAACATTGATTTCGCTGGAGCAAAGCATCAAGAAAGAGATACCCATTGCTCCCGACAAACAAGAATCGGAACAGTAAAAAACCCCTATTATTACAGTAAGAAGAAACCCCTATTATTATGGAGTTCTTAAACGAATATCATCTGATAGGTTTACTGATAGGAATCAGCACCTTTCTTATTATCGGCCTGTTTCATCCGGTTGTGGTAAAAGCCGAATACTATTGGGGCACCCGTTGCTGGTGGATTTTTCTGCTGCTGGGTATAGCCGGAGTGATTGGCTCGCTTTTGGTAGACAACGTACTGATAGCTTCGCTGTTAGGCGTCTTTGCCTTCTCTTCGTTTTGGACGATTAAAGAAGTCTTCGAACAAGAAGAGCGTGTCAAGAAAGGTTGGTTTCCCAAAAACCCCAATCGCACCTACCCTTTTTAAACAACCGTGTATAGCGAACTTTTTCGCCAAAAGGTTTGCGTAGCTCGATAAGATATACTATTTTTGCGTCCGCAATTCCCACAAGGGTGCATCGGACTTGTAGCTCAGTTGGTTAGAGCAACAGACTCATAATCTGGAGGTCCTAGGTTCAAGCCCTAGCTGGTCCACAAAACTTCAAAGCCGTTATAACTGCCCGAAAGGCTGTTATAACGGCTTTCTTTGTATCTCTTTTGTCGCGCGAAAATGAATACAAAACCGGTAAATAAATACAAAATCACAAAAAATATTCCTTTTTTTGCATACAATTACGAATATACTCGCTATTTTTGCAGCCGTAATCATAATAATTATGCACAATGATAAAGAAGAAAGCAAGTCGACTGGATGCCATAAAGATGATTGTGTCGAGCAAAGACGTTAGCTCGCAGGAAGAATTACTCATCGCTTTGAATGCAGAGGGATTCAATGTAACGCAAGCCACCCTGTCGCGCGACTTGAAACACTTAAAGGTTGCCAAAGCTGCCAACATGAACGGAAAGTATGTATATGTACTGCCCAACAATGTGATGTATAAACGCAACAACGACCAAAGCCCCAGCGAGATGCTGATGAGCGGAGGTTTCCGCTCGTTGCACTTCTCGGGCAACCTTGCCGTGATTCGCACACGACCCGGTTACGCCAGCAGCATGGCATACGACATAGACAATCGCGAATATCCGGACATCCTCGGTACAGTAGCCGGCGACGACACCATTATGATGGTGCTGCGCGAAGGAACTCCACACGATGTCATTCGCCAATTTCTAGGCAAAATCATACCAAACCTATAACCGCTTTTCAACAGACGAATATTGAAATGGAAACTAAACAAATTGATGTGATGGTGGCTGATGCCTCGCACGAGATTTATGTGGACAAAATTCTGGAAACCATTCGCGATGCGGCGAAAGTGCGCGGAACAGGCATTGCCGAACGCACACACGACTACATCGCTACCAAAATGAAAGAGGGTAAAGCCATTATCGCCTTGTGCGACGACGATTTTGCCGGATTTACATACATTGAAAGTTGGGGCAACAAGCAGTATGTCGCCACATCGGGACTGATTGTGCATCCCGACTATCGCGGCATGGGAGTGGCTAAACGCATTAAGCAGGCGTCGTTCCAACTGGCACGACTGCGCTGGCCGAATGCAAAAATATTCAGTCTTACCAGCGGAGCCGCTGTGATGAAGATGAATACCGAATTGGGTTACGTGCCTGTCACTTTCAACGAGCTGACAGACGACGAAGCCTTCTGGAAAGGATGCGAAGGATGCATCAACCACGATATTCTGGTAGCCAAGAATCGTAAGTTTTGCATCTGTACGGCTATGCTGTACGACCCTAAATTGCACCAAAAGGAATAAACGTGTTAGAAGAACTATAATAGGAGAAAACATATAAATGGAAACAAAGAAAAAAGTAGTTGTAGCCTTTAGTGGCGGACTGGATACCTCGTTTACCGTGATGTATCTGGCTAAAGAAAAGGGATACGAAGTGTATGCCGCCTGTGCCAATACGGGTGGTTTCAGCGACGAACAGTTGAAAACCAACGAGGATAATGCTTATAAGCTGGGAGCCAAACAATATGTAACGCTCGACGTGACGCAAGAGTATTACGACAAAAGCCTGAAGTATATGGTCTACGGCAACGTACTCCGCAACGGCACTTATCCCATATCGGTAAGCTCCGAACGTATCTTTCAGGCACTCGCCATTGCACGCTATGCCAACGAAATCGGTGCCGATGCCATTGCGCACGGCTCTACCGGCGCAGGCAACGACCAAATTCGCTTCGACATGACTTTCTTGGTACTCGCACCCGGCGTGGAAATCATTACGCTGACACGCGACATGGCACTGAGCCGTCAGGAGGAGATTGATTATCTGAACAAACATGGCTTTGCCGCCGATTTTACCAAACTGAAATATTCGTATAACGTAGGACTGTGGGGTACCTCTATCTGTGGCGGCGAAATACTGGACTCGGCACAAGGACTGCCCGAAAGTGCTTACCTCAAACACTGCACCCGCGAGGGTAGCGAGCAACTACGCCTCACTTTTGAACAGGGCGAACTCAAAGCGGTAAACGACGAACGCTTTGACGACCCCATCCTTGCCATTCAAAAGGTGGAAGAGATTGGAGCCGCCTATGCCATTGGTCGCGACATGCACGTGGGCGATACCATTATCGGCATCAAAGGACGTGTGGGTTTCGAAGCAGCCGCACCCATGCTGATTATCGGCGCACACCGCTTCTTGGAAAAATATACACTCAGCAAATGGCAACAGTATTGGAAAGATCAGGTAGCCAACTGGTACGGCATGTTCCTCCACGAAAGCCAATACCTTGAGCCGGTGATGCGCGACATCGAGGCGATGCTGGAATCTTCGCAACGCAATGTCAACGGTACCGCCATTCTGGAACTGCACCCCTACTCGTATCACACCGTAGGCGTGGAAAGTGCCGACGACCTTGTGAAAACGAAATTCGGCGAGTATGGCGAAATGCAAAAAGGCTGGACTGCCGAAGATGCAAAAGGCTTTATCAAAGTCACCTCTACTCCGTTGCGAGTCTACTACAATAATCATAAGGACGAAGAAATCTAAAAAACTTAACCCCCTCAGCGCATGATTAAAGTAGGAATTATAGGTGGCGCCGGCTACACGGCAGGCGAACTGATAAGGTTGCTCATCAACCACCCCGAAGCCGAGATTGTGTTTGTGAACAGCAGCAGCAATGCCGGCAACAAAATTACCGATGTGCACGAAGGTTTGTACGGCGAAACCACACTCACCTTCACCGATGCACTGCCGCTCGACGAGATTGACGTGCTTTTCTTCTGCACCGCACACGGCGATACGCGTAAGTTCATGGAAAGTCACAACATTCCCGAAACGTTGAAGATTATCGACCTCTCCATGGATTACCGCATCGCTTCGCCCGAACACGACTTTATCTACGGGCTACCCGAACTCAATCGCCGCGCCACCTGCAAAACCATGCACGTAGCCAATCCGGGCTGCTTCGCCACTTGCATCGAACTGGGCTTACTGCCGCTTGCCAAAAACCTGATGCTTACAGGCGACATTGCAGTAAATGCTATCACCGGAAGCTCCGGAGCAGGCGTAAAACCGAGCGCAACCAGTCATTTTAGCTGGCGCGACAACAACCTGAGTATCTACAAAGCTTTCGAGCATCAGCATGTACCCGAAATACGCCAATCGCTCCAACAGTTGCAAACCAGCTTCGATGCCGACATCGACTTTATTCCTTACCGGGGTAACTTCCCGCGCGGCATCTTTGCTACCATTGTGGTGAAAACCAAGGTCGGCATCGAAGAGATTAAGCGTATGTACGAAGAATATTACGCCAAAGACTCGTTTACCTTTGTGGTGGACGAAAACATCGACCTCAAACAAGTGGTCAATACCAATAAATGCCTCATCCACTTGGAGAAGCACGGCGACAAACTACTCATCGTGTCGTGCATCGACAACCTGCTGAAGGGTGCAAGCGGACAAGCTGTGCACAACATGAACCTGATGTTCAACTTGGAAGAAACCGTGGGACTGCGCTTAAAGCCGAGCGCTTTTTAATAAGATACGAAGAATGAAACTTTTTGATGTATATCCTCTCTTCGACATCAACATTGTCAAAGGGAAAGGTTGCCGCGTTTGGGACGACAAAGGCAACGAATATTTAGACCTCTACGGCGGACATGCCGTCATTTCGATAGGACATGCGCATCCGCACTATGTGGAGGCTGTAAGCCGACAGGTGGCTACGCTGGGATTCTACTCTAACTCGGTAATCAACACCCTGCAACAGCAACTCGCCGAACGGCTGGGAACGGTGTGCGGCTACGACGACTACACGCTGTTTCTTATCAACAGCGGAGCCGAAGCCAACGAGAACGCCCTCAAACTGGCTTCGTTTTACAACGGACGCACGCGCATCCTGTCGTTTGCCAAAGCTTTTCACGGACGTACTTCGCTGGCGGTGGAAGCTACGGACAACCCTAAAATCATTGCACCAATCAACAACAATCACCACGTCACCTACCTACCGCTCAACGATATGGAAGCGTTGCGGCACGAATTGGCGAAAGGCGATGTGTGTGCCGTTATCATCGAAGGCATTCAAGGAGTGGGAGGTATTCAGATGCCCACTACGGAGTTCCTGCAAGAACTACGCACCCTCTGCACCGCACAAGGTACCGTACTGATTTTGGATGAGATTCAAAGCGGCTACGGACGCAGCGGACGCTTCTTTGCCCACCAATACGCCGACATACGTCCCGATATCATCACCGTAGCCAAAGGCATCGCCAACGGTTTCCCCATGGGCGGGGTACTTATCAGTCCGATGTTCACGCCGGTGTACGGACAGTTGGGCACCACCTTCGGAGGCAATCATCTTGCCTGTGCCGCTGCTTTAGCGGTACTCGATGTGATAGAAGAAGAGAACCTCGTAGAGAATGCCGCACAAGTAGGCAAACACCTCATGGAAGAACTGCGTAAACTTCCCCATATAAAAGAGGTGCGCGGGCGCGGATTGATGATAGGTCTGGAGTTTGCCGAACCTATTAAAGAATTGCGAAACCGCCTGCTGCACGAGCAACATGTATTTACCGGCGCCAGCGGAAGCAATGTACTTCGCCTGCTTCCGCCTTTGTGCCTCAGCATCGACGAAGCCGTCAGCTTTGTGGAGCGACTTAAGAAGGTGTTAAGGTAAAAAGGCTATCTTTGCCCGAACTTTATTGAACGGAGTTATGACGATACTTTTCTCTTCACCGGTCTTCGGACCGGTTCACTCCCGCCGTTTGGGAGTCTCGCTCGGCATCAATCTGTTGCCCGAAGACGGCAAATTTTGTTCGTTCGACTGCATTTATTGCGAATGTGGATTCAACGACGAACGCCGCACACACACCAAGCTACCCAGCCGCGAAACGGTACGCACTACACTGGAAGCCCGCTTGCAAGAGATGCAGCAAAACGGTCCCACACCCGATGTGATTACTTTCGCCGGCAACGGAGAGCCTACCGCTCACCCGCATTTCCCCGAGATTATAGAAGATACGCTCGCCTTGCGCAACCACTATTTCCCTGCTGCAAAGATAAGCGTACTTACCAATGCTACCTATATCCACAAACCCCGGGTGTTCGAAGCACTCAGCAAGGTTGACAACAACATCCTGAAGCTTGATACGGTAGACGGAGAATACATCCGTCTGGTAGACCGCCCCGGCGGACACTATTCGGTGGAAGAGATGATTGAAGGCATGAAAGCTTTCAAGGGAAACTGCATCATACAAACCATGTTCTTAAAAGGCAATTACAAAGGTATCGACGTAAACAACACAGCCGACCGCTACGTACTTCCTTGGCTGGAAGCGGTAAAAACCATTGCACCGCGCCAAGTGATGATATATACCATTGACCGCGATACCCCCGACACAAACCTGCGCAAAGCCACACACGAAGAGTTAGACCACATTGCCGACCTTGTGCGCGCAGCGGGAATCGAAGTGTCGACATCGTATTAAAGTGGGCATCTATCTACAAAGGTATTTGTATTCCAAAATTGATTAAGGAGTAGGCTCCTTGATCGGGTATGTCTCCTTGATAGTTGAGTGGTGCATGTTGCCGGATGCTTTTCCTGAAGTTTAAGGAGGAATAACCCACGGACGCCACATAGCTCAGCTTCTTCGGTTTGTACCGCACGCCCACAACGATGTTGTAATTCCAAATAAAGTCGGTAAAGATTTTAGTGGTTGCAGGGGTTCCGTTATAGTTGAATTTTCCCGTCATCAGCCCGATGGAAACTTCGTTCTCCAAGAAGAGTGCCAACTCTTCGTCCCACAAGTACCAATAAAGTTTGGGTACGATACCTATCTCGGGAGCCGCAAGTTGGTAGTCAAGAGGAGCGACACGTTCTCCAGAATAAGGAATCATCACTATATTCTCCATATTCCACTCGTAAGCTCTGTAATCGTAATCATAATAGCCGCATCGCGCCCTTAGCTCCACTTTAAAAATACTCAGAGGTTTGGAACTATATTCCACACCCAATGAAGCACCGAATCCCATCACTTCATCAAAGAATAATCCACGCTTGAGATAGAAACCGGGAGTTAATGAAAACGGTTGGGCTGCACTGTTTAAAGAGACAAATAGCAAAAGGAGTAGGATGCCGATAGACTTCACAAAGAAAGCATACATAGACATCCTACATTTCTTTATGGCTCTTACATGACTGTCGGACAATTCCTTTTTCATAACTTAGTTCTTTTGTGTTTGATATGAATATAAATCCTATTATTTACGTTATTGTGTTGCATGCTTGCCGTGGCATGAGCAATTGCAATACAAAAATAAGGAACAAATAGCCCAAACAAAATAAATTCAACAAATAATAGGATTTAATCGGCTACTCCAACTGTCAATCACTGTCAATCATCCATTAGCAGCTCCCTTGCCCGTTCCAACGCCGCATTGATGTTGGGACAGATGTTATCTTTCCCTATCAGTTCACAAAAGCCTGCTTTCTGTAAGTCGCGGTGTACTTTGGGGTTGACACCCGACAATACCACGACGGTCTTCTCGCGTTCCGCCATGCGGCAAAGATTGGCTAAGTTGTGGATGCCCGTAGAATCTACAAACGGTACGCGGCGCATGCGTATGATGCGTACACGCGGGCGTTCGCCGAAGTGCGACATGGTCTCTTCGAACTTTGTGGCGATGCCGAAGAAGTAAGGACCGTTGATTTCGTACACCTCTACACCCTTTGGTATGGCAAGATGCTCCTCGTGCAAGGTCATGTCGACTTCGTTGTTGGGGTCAATCTCATCTTTTATTACCGATATTTGAGTGGTTTCCATAACGCGGTGCATAAAGAGCAGACAGGCAAGAACAAGTCCCGTACCAATGGCGATAGTCAGGTCGAAGAACACCGTCAGAAAGAAAGTCAGCAACAATACGCCTACGTCCGACTTGGGATTCTTCATAAACGCGCGAAACGTCCGCCAGCCGCTCATATTATACGATACCATTACCAGCACACCCGCCAGACAAGCCATCGGTATGTACTTGGCAAGCGGCATGAGAAACAGCAGGATGAACAACAGCACAATGGCGTGCACAATGCCCGATACGGGAGTGCGACCTCCGTTGTGAATGTTTGCCATCGTTCGGGCAATGGCTCCGGTGGCGGGGATTCCGCCAAACAACGGAGTTACGATGTTGGCAACGCCCTGTGCTACCAGTTCGGTGTTCGAGTCGTGCTTATCGCCCGTCACACCGTCGGCAACGGTTGCCGACAGCAGCGATTCGATAGCTCCCAGCGCAGCAATGGTAATGGCAACAGGAAGAAGGTCTTTCACAGCTTCCCAGTTAATTGCCGGTACTGCCATGCCGGGCATTTCGGCTTTGATACTGAAGCGGTCGCCTATCGTGTCGAGTCCTTCCACTCCTAAGTAGGTACGAAGCAACCACACCCCCACGGTCATCACCACAATAGCGATGAGCGAACCGGGAATCTTCTTGGAAAAGCGGGGAGCGAGAGCTATAATCGCAATGCTTCCGATGCTTACCAGCGTGTTCCACACATGCAGTGTGTCGAAATGGCGGAAATAAAGCAACCATTTCTCCACAAAATCGCCCGGCATCTTTTCGCCCCCTAAGTTCAAACCGAACACGTCGGCTATCTGTGTAGTAAATATGGTGACGGCAATACCCGCCGTAAATCCTATGACAATGGGGTAAGGGATAAACTTAATGATTGTACCCAACCGGAACAGACCCAGCAGCACCAAGATGACGCCCGCCAACAAGGTGGCAACGAGCAATCCAGCTTCGCCGTATTGCTGCACCACTCCATACACTATGACAATAAAAGCGCCGGTAGGTCCGCCTATTTGCACCTTGCTGCCACCCAGCAAAGAGATAAGAAATCCGGCAACGATTGCCGTGATAATTCCTTTTTCGGGCGATACTCCCGAAGCAATGCCAAAAGCAATGGCAAGCGGAAGAGCCACGATTCCCACAATAACACCCGCCATAAGGTCGGCGGCGAACTGCTCTTTGGAGTAGTTCTTGAGCATTGAAAACAGCTTCGGCTGAAATGAAAAAGAGTTCATTCGTTATTTTTTTTAAAAAACAGGACGCAAAAGTAGGTAAAATAAGAAATAACTATCAAACATATTCTCTATTTTTGCGGGAGTTTTAAAGCCAATGGCTTCTATTCATTAACTTTTTAAAAACGTAAGGATTATGACTAAGAGTGTAAAAGGAACGCAGACTGAAAAAAATCTGCTGACATCATTTGCCGGAGAGTCTCAGGCAAGAATGCGTTATACCTATTTTGCAAGTGTGGCAATGAAAGAAGGTTTCGAACAGATTTCAGCTATCTTTACCGAGACGGCTGACCAAGAAAAAGAACATGCAGAACGTATGTTTAAGTACTTAGAGGGGGGCATGGTAGAAATTAGTGCTTCTTATCCCGCCGGTGTTATCGGTACTACGCTCGAAAACTTGAAAGCTGCCGCTGCCGGCGAGCACGAAGAGTGGTCGAGTGACTATCCTCACTTTGCCGATGTAGCCGAACAAGAAGGTTTCCCCGCCATTGCTGCTATGTATCGCAACATTTCAATCGCCGAGAAAGGTCACGAAGAGCGTTACTTGGCTTTTGTAAACAACATCGAGAACGCCACCGTATTTGCCAAAGAGGGCGAAGTGGTATGGCAATGCCGCAACTGCGGTTTCATCACCGTAGGCAAAGAAGCTCCGAAGGCATGTCCCGCTTGTTTGCACCCGCAAGCTTACTTCGAAGTGAAGAAAGAAAACTGGTAAAAGATACCATCACGTTTATAATAAAGGCGTAATTACTTCGGTAGTTGCGCCTTTTTTTCATTCTAAAACTTCACCCGCAGTTGCATTTGCAGGTCGGTTTTGGTATGTCCCGCTATCAGGTCGTCGCCCGAGCCGATGGTTTCGCGGTCTTGGTAAAAGGTTTCACCGAATTTGGCGATAAGAGTGCAGTGTTTCAGCAGGGTGTAACTGATACGTGCCGAACAACGAAAGCCGCGTCCATAGTACGACGGGGAGTAGAAGCTGTCGAGTAAGCCGCTTTCGGAGATGTAGAGGCGTGCATCGTAGGTATCGGCATGGAAATAGCTGCCTTGCGCGGAGAGTTTGAGCGGGAAGTGAAAAGAGTAAGTAAGCAACTCGGTACAACTGTAGCCTGTGTGCGAAGCTTGCCCCGTTTGACGAAAGAAGGTGTAATCGAACGTGGTGCGACATTGCAGCGCGTTGCCCGCATACTCCCACCGATAGCGACATTGGTGCTGACCGGTGGGTGTGGTCTCTTTGCCGCCGGTGGCGGTGACGTCGCGTTCTTTGCGACGGTAACGATAGGTGACATACATGGAGTTTCGCGTGTCGGGCATATAAAGTGCCTTGCACATCACATCCACACCTTGCGAAGGTTTGCTGATGCGGTATTTCCACCAAGGGGAAGCGTATAAGTCCACACCGGCAAACAATCGCCAATGCGCCATAGGCGAAGCTTCCGCCGCCAGATACCATCCGTTTTCGTTTTGCGGCGTTGAACTTTCGCCGAACGAACGAGCAAACAACGCCCAATAGTTGTACGCATAATAGCGGTAGACCAGTGTCAGCAGGTAGTCGCGCGAAAGGCGGTAACTCGCCTCGTTGACACAAGCTACGCCTTGCTTGCCTTTAGCGGCTTCACCGGCAAGCGAGAGTTGTTTCCAATGGTAACGATAGTCCACCCCCACGTTGTAGAAGCGGTTGCCGCGCAGATTGTAACGATTGTACTCTTTGCGTGCAGGCAAGTAAGGACGGTCGAAAGTGTAATAAATGCCGGTAACTCCTACCGACAGTCGGTTGGAGAGGTAGTTGACGTTTCCGCCTGCCATTTGCAAGGCAAAAGCGTTGCGGGCGGCAATCTCTTTCTCCGTGCGGTGCAGACCGGTCTTGGCAATGGTGGTCAGCGTATCGTTTTTCACTGTGCCGTCCATGCGCCTGTAGGAGTAGAAGCCCGACAGTTGCACCTTTCGCAGCACTTCGAACGTCAATGCCGCTCCTCTAAAAAAGTTGTATTCGTCGGTAGAACTATGTTTGGTGATGCCCGCGGCACGTTGGCGGGTCGTCGTTACCGAATAAGTTTTACCCAAACTCAGGCGGTTGTTCACCACCAGCCCTTGTCCGAACGAGAGTCGGTAATCGCCCAACGCCAATGTTTTAAGCCACCCCTTGTCGTGGAGCAGAAAATGAAACGAGTAAGCGTCGTAACCCTTTCGGTTGGACAAAGCGAACAGCGGTTCGCCGGCATCTTTCTCGGCGGTAAGTCCCATTTGAAGGTAGTCGCCGTAGTGATACGCATATTTCAGCGAATGATATTGAGGAGAACCCAGATACTTGCTTTGGTATCCTTTGCGCGTATAAAACGGCACGTCGAGGCGGGTCGTTACTTGTTGTCTGCCCTGTTTCAGCAGCGTGCGCAGTGCGGGAAAGCGAGTTTGCGGCGGGGCAAGCTTTACGCATACAAAAGGCAGCAGGCGGTCGATGGTGCGTTTATCCATGTCGGCAACCAACTGCAACTCGCTCAACGTCAGCAACTGCCCATGTATGTAGCGGTAGGCAAGCAGATTTTCTATCTGGCTGTCGCTGAGAAAAGCCAACTGTTCCAACTCTTTTCGGGTGACGGTGTTCAGGTCAAGCGGTTCTTGCAGGCGATGCGACAGCGATTCGAGTTCTTCTTCCCAACTCGATGTTTCGTCGTCGGCACCCAACAATTCCATGCTCTCTTCGGTAGAAAGATTGTTTTGCGCACAAAGCACAGAGGCAATCCACAGCATGGCAATAAATAAGCTCCCTCTTCTGTTTATCATACTTCAAAGTCCGTTTAGGGGGGCGAAGATAGCTTAATTTAGTTAACAATGAAATAATTACGCACAGTTTAAATAAAAAAACAATACTTTTGCAGCATGAGGATAAGACACATCGTTATAGTTATCATGGCTTTGCTTGCATACCCTCCCTCGTTATGCCGGGCACAAGAAGTTACGACAAGCACTCCGCCGCAAGGCAAGGATGTGCTGCTGGTGCCGATGTGCGTCTATCAAGGCGACACCATACCATACGTTAACTTACCCAACGTCTATATCTTCAAACCATTAGTATTCAAGAATAAAAAACAGCAGGTAGCTTACACCAAACTGGTGCGCGACGTTAAGAAAGTGCTGCCGTTGTCCAAGGAGATAAACCGTGCCATTATCGAGACTTACGAGTATATGATGACACTTCCGCCCGGCAAGCCGCGCGAACAACATATTAAAAAGGTGGAAAAAGGGTTGAAAGAACAATACATGCCAGTTATGAAAAAGCTCACCTTTTCGCAAGGCAAGCTGCTCATTAAACTGGTTGACCGTCAAACGAATCAAACTTCTTACGATATAGTGAAAGCCTTTTTAGGCTCGTTCAGGGCAGGCTTTTATCAGGCTTTTGCCTCGCTCTTCGGCGCCAGCCTTAAAAAAGAGTACAATCCCGAAAAAGAAGACCAACTTACCGAACGCGTAGTACTGCTGGTAGAAAACGGACAGATATAATCCCTCTCTTGTCATTTTGTCAAAACGTCAAACGAACCCCTCGAAAAACGGCTGTTTTACGGACTGAAGTACGGCTCGTGACTTCCGATGCCCGTGTAGCGCGTTAAACTATCTAAAAAATAGGGCTTAATGTGCACTCATCCAGAACGATAAGCTCCAAAAATCTTTGCGAAGAAAAAGCGTGCTCAGCGCGAAAAAAAGTCCCCGAAAAGAACATTCCGAAATTATCTTGCCGAGTTAGCGCGATAACTTGCCGAGATAAATCAACAATTTGCCGAGACAGACAGCTTAACGTGCCGGGAAAAATAGTTTTCCCGGCAGCCGGTTCGTCATCTCCGTGTAGTTGATTCGTTGTTTTCGCGCAAACAGTTTGTTATTTCCGTGCAAACAGTTTGTTGTTTCCGCGCAAACAATGCATTAAAAACGGGGCAAGAGCAGATTGCCTCCGTTTAAAGAGCGATTTTCCACAAAGTGACGGTTAGGGAAAAAGGCAAAAAGACGACAGATTGATAGGATGAGGCGAGAAATAGTTTCTTTTTAAAAAAACACATCCCTCCCCGCCTCTATTTCCGCTTCTGTTTAGACAGCACCACACTGGGATAAAATATCTTGTTGGCACCCGAAGTGATTTTGCAAGCATCGGGTTCGCTTTCTATGAACGACTGGATGTGACGAATGCGCTTTTCGGCAAGAATCTCGTCAACGGCTATCAGGATGCCGGTCTCTTCCACGTCGCCAAAGCCGTAGTTGATAGCTGTACCGAACATACGCATAGTGGGACTGAGGTTCATGTAGGCATTCACCAACGGCGGTATGTTAAAGCCCAACTTGCGTATCTGTGCATTGAGCAGTTTGTAGTCTTCCTTAAATGTCTTTCCGTTAAAGAAAGCGGCAAGTTCGCGTTCGTCGGATTCCAAAATCAGCGGTTTCAACGGGGTAATAAGCCCTTCTTTGTCGCCAAAATGCTTACGAAGAAAGTACAATATCATGTCGCGCCCCTGTCTGTGATAGCTGGGATACATGGTAACCTTTCCGAAGAAATACTTCACTTCGGGCATAATAACGGTGAGCGCTCCCAGTCCGTCCCACAGATTATCCAAAGCAAACAATCCTTTGCTTCCGGCACGTGTAGACTGGTATTCCAGCGTTACAAACGAACGTCCCAGTTCGATAGTTACCGGCAGATATTCTTTCAAGAACTCTTCGGAGAAGTTAAACATATGGCTGGTGGCGAGCATGGGAGTGCCGTGTTCATCGAAGTCGATTTCGGTACCGAGTTTGTAACGATAGCCTCCCAGAATCTCCTCGGCTTCGGGGTTCCACACGATGAGTTGTTTGTAGGGACTTTCCATGATGTCGTACTCATCGATGTCCACCGACTCCCCGCAACCACCTCCGGCGGCACGGAAAGCAATTTCGCGCAAGCGTCCTATCTCGCGCATTAGGTTGGGCGAATCGTGTGCCGTGATGATATATATCTGATTATGGCTTTTGTTAGTCACACGCAAACGTTTGTCTTCCGTCAATTCGGCCTTCAGCAGCTCTTTAGCTACCGGTGGAATAATCTGTTGCATCGTTCTATGGTTGTTTATCTAAATTATATACTGTCTCTCTCACGCATGCCGCCCACTCAACCGGAGTTTTCGACTTATCGAAAGTTTGCCACGGAATGGGCTTGCCAATGGTGATGGTAAACGTTTTATGACGATTCTTCATCATCTCGTCTGCCAGATAGAGCATGGCTATGTTAAATTTGATACCGAGTCGCTTACATATATTGGCTAAGTTATAAAAGAAGTTTGAATTTTGTCCCTCGAAATGAATGGGAACGACGTCTCTTTGAAACTGCACACTTTTAATGATGAAGGTTTTTTTCCATGCCACATCGCGGATGACACCGTTTTTGCGGCGCGAGCAGAGATCGGCAGGAAAAACAATCATTTGGTTGTCCGACCCGAAGCCGGCATCTACCATGCGGGGAAAGTCTTTGGGTTGACGTCCCACCTTATTAATAGGTATGCACAACGGCGCCAGTCCGTGCAAGTGCATCAGCAGGTCGTTCACCATGTATTTTACTTTTCCGTTGTAGAAAGTACCCAGCACATAGCCCAGTGCCAGTCCGTCTTGCCCTCCCAACGGATGATTGGAAACAAACGTGTACAAGCCCTCTTTGGGAAGATTCTCTTCACCTTTTATAATAAGCTTGGTATCCAGAAAGTCCAAAGAAGCTTTCAGGAAATCTACGCCGACTTTATGCTGCGAGTCGCGTAAAAAAGGATTCAATTCCTCTTGATGCACGATTCTTTTAAGGTAAGAAACGACAAACGAAGGAATGTATTTACTTTGCTTCGGAGCTTTCTCCCGAAGTATTTTTTCCACATCAATCAAAAAAAGAGGTGCCTCAGACATACCGTACGTTGTAAAGAATGGGCAAAAGTAACGCATCTTTTTAATTTCTCGCAATATTTAGTCCGAAAAGCACCCGAGAACTATCAAAAAGCGCCTAAAAACTATTATTTGATAGTTTTTCCCCTAAACTATGTCTGTTTTTAGCCTATCCGGATTTGCGGGATGCCCTACTTTTGTCACAGCAAAAAGAAAATGCACAAAAATTATAATATAAAAAAAGAACAAGTATGAACAGTGTTACATTTCAAAAGGATTTAGTAAACATGCAAGATGAGCTGTTTCGATTTGCCTACAAGCTTACCGCCAACCGCGATGAAGCTGACGATTTACTTCAAGAAACGTCGTTAAAGGCGTTGGATAATGAAGATAAGTATGCTCCCGACACTAACTTTAAAGGTTGGATGTACACCATTATGCGTAATATCTTTATTAATAATTACCGCAAATTGGTACGCGAACAGACTTTCGTTGACCAAACGGATAACCTTTACCACCTTAGCTTGCCTCAAGACTCCGGTTTTGAGAGCACCGAAAGCAGCTACGACACCAAAGAAATGCGTCGAGTAGTCAATGCACTTCCCAAAGAATACAGAGAACCGTTCTCTCTGCATGTTTCGGGGTTCAAGTATCGCGAAATCGCCGAACGACTGAACTTACCCCTTGGCACTGTTAAAAGCCGAATCTTTTTTACCCGTAAAAAACTGCAAACAGAATTAAAAGATTTTATTTAGAAACTGTTTTATGTAGACATAACACTCATATATTAAGATTTCATAGGTATAAGCATGATTAGTGAAGATTGTACTCGCACGAGTACCAATCATACGCAAGAGGTCGAAGTGATTCGACCTCTTTCTTTTTAAGCTATTTAAGAACTTGATAATAAGCAATCATTCAAAAATCCACTATCTTTGCGCCCATGTTTGAAAACGAATACACAACGCGATACCGGCATGATTGCCGCCTTCTGCGCATCCTTTTTTTTGCAGGATGCATGTTATTGTGTACCCTTTCTCTCTCTTCTCAAACTCATCAAAACCAAACAATGAAAGAATTGAATGTAAAAAAAGTAAGCATAGCGAATGTGCCTGTAGAAAACATTCCGACTTTGCTTGATGCTGAAAAGATTGCTTTTCAGTCTGTCGATAATGCTAACTGGAAGGAGTTTCCCTATGTACCGGACGTACATTTCCGCATTGCCTACACCGGCGATGCCATCGTGTTGAACTACCGCGTGAAAGAGGCTTCGGTGCGCGCCGTGGCTGCACACGACAACGGCTCCGTATGGGAAGATGCCTGCGTGGAGTTTTTCTCCGTTCCCGCCGGCGACGGCACCTATTATAATGTGGAATGCAACTGTGCCGGAACGCTGCTTATTGCCGCCGGTCCCGACCGCAATCACCGTACCCCGGCTCCGCAGGAAGTACTCGACCAAGTATGCCGCTGGTCGTCGCTGGGACGCGAACCTTTTGCCGAACGGGTGGGCGACTGCTCGTGGGAGCTGGTACTGGTCATTCCGTTTACCGCGTTTTTCCAACATCACATCACTTCGATGCAAGGAAAAGAGGTACGTGCCAACTTCTATAAATGCGGCGATGCACTGCAAACACCACACTTCTTGTCGTGGAACCCCATAGATTTGCCAAAACCCGATTTTCATTGCCCTGATTTTTTCGGAACACTGCACTTTGAATAATCCTCCCAACAGAAAGAAACAAGAGAGAGGCACCGCCTCTCTGCGCCGGCTACCAATGCTTATCGCTCTTGTAGTCGTGGTCTACTCGTGCGCCAGTGTAGGGCGGCTCGAAGGCGGACCCGTTGACGAGATGCCGCCGCGCTTTCTTTCGTCCACCCCGTCGCCCAACGCACTGAACAACACCCGCCCCCGCATCTCCATACTCTTCGATGAATATATCAAATTGGACAAGCCGGGCGAAAAGGTTATTATATCGCCCCCGCAAGTGATACAGCCCGACGTAAAAGCTTCCGGCAAACGCGTGGTTGTAGAACTGAAAGATTCGCTGAGACCCAACACCACTTACACCATCGACTTTGGCGATGCCATTCAAGACAACAACGAAGGCAACCCGCTGGGCGACTTCAGCTTTGTGTTTTCGACCGGCGCGGTGATAGACTCCATGGTGATTTCGGGCACGGTGCTCAATGCGGCAAACCTCGAACCGGTAAAAGGCATTCAAGTGGGATTGTATGCCGACTTGTCGGATACCGCCTTTACCACCAAACCGCTGGAGCGTGCCGGACGTACCGACAGCCGGGGACGTTACAGCATCCGAGGAGTGGCACCGGGCAAGTATCGCATCTTTGCCTTGCAGGATGCCGACCGCAACTATCACTTCAACCAGCCGGTGGAAGTGATTGCGTTCTACGACAGCTTAATCATCCCTTCCATGGAAGAGCGCATGCGCATGGACACCGTGTGGAAAGACACCATTACCATAGATACCGTCATCGCGCGGAAGTACACACACTACCTGCCCGACGACCTCTTGCTGCGCACCTTCAAAGAACATGTATCCTCGCAACGGCTGGCACGCAGCGAACGCCCCGAAGCACATAAGTTCTCGCTCTACTTCACCGCCCCTGCCGACACCCTGCCGCTGCTGAAAGGGCTGAACTTCGATGCCGACAATGCCTTTGTGGTGGAAAAGCCCACCGGACGCATCGATACCCTCACCTATTGGATAAAAGACTCGCTGATATATAAGATAGATACGCTGAAGATGAGTTTGGAATACCTCTATACCGACTCGCTGAAGCAGTTGGTGCCCCGCACCGACACCTTGAAACTCGCCTCGCGTGCCAGACCCAAAGCTTCGCAGGAGAAAGATAAAAACAAGAAAAAGAAAAAAGGCGAAGAGGCTGCCGACTCCATCCCGAAGATAGAGTTTCTGACAATGGACGTGTACGCACCGGCAACCATGGATATATACGACTACCTCAGTCTGTCGTTTCAAGAGCCGATAGCTTGGTTCGACAGCGCCGGCATCCGACTGGAACACAAGGTAGATAGCCTTTGGGAAGCAATGCCCTACCGGTTTGCGAAAGATTCCATCGACATCAAACGATACAACCTGCTGGCGGACTGGGGTGCCGGACAGAGCTACGCCTTCACGGTCGACTCAACGGCATTCCACGGATTGTACGGCTTGTTTACGGCACCCGTCCGCAAAGAGTTTGCCATAAAAAAACTCGATGAGTACGGACAAATATTCTTCAACATCGAAGGCGCCGAATCCACGGCGTTCGTCGAACTGCTCGACGGCAGCGACAAAGTGGTTCGCACAGTGCCGGTAACGAGTGGCAAAGCCGATTTCTATTTCCTCAATCCGGGAAAGTACGGCGCACGATTAATTATAGACACAAACAAAAACGGAGTATGGGACACGGGCAATTATGCGAACAAAATACAGCCCGAAATGGTTTACTATTATACACAAGTGCTGGAGTTGAAAGCAAACTTCGACTTAACGCAGGATTGGAACCTTACCGCCCAACCGTTGGATAAGCAAAAGCCCGATGAACTTAAAAAACAAAAACCCGATGAAGACAACAAAAAGAGAAAGCAAAACAACCGGAATAGCAGCAACCGGCGCTAAACGCATCTCCCGTATCATTCTTCTTTTAACCGCACTCCTGCTGGCTGTGCCCACTGCCCATGCGCAGTGCACGGCAATGAACGAAGCCTTTCAGTCCGGCGAAAAGGTGGGCTACGACCTCTATTTCAACAAATCGTTTATTTGGGTGAAGGTGGGATATGCCAGCTTGGCAACCACCTCAACGACGTTCGACAACCGGGCTGCCTACCGCATGGACATGTTGAGTGTCAGCAGCAAGGCGGTCGATATCTTTTTTAAGATGCGCGATACCCTGACCTGCTACGTCAGCCAAGAGTTGGAGCCGCTCTACTTCCGCAAAGGTGCTGAAGAGGGCAAACGATATACCATCGACGAAGCATGGTTTAACTACACCGACGGAGTGTCGCACATCAAACAGCGGCGCACATGGCCTCGCGGCGAACGTGCCGTTGAAGAGATGGAGTACAGCGACAGCCGTTGCATCTTCGACATGCTGAGCATTCTCGCACAAGCCCGCTCGTACGACCCCACCCACTACACCGTGGGACAACGCATCTTGTTCCCCATGGCAACTGGTCGGCGGGTGGAAGAGCAAACCCTGATTTATCGCGGTAAACAAAACATCGACGCCAACGACGGCATCACCTACCGTTGCTTAGTATTCTCGTTTGTGGAATACGACAAAAAAGGTAAAGAGAAAGAGGTTATCACCTTCTTTGTGTCCGACGACAAGAATCATCTCCCTATCCGCCTCGACCTCTACCTCAACTTCGGCGCCGCAAAAGCCTTCCTGAAAAATGTCACAGGCATGCGTCATCCCATGACGGCGATGGTAAAAGAGTGAAAGAGTAAGTACACTCGCTTAACGAAACTCTTAACTCGGCAAGTTAACACGCTATATCGGTAGTTTATAGCGATTATTCCGGCAAGTTATTTTATTATCTCAGTGATTCACGTTTGTCAAACAAGTGATTCACGTTCGCCAAACAGGTGATTCACAAATGCCAAACAGGTGATTCACAAACGTCAAACAAGGAGTTGCCGCAATGAAACACTTCTTCTACAAAATGCCCAGCCGCAATGCCACCGCAATACCCTCGTGTATGTTGGAAACGTGCAGCTTTTGATGTAACAATTTACGTTTGCACCCTTTTATCGTACTCATCGAAACCTTTAGCATACATGCGATGTCGGCGTTGAGATAACCTTGCGCCGTCAGTCGCAGAATCTTTTTTTCGCGAATCGTAAGCCGATGATAACGAATCGTCTCCCACTTACCCATGCCGGTACGTACATAGCGCGTCAACCGTTCCATATCCCATATAGATGCCGTATGTGTTACCGGAAACAAGGAGTGCGAAACCGTACACACGCCCACATGTGTCTCGGAGGCATGATTTTCCCACAACGGGTAGCAGCAGATGCTTATCCAATGGCTCTCTCCGCACCTGTTTTCGATAGGAAGCGTCAGTTCGGCGTGGCAGTTTTGCTGCCCATAGAGATTCAGATCACTGTACTTGATTAAGGTATCTTTGTAAGCGAGTTAGGCGGAGAGGAGATCTTTCCTGTGCAACACTCTTTTGAAGAACATAAAACCCTCGCGCATCATTTGTTCGGGCAGATGCTTACCCAACGCCAAGTTGTGCGGCATTACATGCACTACACTCTCCTTCGAGATATCTACCAGCAACAGCGCATGGTTTTGAGTATGGAGGGGAGCATCGGACAACACTCGGTAAGCTTTTAATAAATTGGTGTCTATCATGGATGGTAGGTGTATAATTAAGATTGTGGCAAACATACAAAACAAAAAAGTATTCCGCCAAATCTCCTTAACAAATAAAACAACTTACGCAATGGCAAAAAATGGAAAAATAGCGACTTATTATACTTAAGATACCCCCATTTTATTTGCACTCGGACAAGCAAGCCGCTATATTTGCTGCGACAATCTTATTGTCTAATAATTCAATTAATACAAGTATGAAAGCATTAAAATTGATTTCCTCCGCAGTGCTGCTTATAGTAGTCGCTGCTTGTACCAATGAGGTACTCTCTCCCGTCATTCCTGAAATAGCCCCTACCTCTCCTGCCGTGCGAGAGCCGACCAGCCGTATTGACCCGTCACTCTCTATACGGGAACAGCAGATGACCGACGGAAATAATGTTTTTGCTTGGGATTTGTTCCGACAGATTGTAAAGACGGAGAAAAATAAAAACATTTTTATTTCTCCGCTAAGTGCTTCGTACGCACTCTCTATGCTGGGTAACGGTGCGGCAAGTTCTACGCTGGAAGAGCTGAAAGCGGTTTTAGGTTCGACCGATTACAGCATGACAGAGATAAATGCCTACTATAAGAAACTCACCGAATATCTACTGAAAGCCGACGGAGCGACGGTTCTCGGCATCGCTAATTCGCTGTGGATGAACAAAGATTTTACACCTTACGACACCTTTGTGAAAACAAACAAGGATTCTTATCAGGCGGAAGTTCAATCGCTGGACTTTGCACAACCCGCCTCGCGTAAAACTATCAACGATTGGGTGAGCGATAAAACATACAAATATATTCCGGAGTTATTGGATAAACTTTTACCTACTGACATTTTGTTTCTTATCAATACGCTCTATTTCGATGGTTTGTGGTCTACGCAATTCCAAGAATCGAAAGGTGACTTCACAGGCAGCAACGGCACTAAGATAACCACCCAGTGCTTGACGAACGAAAAATATTACCGTTACTACACCGGCGATGGCTTGCAAATAGCCGAACTGCCATACGGCAACGAAACGTACAGCATGGTGATGGTCTTACCCGAAGCAGGGCTTACGTTGCAACGCGCGTTGGAAAAGTGTGCGGCAAACTGGAATAAGTTTAGTAGCGGGTTGAAAGAAACGTTGCTCCGCATGAGCTTACCTACATTCAAAATGGATTACAGCCGTGAGCTGACAGATGACCTGAAGGCATTGGGAATGACCCGTAGCTTCTCGGTTGAGGCTGATTTCTCGGCATTAGCCAAAGCTCCGTTAATGGTTTCAGAGGTGCTACAAAAAACGAAGATAGATGTGAATAAATACGGGACCACCGCGGCAGGAGCAACCGTAATCAAGATGGGACTTACCTCCCCGGGCAATGAGGTCGTAAAGCCTACCCCAGTTGATTTCATTGTAAACCGCCCATTCTTATTTGCCATCCGCGAGAATAGCACAAACGCGTTACTCTTTATCGGACAGATTGAAGAATTGAAATAAGTTCTAAACTACACTCACACCCCGTTTTATCATGAAACAGTTATTTGCCCTTACACTTTTTGCCCTCACCCTGTCTTCCACGGCTTGGTGTCAAGAGAAAACTATGGAACTACGTTTTCGTGCGGGTGGTGCCGCCACCTTTTTATTACATAGTCACAACGATTCCAAATATAGTAGCGACACCTATGGTGGCTTACAGCCTTCGTTCAATTTTGGCATCGAAGCATCGCACTTCTTTTCGGCTAACAAAGAGTTGCTGTTCGGTGTGCAATATGCACGTGTCAGCGGACGGGAACAAAGATCTAAAGATTACCTTGTCGCAGCTCCCGGACAGTTTTCGCCCAATCATAGTTTCTCCGGCGAAAAATTAGTCTTCCATGCGCTAACCGTCCCTGTGCAGTATCGGTATAGTTTCAAGAAATACTTTTATGTGGACGGCGGTATATTCTTGGATGTGACAACCGCAAA
Organism: Mediterranea sp. (in: CFB group bacteria); assembly: GCA_031262385.1. Taxonomy (GTDB): domain Bacteria; phylum Bacteroidota; class Bacteroidia; order Bacteroidales; family Bacteroidaceae; genus Bacteroides. Next base: position 35,767 of record JAISHU010000104.1, read on the forward strand.
GGAGCAAACTACCGGCGTTACGGTAGGACCGGGTGTGGGTGTAGGTATTCGTTACCCGCTCTCTAAAGAGTTCTCGATATCGTTTTACCCCAACGGTCGCTTGACTTTCTGGGGAGGAACAAGGGCTATGTTGCAAGGTAATATCGAATTGAATGTGGCATACCGAATACCGTTTAAGATACAACGGCTGTCGGAAAAGTAATGCGCTTCCTCCCCAAAATCAACGAAAAGAGAAGATTGTTTCCTACCTTTGCGGGCAAAAATAGCCAAACAAAATGGAACATCGCTACGTATTCGCCACCAACAACGCCCACAAATTGGACGAAGTGCGTGCTATGATGGGCAAGCAAATTGAATTGCTCAGCCTGAAAGATATTCATTGTTACGACGACATCCCCGAAACAGGCTCTACACTCGAAGAAAACGCGCTGCTCAAAGCCCGCTATGTGTACGAGCACTTCGGAATGGATTGCTTTGCTGACGACACCGGGCTGGAAGTGGATGCACTGGGCGGTGAGCCGGGTGTCTATTCGGCACGCTATGCCGGCGACGCACACAACTCCGACGCCAATATCCGCAAACTACTCTGCAACCTCAAAGGGAAAGAACTTCGCACCGCCCGCTTTCGTACGGTGTTTGCCCTGATTGTGGACGGCAAAGAACACCTGTTCGAAGGCACCATCGAAGGCACCATCTTAACGGCACGCCACGGCACCCGGGGCTTTGGCTACGACTCGGTGTTTGTGCCCAACGGATACACACAAACATTTGCCGACATGAATGCGGAGCTCAAAAATCGCATCAGTCATCGCGCCGTTGCAGCCGGTAAACTGGCACAGTTTCTTAGCAAAATCTGACATTTGCCCTTTTTATCGGTCATTCAGACAACGAACCGCTTGGCGTGTTGGAAAAATGATTAACTTTGCGCGACCACTAAACAAGCAAAGATGAAAAAAATTATTAATCCTTGGAAAGAGATAGAAGGTTACAACTGCTTCGGATGTGCACCCCATAATCCCGCCGGTCTGCAAATGGAGTTTTACGAAGACGACGAAGAGATTGTAAGCATCTGGAAACCTCAGCCGCAATACCAAGGTTGGCTCAATACGTTGCACGGAGGCATACAGGCTGTATTGCTGGACGAAATCTGTGCGTGGGTAATTGTACGACGGATGCAAACTTCCGGCGTAACTTCCAAAATGGAAACACGTTACCGACATCCCATATCGACCAACGACTCGCACGTGGTATTGCGTGCCGCTATTCGCGAACAGCGGCGCAACATTGTGCTTATCGACGCCAAACTCTACAACGCCGACGGTAAACTTTGTACCGAAGCACTTTGTACCTACTTTACCTATCCGCGCGAACAAGCCGAACGCGAAATGATGTTTCGCGGATGCGACACCGAAACGGAAGAAATATTACCGCTCCTATAAATGCAATCTTATTTTTAAAATCAGACAACGCGTATGTTACTACGAATTGCCGTACAAGCCAAAGGACGACTGTACGAAGAGACAATGACCTTTTTGGAAGAAGCCGACATCAAACTCACCAGCACCAAACGAACGCTGCTGGTACAGTCGGGCAACTTCCCCGTCGAAGTGCTTTTTCTGCGCGACGACGACATCCCGCAATCGGTTGCCACCGGCGTGGCAGACATCGGTATTGTGGGCGAAAACGAATATGTGGAGAAGCACGAAGATGCCGAACTGGTAAAACGACTGGGATTCAGCCGATGCCGACTGTCGCTCGCCATTCCCAAAGATGCCGACTACACCGGCATACACTGGTTTGAAGGCAAAAAGATTGCAACCTCCTACCCCTATATCCTCTCCAAATTTTTAGCCGAACACGGGGTACATGCCGAAATACATGTAATCACCGGCTCGGTGGAGGTAGCTCCCGGCATCGGACTCGCCGACGCCATTTTCGACATTGTAAGCTCGGGATCGACGCTGGTGAGCAACCGCCTCAAAGAGGTGGAGGTGGTTATGCGCTCCGAAGCCCTTCTGATAGGTTACAAAGAGCTGCACCCGCAAAAACGCGAAATCCTGCGCGAACTGCTCTTCCGCATGGATGCCGTGCGCACCGCTGAAGACAAGAAGTATGTGCTGATGAATGCACCCAAAGATAAGCTGAACGACATCATACAAGTACTGCCCGGCATGAAAAGCCCCACTATTATGCCGCTGGCACAAGAGGGGTGGTGCTCGGTGCACACCGTGTTGAGCCAAGAGTGCTTTTGGGAAATCATAGGCAAACTGAAATCGCTCGGAGCCGAAGGTATATTGGTATTACCCATCGAAAAAATGATTCCATGAACATTATAGAATATCCGCAGCCCGAAACGTGGAGCGAACTGGTGAAACGTCCCTTGCTCGACACCGAACAGCTTTTCGACACCGTGCGCAGCCTCATAGAGACGGTGCGGCGCGGAGGCGATAAAGCTTTGTTGGAACTGGAAGCCCGCTTTGACCATGTGCAACTAACGTCGCTCGCAGTTACCGACGCCGAACGCGAAGCTGCCGAGGCGCTGGTGGACGATACCTTGAAAGCGGCACTGCAACAGGCGGCACACAACATCGAAACGTTTCATGCCGCCCAACGCTTTGAAGGCCGACCCGTGGAAACCATGCCCGGCGTAACCTGCCGACAGAAAGCTGTCGCCATAGAGAAAGTGGGACTTTACATCCCCGGCGGAACAGCCCCGCTGTTTTCTACCGTACTGATGCTGGGCATTCCGGCACGTCTTGCCGGATGCCGCGAGATAGTGCTCTGCACCCCGCCTGACAAAGAGGGACACATACACCCCGCCATTCTGACCGCCGCACGCATTGCCGGCATCACACATATATATAAGGTGGGAGGAGCACAAGCAATCGCCGCCATGGCATACGGCACCGAGAGCATCCCCAAAGTCTATAAGATATTCGGTCCCGGCAACCAGTATGTCACCGCCGCCAAACAGTTGGTTAGCCTGCGCGACGTTGCCATTGACATGCCCGCCGGTCCGTCGGAAGTAGCCGTACTCGCCGACCACACCGCCAAAGCCGCTTATGTGGCAGCCGACCTGCTGAGTCAGGCGGAACACGGAGCCGACAGTCAGGCTATGCTGATAACCACCTCGCCCAAACTACTCGCCAAGGTGCAAGTCGAAGTAGAACGGCAACTGGCAGCACTGCCCCGAAAGGAACTCGCCGCCCAGGCACTCGCCCACAGCCGCCTCATCTTGGTCAACGACATGGAAGAGGCAATCCGCCTCACCAATCTATATGCCCCCGAACACCTGATTATCGAAACCGAAGCCTACCACCAAGTGGGCGACCGCATCGTCAATGCCGGTTCGGTGTTCTTGGGACACTACACCCCCGAAAGTGCAGGCGACTACGCTTCGGGTACCAACCACACACTTCCTACTAATGGCTATGCCCGCGCATACAGCGGCGTAAGTCTGGATAGCTTTATCCGCAAAATAACGTTTCAGGAGATTACCCGCGAAGGCATCCGTCTTATCGGTCCGGTAGTGGAAGCAATGGCACAAGCCGAACAACTCACCGCACACAAGAATGCGGTAACCCTTAGAATGTAGCAATAATATAACAAAACGAAAAATGAAACATTTAGAACAACTGCTGCGTCCCAATATACGGGAGCTTAAACCTTATTCATCGGCGCGCGACGAATACAACGGCGTCGAGGCATCCGTGTTTCTGGATGCCAACGAAAATCCGTACAGCAAACCCTATAATCGCTATCCCGACCCGATGCAGCGCGAACTGAAACAGTCCATATCCCGCATCAAAAACGTACCTACCGAGCATATCTTTTTGGGTAACGGCAGCGACGAAGCCATCGACTTGCTCTTCCGCGCCTTCTGCGAACCGCGCACCGACAATGTAGTCGCCATTGCACCTACCTACGGCATGTATCGCGTGTGCGCCGATGTGAACGATGTGGAGTATCGCTCGGTGCTACTGGACGAAAACTTTCAGTTGGTTGCCGATACCCTGCTGGCTGCAACGGACGATCGCACCAAACTGATTTTCCTCTGCTCGCCCAACAATCCCAGCGGCAACGACCTCAACCGCAACGAGATGATGAAAATAGTGGAGCAATTCGACGGGCTTGTGGTGATTGACGAAGCTTACATAGACTTTTCCGACCAGCCGTCGTTTTTAACCCAACTGACAAGTCTACCCAACGTGGTGGTGCTGCAAACTTTCTCCAAAGCTTACGGCAACGCAGCCATCCGACTGGGCATGGCTTTTGCCTCGCCCGACATTATTAACGTCCTCAACAAAATTAAATATCCCTACAACGTAAACTCGCTGACGCAGCAACATGCCATGCAACTGCTGCATCGCCGCTACGAGATAGATCGCTGGATAAAAGACATCAAGGAAGAGCGCCGCACGTTGCTGCGCCAGTTCTCTTCGCTGAAGTGCGTAAAAGAGATGTTCCATACCGACGCCAACTTCTTTCTGGCACGCATGACCGATGCCGTGGACATCTACAACTATTTGGTAAACGAAGGCATCATTGTACGCAACCGCCACAACGTCGCTCTCTGCCAAGATTGCCTGCGCGTCACCGTGGGCACCAGCTCCGAAAACCGCAGCCTCATCGAATCGCTGAGAAAGTATAAGGTGAAAACAAAGAAGAAAAAAGAGACAGAATGAAAAAGAAAATACTCTTCGTCGACCGCGACGGCACACTGGTGGTCGAACCGCCCGTGGACTACCAACTCGATGCGTTCGAGAAGTTGCAGTTCTACCCCAAGGTGATGCGCAACCTCGGATTCATCCGAAGTAAGCTGGACTACCTGCTGGTAATGGTGACCAACCAAGACGGACTGGGCACGGCATCGTTCCCCGAAGAGACCTTTTGGCCGGTGCACCGCCTGATACTGCAAACGCTGGAGGGCGAAGGCATTACCTTCGACGACATCTGCATCGACCGCAGCATGCCTGCCGACAATGCGCCTACCCGCAAACCCCGCACCGGCATGTTGACGCACTACATCGACCAGCCCGAAACGTATGACCTTGCAGGTAGCTTTGTGATAGGCGACCGCCCCACCGACGTGGAACTGGCGGTGAATTTGGGCTGTCGAGCCATCTACCTGCAAAACGATACCGATGCACTGACCGACGCGGAGAAGGCGGCGTGTGCCTTGGTCACCACCGACTGGGACCAAATAGCAGAATTCCTTTTTGCCGGCGAACGAACGGCGGAAGTACACCGCACTACGCGCGAAACAGATATTCGCGTAGCACTCAACCTCGACGGAAGCGGAGAGTGCCGCATCCATACGGGCATCGGCTTCTTCGACCATATGCTGGAACAGATAGGCAAACACGGAGGAATAGACCTCACCGTAGAAGTAAAAGGAGATCTTGAGGTGGACGAACATCACACCATCGAAGACACGGCTTTGGCACTGGGCGAATGTCTCTACCAAGCTTTGGGCAACAAACGCGGCATCGAACGGTACGGCTATGCCCTCCCCATGGACGACGCACTGGCTTGGGTGTGTCTGGACTTCGGCGGACGACCTTGGTTGGTGTGGGACGTCACCTTCACCCGCGAAAAGATAGGCGAAATGCCCACCGAAATGTTTATGCACTTCTTTAAGTCGCTCAGCGATACCGCCCGCATGAACCTCAACATACGCGCCGAGGGTGCCAACGAGCATCATAAAATCGAAGCCGTTTTTAAAGCGTTGGCACGTGCCCTGAAAATGGCTGTCCGGCGCGACATCTATCACTACGAACTCCCCAGCAGCAAAGGGGTATTGTAACACTGCAAACCAGACAACATGTCCAACCTAAAGACGCTTGCCAAAGATACCGCCATTTATGGTGCCAGCAGCATTCTCGGTCGGTTCTTAAACTACCTGCTGACCCCCTTGTACACCAATACGCTGACAGCCGACTCGGGTGGCTACGGCGTTATCACCAACGTCTACGCTTGGACGGCTTTGCTGTTGGTGTTGCTCACCTTTGGCATGGAGACGGGCTTCTTCCGCTTTGCCAACAAAGAAAACGAAGACCCCAAACGGGTCTATTCCACCACGCTGCTCATTGTTAGCGCCGTAGCGGTGACATTTGCGGTGGTAACGCTGTTGCTGCTGAAGCCCATAGCAGGCATGCTGGGCTACGGCGAGCATCCGTGGTACATCGGTATAATGGTGATTGTGGTGGCAATGGATGCCATACAGAGCATTGTCTTTGCCTACCTGCGCTACCTCAAACGCCCCATACGCTTTGCTACGCTCAAGTTGCTGTTTATCCTGCTCAACATCTCGCTCAACCTGATTTACTATGTAGGCATGGGCGGACGCGATGCAGGCTATACTTTCTTTATCAACTTGATATGTACGTCGGTCATTATGCTTTGCCTCATTCCCTATATGCGCGGCTTCAAGTATGTGCTCGACCGCGCCCTGCTGAAACGCATGTGGCGTTACTCCATGCCGTTGCTGATACTGGGTGTTGCCGGCATACTCAATCAGACGGCGGACAAGATGCTGTTCCCCTTTATCTACCCCGACAAAGCCGAAGGACTGACACAATTGGGCATCTATGGCGCAGCTTCCAAGATAGCCATGATTATGGCGATGCTTACGCAAGCTTTCCGCTACGCCTACGAACCTTTTGTGTTCGGTAAGAGCCGCGAAAGCGACAGCCGCGAGATGTATGCCAAAGCCATGAAGTATTTCATCATCTTCACGCTGCTTGCCTACTTGGGAGTGATATTCTATATGGATATATTGCAATACATTGTGGGTGGAGATTATCGCGACGGATTGCGCGTAGTGCCCATTGTTATGGCGGCGGAGATATTTATGGGTGTCTATTTCAACCTCTCCTTCTGGTACAAACTTATTGACGAGACGCGCTGGGGTGCCTACTTTTCGCTGATAGGCTGCGTGGTGCTTGTTACCATTAACGTGCTGTTTATTCCGCACTACGGCTATATGGCATGTGCTTGGGGAGGATTTGCCGGTTACGGCGTGGCTATGTTGCTCTCTTACTTTGTGGGGCAGCGTAAATACCCCATTCGTTACGACCTGAAAGGCATCGGCATCTACGTGTTGCTCGCCGCGATGCTTTACGTAGCTGCCGAAGCGGTGACGATAGACAGCTTGGTGCTGCGTCTCGTCTACCGCACGGTGTTGTTGCTACTGTTTGTGGGTTATTTTGCAAAAAGAGATTTGGCAATACCCATTTCCAAGCCGCGCAATTCCGCCAGTCCGCGTAAGCGACCGATGCAAGAGTAGCCCGGGTTGGTTTTCTTTTTCAAATCATCTATCATCTGATGACCGTGGTCGGGGCGCATAGGCACCGACACACCGCGGCGTTGCTGCATTTCGAGGAAGGCACGCATCACGTGATACATATCCACATCGCCTTCCAAATGGTTGGCTTCGTAGAAGTTACCTTCGTCGTCGCGTTGGGTGCTGCGGAAGTGTACAAAGTTCACGCGGTCGCCGAAGCGTCGCATCATCCCTTCCAAATCGTTGGCACTGCTTACTCCCAGCGAACCGGTGCAGAGACACAGACCGTTACTTTGATTGGGCACAGCATCTATGAGTGCCTGAAAATCTTCGGCATTGCTCATGATGCGCGGCAGTCCAAGGATAGAGCATGGGGGGTCGTCGGGGTGAATCACCAACATCACGTCCGCTTCGTCGGCAACGGGTGCAATCTCTTGCAAGAAGTAGACGAGGTTGGCGCGCAGCTTTTCGGGAGTGATTTCTTTGTAACGATCCAATTCGCGCTGAAACTGTTCCAGCGTAAAGCTCTCTTCGGAGCCGGGCAGTCCGGCAATCATGTTGCGTACCAGCAGTTGCTTGTCGGCTTCACTCATCGTATCAAAGCGTGCTTTAGCACGTGCTGTTTCTTCCGCCGTATAGTCGGCTTCGGCACCGGGGCGCTTCAGCAAAAACAGGTCGAAAGCAATAAAGGCGGCACGTTCAAAGCGCAGTGCACGGCTGCCGTCGGGCAGTTCGTAAGCAAGGTCGGTGCGCGTCCAGTCCAGCACAGGCATAAAGTTATAGGTTACAATGTTTATGCCGCACTCGCCCAAGTTGCGCAAACTCTCCTTATAGTTATCGATGTAACGCTGAAAGTCGCCGGTTTGTGTTTTGATGTGCTCGTGTACCGGCACACTTTCTACCACCGACCAGCGCAGTCCCACCGATTCGATGAGTGCTCTGCGTTTCATAATCTCTTCGACACTCCACACCTCGCCGTTGGGGATGTGATGCAGTGCGTTTACCACGCCGGTAGCGCCTGCCTGTTTGATGTCCCACAGGCTGACCGGGTCGTTAGGACCGTACCAGCGCCAAGTTTGTTCACTAAGAATCATAGGTTTAAGTTTATAAGTTATAAGTTCTTAAGTTAGATAGAGAAGGCATCGAAGCCACCGTCTACTACCGAGAGTACACCTGTTACAAACGACGAAGCGTCGCTGATGAGGTAATGTATCGTACCCAGCAGTTCTTCGGGTTCGGCAAAGCGTCCGCAGGGTGTATGTGCGATAATGGTTTTACCGCGGTCGGTGAGCGAACCGTCGGGGTTGGTCAGCAGGTCGCGGTTTTGATTGGTCAGCAAGAAGCCGGGAACGATGGCGTTCACGCGCAGGTCGGGGCTGAATTTCGTAGCCAGTTCGGTAGCCATATAGCGGGTATAGTTGGCAATGGCTGCTTTTGCCGAGCCGTAACCTACTACGCGGGTAAGCGGGCGCAATGCCGATTCCGAACAGAAGTTCACGATGGCGCCTTTTTTGTTTTTCGCCATCACATCCACAAACACCATGGTGGGGAGCACCGTACCGAATAAGTTCAGGTCTACCACTTTACGGAAAGCGTCTACCTCAAGGTCGAGCACAGTTTTGTCGGGTGCGATAGTAGCTCCCGGCATGTTACCTCCGGCAGCGTTGAGCAACACGTCGATGGTACCGAAGTGAGCTACGATAGCAGCTTTGTTGGCTTCGAGCACCTCTTTGTTCAACACATCGGTAACCAAGAATAAGGCTTCACCTTTTTGCAGCAGTTCGGCTTCCAGCTTTTTGCCGACCTCTTCCGAGCGGTCGAGTACCACCACTTTGGCACCTTGTTCCACCAGATAATGAGCGATGCTCTGTCCCAATATACCGCATCCGCCTGTAAGTACAATGACTTTGTCTTTAATGTCGAATAAGTTCTTCATTTCTATGTATTTTGTAGAATTAGGCGGCAAAGATAGTGTAAAAACGGCGCAATAAACTCATATAGTATCTATTCGTGACGATAAATAAGAATAAAATAACTAACAATAGCAAAAAATAAAAACATAATTAAATAATAACTTGTATATTTGCAGCAATTTAGAGTTGCTATCACTTAAAAAACTATGATAATTGAGATGAAAAGAAACACAATTCTATTGTTTATTATGGCAGCGGTCGTTTTATTGACCGGCTGCTTGGGGGGCAATGTCTATGACCCGACTAAAAAGCCGGAAATTCCTCCCACAGAAAACCCGTTAGGAGAAGGCTTCACCGCCCCGCCCAGCTTCGATTGGACCATGTACAAGAGTATATCGCTTACCGCCGAAGTGAAAGACGAATTTAACGGGCAATACAACTACTTGATAGAAGTTTTTGCGCAAAATCCACTGCTTACTTCTACTGCTACTCCCATTGCCACAGGCGTTGCCGGAAAAGGACAAAATTATACGGCAACTTTGATTCTGCCTATACCGGCTACCGAACTGTATATACGTAAAACCGACCCCAAACAGCGCAAAGAGACCTATGCGTTTACTGTTCCCGCAGCATCGGGCAGTATCACATGCAAACTCTATCCCGGTGGCGCCGCTACCCGCGCAGTGGGCAGCAGCACGGCGGCTGTAGATGCGGCAAAAGCAGAAGGATTCAGCGAGCCGGAGGTTGACCCCAAAACGTGGTTTACACTGCCGAGTAACTGGACAGAACTACCTAAACAGGATGGCAGGAATGAATATCCGGGGGGTAGCAACTTTTTGATTGAAGGTACCTTTAATCGAGAAATTAATGCGAGTACGAATAGCGGTCGTGTCAAGGTCTATGTAAAAGGTACATGGGCTATCCCAACGAATGAAATCCAGAGCAATTTGGACATTTATGTACTCAACGGAGGTAAAATTGAAGTTACTAAGGATGGATTCCAATTTGGGAAAGCATGTTCTATCTCCGTACAAGAAGGGGGTACAATAGATATTAAGGTAGCCAACAATGTAACCTTTCAAGATGCACCCTTTTACAACTTCGGCACGTTGAAATCGGGGACTAATGCCACCATAACGTTTGGTGATAATATGGTGCTGAACTATGGCGATATATTAGTAAAGAAAAAAATGAAATTTGTTTCAGCAACAGTATCCAATCACGGTACTATCTCCGTCGATGAATGGCTGGACACCAATACTCCCAAAGATAAGTATTGGGTAAACTGGAACAGTGCCACTATCAAAGCGTACAAATGGACTGGTGGCGGTACTATCTATAACGATGGATTTATAGAAGTAACCTTGCGCGAGAGTGCCACGGATGAGTTTATCTATAATGCTTGCACAATCATTGCCAAGGAGTCGTTTGACTTTATTAAAATGACCTTAGATAAAGGTTCGTTGACCTCCGGACAAGACAGTAACGGGAAATGGCTTCCTGTTCCTTTAGTTACTTCACCGTATTCGACTGAAGTTACCATGAAGAACGGTTCGTTAATCAAAGCGACCAACTTGTTTTTCACAAATGGTGGTAGTACCGTAACAGGTGTTTCAGGTGGTGATATCTCCATGCTAAAAGCAGGAACAATCGAACTTGGAGAATACAACTGGGATACTCGGATAAGCGGAAATCTTGTATTGGAAAGAGATACAGTAATCAGTCCGAACGACAGTCAATGGAGTTCGTGCTTCCATGCCGAAGGCATCCCCACCACCGGTTACGACGAATCGCAATACACCGTAGAAACCTGCGGCGGTATACTCAACGAAGGCAACGAAGGAGAGACTCCCACCAATCCCACTTATCCCCTTGTGACCGACGACGATACGGGTTATACCTTTGCTTTCGAAGACAACTGGCCTGTCTACGGCGATTTGGACTTTAACGATGCGGTAGTCTCTATCGACAACATCATTACCGAACAACGTGCCGACGGCTCGCTGCAAGCAGCTACCATTAAAGGTAGTGTACGGGCTGTGGGTGCTTCGAAAACGCTGACTCTCGCTCTGCGTATGCAGACGATTCCCAACAGCTATCAGCTAATCAGTTCCGACTTGCATCGCTTTATGGGCAACGCAACAGGCGACAACGAATTTATCAATACGAAAAAGGGAGGCTATACAAAGACACCCGCAACCTTTGAGGTGAAATATACCTTTAGTGGTACATCGGTGATGCCCGTCGACTTCAATATTAATATGGTGGATTTGTATATCTCGACCCCCTCGTGGAGCAACAAAACCATGTCCATAGAGATACACCTTCCCGATATTGCCCCCACCGACAAAGCCGACCCGAAACTATTCGACACGGGCGACGACGCTTCTACGTTGGAAGGTTACTACCTCAGCAAAGAGCGAATAGCATGGGCTATCATGATTCCCGCTCCGTTTGCATGGCCGCTGGAATATAAAAATATTAAAGACGTATATCCCGACTTCAAGAGTTGGATAACCTCCGGCGGTACAAATAATCCCGACTGGTATCAGAATCACAACGGCGATGTGTTTGAATAACCGCTAAGCATTTTCCCGCAAATCATCATTTAAAAAGCAACCCCGTCTCACTACGAGACGGGGTTGCTTTTTAAAACAATCTTCCTAATTTATTCGGAAGCTGTTTTGAATTTAGTGCTTGTTTCGTCCTGATTTTGGTTGACCGTAGTATCTCAATCTTTTCCTCAAGCAAAGAGAAGGTGCACGCTAAAGGTGTGATGGACGCGTGATAAGCTGTTTTATAACTTTTCTTTCTTACATCCTTATCTTTACAGCTTATTTTATTGTCTTTGCACCGCACATTCTTTACCGTCCGACCAACGTCGTACGAGCGTCCGACGATGGTTGTACGACCGTACGACGTTGGTCGGACGCTCGTACGACGTTGGTCGGACGGTAAAGGAAGTGCAGTATAAAAATAATATATTACTGATACATAATTATTTATCAGTAAATAACAACTACTAAACAATTCACTGCCTCCGGTAAGTTTCTTAGCATCTCCGCAGAAGACAGGCAGCTATCTGACAAGTAAAAGAGAAAGATAAGACCGAAAAGAGACTCGGGAGCATGAGTAATAAAAATTATATCAATAAAATCAAAACGGTTTCTAATAATCTTCGAAAAAGATATACCTTTGTTCTCTATGACAAAAAAAGCTCTTATATATATAATAGGTGTATGCCTCTGCACAAACATGCAGGCACAACTGCCCGGCGGTCGTACGGCGGCACGCAAGTTACAAATGGCAGAGTTTGCCATATCGCGTCTTTATGTGGACACGGTCAACGAAGATAAGCTGGTGGAAAAAGCCATCGTAAGTATGTTGGCGGACTTAGACCCCCACTCGGTGTACAACAACGCCAAAGAGGTGAAGAAGATGAACGAACCTTTGCAAGGCAACTTCGAAGGCATCGGCGTGCAGTTCCAAATGGTGGAAGACACGCTGCTGGTGATACAACCCGTAACGGGCGGTCCGTCGGAGAAAGCCGGCATTCTGGCGGGCGACCGCATCACCGCCGTTAACGACTCGGCTATCGCCGGTGTAAAGATGTCGACCGAAGAAATCATGCGCCGTCTGCGCGGACCCAAAGGGACACAAGTACTCCTCACCATTGTGCGCCGCGAAGTAAACCGACCGCTGAACATCACCGTCAAGCGCGACAAGATTCCCATCTTCAGCATAGATGCCTCGTACCTCATACAACCCGGCACAGGCTACATCCGCATCAGTCGCTTTGCAGCCACTACCGCCGTAGAGTTTACCGAGGCACTCAAGAAACTTCAAAAGCAAGGCATGAGCGAACTGATTCTCGACCTGCAAGGCAACGGAGGAGGCTACCTCAACGCCGCTATTGATTTGGCGGACGAGTTCCTAAAACAGCACGAACTGATTGTCTACACCGAAGGACGCAGCGCCAAACGAAACGACTTCTTTGCCAAAGGCACCGGTAACTTCAAGAAGGGAAAGCTCATCGTGCTGGTAGACGAATACTCCGCCTCG